>JAYUGV010000065.1:0-5545 GCA_043767565.1 Anaerolineales bacterium
CAGATCCAACGTGGAGCCGTGGTGGTATACCCAAATCAATATCAAGCCACACGCAGGCTCGACGCGCGTTTTCGGTTACTCAAAGATGTTTCAACTTCCCTGAAACATGGCGATGAAGTGAAATTCTTTGTCGGCACAAGCGAAACCATTGCTACCTTGCGAATACTCGGTCAAGAAGAACTCAACCCAAATGATGAAGGCTGGATCCAACTTGAACTCCGCGACCCGATCGTGGCTGTGCGAGGCGACCGCTACATCCTGCGCCGACCCTCCCCCAGTGAGACCTTGGGCGGCGGTGTCATTGTTGATCATCAACCCAAGGGTCGCCACAAACGGTTTGATGAAGATGTACTCAAGTCATTGGAGTCACTAGCACAAGGCTCGCCTGCCGATGTGCTGTTCGAAGCAGCTATGGCGGCAAATATCGCGACGATCAAAGAACTTGTCACACGCTCACGTTTGGAATCAATCCCTGCAACAGATGCATTGCAAGAGTTATTAGAAAACGGAAAATTAATCCAATTGGAAGATGGCGCGCAAACCACTTCCAGCGATGCGCTTATCATTGCGCTCCCCCACTGGAACATCTTGCTCGATAAAACCATGCTGTTGGTCGAGTCATATCATAAGGATCATCCGTTGCGGCGCGGTATGCCGCGTGAAGAGTTGAAGAGCAAACTCAAACTAGGTCCGCGTGTATTTAACGCCATTACAAAAAAACTGATCACTGTTCACTTGCTGACTGATCACTCTGCCTTCGCCACCAGGTTTGGGCATGAGATCAAGTTCAATGGACAGGAGCAGGCTAAAGTCGAGACATTGATGCGGAAGTTCGAGGCGAATCCGTTTGGTCCGCCGAGCGTCAAAGACTGCCAATCCGAAGTCGGCGAAGAAGTCCTGAATGCATTAATCGAATTGGGCGGGCTGCTCGCCGTTTCGGCAGATGTGATTTTCCGTAAAAGCGATTATGATTTAATGGTGTCAAGGATTCAGAACACTCTCACTCAAAACGAAAAAATATCGCTCGCCGAAGTGCGTGATCTTTTTAATACCAGTCGCAAATATGCACAGGCGCTGCTGGAGCACCTCGATGCGATCGGTGTCACCCTGCGAGATGGCGATTTTAGGAAGCTAAAGAAGCCATGAACTCTCTAAAAAGATTATTCAACGCGCCGACATTTGAAGATGAAGTTAAAACGCAGCAGGCTTATTTGCTAAACGTCATCTTGTGGATGTTGATCTGCGCGCCGATCCCATATGTCATTTATTCACTCTTCAGAACTCCTGAAAACGTCACCCGGGCATTGATCCAAGCAGGCTTCGGCGAGACGGTCAACATTATTCTATTGATCATGCTGCGGCGCGGCTTGGTAAGAGCCGCATCCATCATACAAGTAAGCGCCTTCTGGTTCTTTTTTACAGCCTCAGCGATAACGGGGAGCGGCGTTAACGGGGAGGCGTATTTATTAGGCTATGGATTGGTGATCGTGGTTGCCGGGGTCTTATTGGGCGGAACCGGTGCATTCCTATTTACCTGCCTGTCGCTGATGGCTGGCGGATTTATGGTATTTCAAGAAATGCAGGGAACTCTTAAACCTTACGTTGAAGATACGCCGCTAACCACCTGGATCGTCAGCCTGGTGTTGTTCCCGGTCGGTGCGGTGCTTCAATATCTGGGGGCACACACGGTCAGGAACTCGCTTGCCCGCGCACGCATCAGCGAGGAACGGTATCGCCTGATCTCGAGGGTCAGCTCTGATTACACGTTTTCAACCGAAATTGATTCAACCGGCAAAATGCGTTTGAATTGGGTGGCAGGCGCATTCGAAGCCATGACCGGGTATACCTACGCAGAATATGTCGCACACGGCGGCTGGCTTGCACATCTCCATCCTGATGATGCGGTGAAAGACGCCCAAGCCCTGAAAAAATTAAACACCAATGAAAAAGTAATTCACGATATTCGGACATATACCAAGACAAAAGAAGTGCAGTGGGTCCGAGTCTATTCACACCCGGTTTGGGATGAAAAGCAAAACCGCCTGACCGGGATCGTGGGCGCAGTAACGAATATTACGGAACAAAAACAGGCTGAGGAAGCCCTGCGCAAATCCGAGGTTATTTATCGACAAGCAATAGAGGTTGCCGGTGCTGTGCCGTATCATCAGACATACCTTGATAATAAAGTTATTTACGATTTTATAGGTGAGGGAATTTTCGAAATCACGGGTTACAAACCTGAAGAATTCGATGAACATCTATGGGATTCACTTGTGCAGGAAAGACTGCTTCTCGAAGATCTGGCAGAATATCCATTCGATGATGCTATTGAACAGGTGCGCTCGGGAAAAATCACCATCTGGAAATGTGAACACCATATCAAAGCGCGCGATGGCAAACTCCGCTGGGTATTTGAAGCAGCTGTGGACTTGCGCGACGAGCATGGCATTGCGCATGGATCCATTGGCATGTATCAAGATATCACCGAGCGAAAACAATCGGAGGGCGCGCTTCGATACGAACGTGATCTTCTTCAAATCTTTATGGATAATATTCCCGATGCAGTTTATTTTAAAGACACAGCCTCTCGTTTTATACGCGTCAACAAGGCGCAATCTCAATTCCTAAAACTTGACCAACCGCAAGATGCCATCGGCAAAACCGACTTTGACTTTCAGCCATCTGAACTGGCACAGCAATTCCTGAACGAGGAAAAACAGATCATTGAAACCGGTCAACCGATCATTGATCGCGTTGAACTCAATCCAACCGAGGCTGGTAGACCGCGCTGGCTTTCTGCCACAAAGGTGCCGGTCAAAGACTCGGCTGGGCAAGTCATCGGGACCATCGGCATCTCACGGGATATAACCGCGCAAAAGAATGCCGAGGAATCCGAACAGCAGCGCCGTGAACTGCTAGAAAAAATTGTAAAGCTTGGGCAGTACGTTGCCGAAATCCAAGACCTACACACCACCCTCCAAAGAATCTGGCAAAGTATTCGCCATGATCTAGACTTTGACCGCCTGGGTATTTATCTTTACGACCCCGAGCATAACACCATGCATGGCACCTATGGGACCAGCAGTCGGGGCGAAATGATCGAAGAATGGGATTCGCATATTTCCCTCAACAATGAAACGGTGGAAACAGTCTCGTTTATCGATGTTCTTCAGAACGCAAACGGCTTGTATATTACCCATGACTACGAGACGGAGCATAATATAGCGACAGGGCATATTATGTTTGGCGTAAAAGATTACGCAGCTGTTGCTGCCCGGACGGGAGAAAAACCCGTAGCCGTGATTTGTGTGGATCAGGTTATTTCAAAGCGACCCATCACGAACGAACAGTTGGAAGCGCTGCGATTGTTTGCGGGCTATGCCGGGTTGGCTATTGAAAACGCCCGCTTAAACGACGCACTGCAAGTCGAGTTACAACAACAACAACAGGCTGAAGAACGCGAGGCACGCCGACGCGCCATGTTGGAAAAGGTTGTCGCACTTGGAGAACGCGTCACTGAAGTGACTGACCTGAGAACAACTTTGGAAAGGATTTGGCATGGCGTTCACGATACTCTGCAATTTGACAGATTAGCCATCTTTCTTTACAACCTGGAACGCGAGTCGATAGATGGCACATTTGGCACCAATATGGAAAGCGAGATCGTGGATGAGTGGGATGTTTGGTATCCGATTACTGAGGCTGCCACTTTTATGCGCGTGCTTGAAAAACCCGACGGTCTCTATTTCACCCACAACTACGATATTGAAAATAGCGTTGAGCTTGCAGATGAAATGTTCGGTGTAAAAGATTATGCCGCAGTGGCTGTTTGGGCAGGCGACAAACCCGTGGCGGTCATTTGTGTGGATAACCTGATCACCGGGCGCGCCATCACCGAAGAACAACTGGATGCCTTGCGTTTGTTCGCAGGGTATGCAGGTCTGGCAATCGAGAATGCGCGGTTGAACTCTGCTCTTCAGGTTGAATTAGATCAGGGGCAAAAATTGATCGCTGAACTTGAAACAAAAAACGCAGAACTCGAACGGTTCACTTATACAGTCTCTCACGATCTCAAATCCCCGCTGGTGACGATCACCGGTTTTCTCGGCTATCTCGAACAGGATGCGCTGGCCGGTAATACCGAGCGGATCAAAAGTAATGTCAACCGCATTTCAAATGCGGCGCAAAAAATGCAGGCATTGCTTAACGACCTGCTCGAACTCTCACGCATTGGCAGACTCATGAACGTGCCTGAGGATATTCCATTCAAAGAAATCGTTCACGAAGCAGTCGATCGCGTACGGGGAAAGTTGGATGAGATCGACGCAATTGTCGAGATCCAAAGGGATCTGCCAGTGATCATGGGCGACCGCACCAGGCTGGTGGAAGTTGTCCAAAACCTGATCGAAAATGCCGCCAAATATTCGGACCCCGGATCAAAGCCTCGCATTGAAATCGGCGCAACCGATACACAAGCTCACCTCACCACCTTCTACGTACGCGATAACGGTATCGGTATTGCCCCGCGCTATCACGATAATATTTTCGGCTTGTTCAACAAACTCAATGCCAGATCTGAAGGCACCGGCATCGGGCTGACACTCGTCAAAAGAATCATCGAAGTCCACGGCGGACGAATCTGGGTAGAATCAGAAATAGGCAAAGGCGCAACATTTTATTTCACATTACCAAGTAAACAGATCAAGGAGTAAGTATGTGTGGCAGATTTACATTGACCGTCAACCCAGCCGAACTGCAGGATACTTTTAGCAACTACAACTTTCCAGTCAGGTTCGCACCACGCTTCAACATCGCACCCTCGCAGCCAGTCCTCGCGGTCCCGAACGATGGCAATTTCACCGCTGATTTTTTTGTGTGGGGGCTGATCCCCATGTGGGCAAAAGACCCGTCCATCGGCAGCCGCATGATCAACGCGCGCGGTGAAACGCTCGCCGAAAAACCATCCTTTCGCGGCAGTTATCGTCACAAGCGTTGCTTGATCATTGCAGATGGTTTTTACGAATGGAAAGCATTCGGCGACAGAAAAAACAAAACGCCCTACTTCATCCACATGCAAGACCACCAGCCCTTTGCCATGGCTGGGCTATGGGATTCGTGGGAAAGCGTCGATGGCTCAAGCATAAAAACATGCACCATCATCACAACCGGACCCAACGAATTGATGGAAATGATCCACGACCGCATGCCGGTGATCTTGCATCCGCGTGATCATGCCAGATGGCTGGACGCTGCGCCTCAGACTCCCGAAAACCTGCAACCGCTCATCAAGCCTTTCCCAGCTGACGCCATGTCTGCCTACGCAGTCTCAACCCTGGTAAATAAACCCGCCAACGATATGCCTGAATTGGTTGTCCCGGCGTAGGACAATTTGACAAATTGTCCTACTTAAACATTTCATTGTGAATCGATTCCGAGCAAAGCTCATACAGCGTTTCCCCGCCCTGGCATCAAGGGACTATGTGCTATTCCTAATCGGGCAGTTGATATCAGTCATTGGCACATGGATGCAAGCCACCGCCCTGCC
>JAYUGV010000066.1:0-13909 GCA_043767565.1 Anaerolineales bacterium
TGGGGAAGACGCGTGCCATTGCGAAAGGCGCGCGCAAGATGGCATCACGTAAAGCGGGACACATCGAGCCGTTCACGCATGTCAGATTACAGCTTGCGAAGGGACGCGATATGTTCCTCGTCACACAAGCGGACACAGTGGATGCCTACCTGCCATTGCGCGAAGATCTCGTCCTCACGAGCCAAGCCGCGTATGTGATGGAATTGTTGGACCGTTTCACCTATGAAAATGATACTGAGAACGCCTCCACGTTTCGATTGTTGACGGACACCCTTTCTCGCCTTTCTTCGAAAGACGACCCGTGGCTGGTCATCCGTTATTATGAAATGCGTCTGCTGGATTACATGGGTTTTCGTCCCCAACTCTTTGAGTGTGCCAACTGCGGACGTGCGATCGTAGCGGAAGATCAATACTTTTCGTTTACGGCGGGCGGGGTGATCTGTCCGCGTTGCGGGCAGGGGCTGCCGAACTTGCGGAATATTTCCGTGGATACGCTCAAGTATCTGCGCCACTTCCAACGTTCCAGCTACACAGAGGCTTCTCGCGCACGCGCCAGCCTGGAGGCTCATGCTGAGCAGGGTCGAAGCATCCAGCAGGAGGCGGAAGTGCTGATGCAGGGTTACTTTACTTATTTACTGGAAAGAGGATTGAACACACCGGGGTTTTTGAAAAAGATAAGACCCCAGACTTGATTACCTTATATAATGCTTTTTGGACGCTGAAAAACGCTGATTTCGCTGACAAAAAAATCTACGTTTTCTGCGTTCATCTGCGTCCCGATTTTGAGAGTGTAAGGTAATCAAACCCCAGACTTAAAATTCAGCCACAGATTGCACGGACTCTTCGCGCACGGATTATAAAATTATTTGTCCTGAACGAATCAAACAATAAGCCAGCCCTTTATTGGGCTGGCTTATTTCGTGTAAATCCGCGGCTACATGCTCGAAAGATTTAATTTTGGGGCGTATCACTTTTCTTTTTGCGC
Source organism: Anaerolineales bacterium (assembly GCA_043767565.1). Classification (GTDB taxonomy): domain Bacteria; phylum Chloroflexota; class Anaerolineae; order Anaerolineales; family Villigracilaceae; genus Defluviilinea. Next base: position 986 of record JAYUGV010000066.1, read on the forward strand.
TTTACTTTGATACGTTGCTTTTTTGTGAACCGCAGATCCATGCGTTGGGTTTGAATGGGCTCTGCGATATTTGCATGATCCGAAACATATCCCAGGCGGCGCATGGTGATACGCCTCATCCAGTTAAAAATATATTTCCTCATCACATCTTCTTCATACGGATGGGGAATGGTGGTGGCGTTCTCCAGCGCGGTTCTTACGTCTGCCGCGCGTGTGCCGGGGAATTCAGTCGTGCCCGTGCCGATCGCCCAATAGACATGCGCATCACTCCCCGCAGTCTTTGCGAACGGCAGATAGACCGAAAGTTTTTGCACCTTTTCATCGAAGGGCTGGGTGGTCATGTTGTAGATCTCGATGCCGCGTAACACATTCTTGAGCGCGGGCTTGTTCAAGGTGCCGATCACCTTATCCATGCTTAAACTGCCGGGTAGTTGATTGAACGGATGCGGCGCCACGGCAATACCGCCCAGCCCGCCGATATGTTTTAACGTTTCCGCCAGCGATAGACCACGCGAGGGAATCTTATCAACGAACAATGCCAGCAGGTGCCCGTCTTGCGTTGAAACTTCAACCCCCGTGATTACTTCCAAGTTGTATTCCGAAGCCAGCTCGCGCGCATCGAACGCGCCGCGAATGTCATCATGATCAGTGATCGCGATGACATTCAAGCCGACGCTGGATGCCTGCTTGAGTACGCCGCGCACGGTGGTGGTGGCGTCGTAACTATAAATGGTGTGGATGTGAATATCTGCTAAGCCCATAGGTATCTAAAATGGTGATAGAAAAAGTTGTCTGGTTATCAGGACGGCAATTAAGTTATTATGAACTTAAGAAAATTGTAAACCCTATTGTAATTCAACGAATGCGCCTGCCCCAGTTTAACACAAAGATCCATGCGACTAGAAGAACGATGGGCTTGAATACTCTCCACAACAGGATCTGGAACCAGCGCCATTTCAGCGGATAGATGATATAGGTGATGACCCAGCGGGCGATCAACGTTTGACCGAGCGCGCTTCGCACTACCCGAGGCTTGTATCGGCGGAAGGAAAATTCGCCATGCTGGAACGACTCGCTCAACTCGCGCGCGGCGACTGCGCCATATCCCAATGCGATGCTGATGCCTTCACCGAAGATCGGGTCTGCGCCTACCGCATCGCCTACCAACAACACCCTCGGCACCGACATTGGATTCTCCGGGCTAAACCAGCGGATGGGATGTCCCTTGATCTCGTAGTCGTTCAGATCGAATCCAAGGCGTGACATTTCTTTCGCAAGCGTTTCTTTTAACTGCGGGCGTTTCTCGCCAGCGAGGAGGTTCGTATCGTAGATGCCCCAACACCGCATGGGCTCACTGTTGACTTGGGTGGGGAAATCCCAGATGTAACCAGCGATGTTGTTCGGGACCGGTGAGAATTCGAAGTAAGCATCTCCGTCATTGCGAGGGGCGTTCTTCCCCGAAGCAATCTCCTCACGTAGTTGGGGATTGCTTCGCCTTGGCAGGCTCGCAATGACGGAATGTTCGGGTGTAATAACCTCCAACACCCGCGCAGTGTTTACATTTGCATTGGGAAAAATGCAGCGCCGTGTAATGCCGTTCGAGCCATCGGCGCCGACCACAACTTGCGCATCAAATGTGCCCTGGTCTGTTTCAACGATTATTTTATCTTTCTGCGGAATAATGTTTTTAACTGAAATCCCCTCTCTAATCTCTATGCCTCTACTCTCTACTTTTTTTGCCAGCCAATGATCGAATTCATTGCGGCGGATGACGCGCAGGGCATGTTGACCTTGCATGTGGATGTTGAGCCCTTTGCCTGCAAAATCGAAGTGGATGTTATCCGCGGTGACGTGGGGGACTTCGTTGACGTCCAAGCCGAGGCGTTCGAGGATGATCTCGGCGTCGAGGGTCAAGCCTCCGGCGCAGAGCTTGAAGCGTGGATACTGTTCTTTTTCGAGAATCAGGATGCGGGGAGAAAGATGCGGAGCAATCCGCTGGAGGTGCAGGGCGGTGGAGAGTCCGCTGGGTCCGCCCCCGATGATGATGACAGCCTTATCCATGTAGAGTTTAGGCGTAGGCACCCGACCAGGTTTCGAAGTGGCGTTCGTCGTGTTCGTCATCTTTATAAAAGGTGATGTAGGTGAGCGCTTTGTAGGGAATGAACTTTTTTTCCTTGGGGTCTTTGCGCGCGAGATCGAAGTAGGTGTGCCATGTGCCCGAGTTGAAGTAGATCTGGTTGCCGCGGCTTTCATCAAAATCGAGCGGGATGGTTTCATGATGATGGGTGTGCCCGTAGATGATATACCGCGCCGAGTCATCGATGAACGCGGGTTCTTCGAGGGCGTGCTCCGTAAAAGATTTACCATCGCCAGCCACCCGGCGGTGTTGTATGCGAAAGATCATGTTGTCGATGGTCTCGAAGGAAATGAACTTTGAGATCTTGATGGCGACTTGCATGGCGTCGACGATGTCGAATTTGAAATACTCATCCTTGCTTTTGACATAATCAAGGCTTAGGAATTTATCAGAGAGATTATCCCAGATCGTTTTCAGATCGGCTTCAGGGACGCCCAGCAGTTTGTTTTCGTTGGCGAGTCTTTTGATCTGCCCTGTGATCCAGAGCGGTGTCGCCAGCGCCGGGCGGACGTTGGTGATGTGCCGCAGGTTGTTGACGATATCGTTGTTTAGCTTCGGTGTGCGTTTTAATTCTTCGGGATAACGGTTGCAAACTTCCATGGTGAAGACATCGCCGAGCGTTGCATAATCGCGACCTTTCTTTACATCGAAATTAAAGGTGTCGTAGCAATCGCCATGCCGGGCGAAGACCCTATAGTCATCGAAGAGTTTTTCGATATCTGGGGATTTATCTGCTTCCCAGGCGGAGTTGGGATCGAGTTTACGCAGATCGAACGGGAAGGGTGTAGGCTTGTTGCTGAGCCCCATGGTATCGATGATCTCCTGACGGATCTGATCGAAGGCGGGTCCTTTGAGATGGTAGTACCAATCATGGTTGCCGACCATGTAATGAAAACGGACTTTGAGCGGGGTCTTGTTCAGGTTGGTGAGGTCGCGCTCACCGCTGCCGTCGATGGCATCAAAGTTGATGAATTCGCCGCTTGCCAGCTTGCGGAAAATTTCCAGCGCTTCTTTATTGTATTCAAGAATGGAGCGTGTGACTTCCAGTAGTTTCGCCGCGAATCTGGGATCGTTCTGGTCACTCCATGGGCGGATGTAGTCCTTATCACCCTGTTCGGTGATGCGGGCGAGTTTTACCCCGTCGATGATGTCGTATTGCTCTTCACCTGCCAGCGGGAACAGCCATTTGGTGGAGTGGAGCGGATCGATGATATCTCCCAGGAGCAGAACATCCAGCGCTTCAATAGGACTGTACTTGCCCTGTCGCAAAGACGCAAAGTGCGCATCCTGCCGTATGCGTTTGGCGAACAAATAAAACGCGCTGGCTGGAATCGATTCGGCGGTCGTGCCGTCTCCGAGATGAAGGTCACTGATTACAACGAGCATGATATCTCTCCTCTGTGAATATGATTGATTATAGTCCGAATTCCAGTTGCTCATTTCAGAATGAAGGAACTGTGACTGATTTGTTCTTTTTGGCTGTACAATAACAGGCATTCTTATGTTGCAATACAAGTGATCTGATTTCGACCATCCCCATTCAAGATATTGTGCGCCTGCTTGAGGTTGATCAAAGCAAGGAGACTGTGATGGCTCGTAAAATTCTCGCATGGACCTTGATCGTTCTAAGTTCGATATTCCTGCTGTTGAGTGTAGTGGGCATCGCTGCGGCTTGGATCTATAACAAGCCGTTGACTCAGCAAGCAGTCAGCCAATTGAAAAATATCGACCAGGAACTGGCGCAGGCGCAAACCACGTTGCAGTCTTCGCAGGCCGAACTTGAACGCGCCTTGCGGATCGTAGATGCCAGCGAAAAAGCGCTTGAGAAATTAGCAGCGCAATCCACCAGCGCGAAAAATCTTTTCGATGGCATTCAAGGTGCGCTGGATAAACAGCTTCTGCCAGAATTGAAAACGACGCGCACACGAATTGACGCGGCGCGGACGGCTTTGGTGAATCTGCAATCTGTTCTAAAGGGGATCGGCAACTTTATCCCCGGTGTTGACCTCGGCGCACCCGATAAGATCGTGACCGACCTGATCGCTTCGACCAATTCGCTGGATTCTGAAATCGCAAACGCTGAGACGGTTGCCAAACAAGCCTCCACCTTCGTGAGCGATACCTCCTATCTGTTGGGGGGCGATCTATCTGGAACAAGGACCAGCCTTGAAAATTTTCTTGCCGCGATTAAGGAATATCAACAAAAGGTGACTGACTGGCGCGCACAAGTTGCGGACTTAATCAAAAACCTGCCGATGTGGATTGACCGCGCTTCACTCAGCCTGACGTTCTTCCTGCTGTGGTTCGGTCTTTCGCAGTTCGGCCTGCTCCTGCATGGACTCAATCTCCGCCGCGGACAGAATCCATTGGCGGTGTTGCGCACGTTGAGATAGTGGGGCATCTTAAGTACGGGTTGACTTAGAATACATGTTCTAATAAAATAGCCGTCCTGTTTTCCCTCCCCGCTTGCAAGCGCGGGTTTGTCCGATCTTGTATTTCCCGCAGGATCAGGAACCGGTTACGGCACATGAAAAAAACAACCCAGCCGCTCAATGTCTTTCTTGTCCACGCGCATAGTGACAAGGAAGCCGTTCATAAACTTTATACACGTCTCATCAAAGACGGCGTCCATGCCTGGCTCGATGCGGAGAACCTCCAGCCTGGGCAGGATTGGCAGAACGAGATCCGCAGAGCGATCCTGCAAAGTGACGTGATCCTCGTCTGCCTCTCACAGGGCTTCGACAAACAGCACGGCTACCGCCACGAGGAATTAAAGATCGCTCTCGATAAAGCGAAGTTGCTGATCGGTGACGAGATCTTCATTATCCCGGTGCGCCTCGAAAAATGTGACATGCCTGAGTCTCTGCGTCACCTCCATCGCGTGGACTTGTTCAAGCCGGGCGGGTTTAAGAAGCTCCTCAACTCACTGCGGGGACAAGTTAAGTAGTTGGGAAAATTGTCTTCCTGGTTTTTGGTTGTGTAATTTCTGTCGTACAAGTAATCAAATACATTTGAATTATTCCAATGGGCATTTGCAGTTCGTCAGGTATATCCAAAGGCAATCTAGTAAAGTTGCTGGCTTGTTTATTAGTTACACTTGAAAAAGTTCTTGAGATTATTTGGCAAACATCCTTTAACATACTTTCTGAGTTCAGGTTTCGTGCATAAGAAAAACAACTCCCGAAAGGACGGTTGTTCTCTAATCAGCCAAAGGGCTTTTGTAAGCAGTCATTAGGTTTGGTGTAATTTGTTTGAATGTCATTGCAGATGCCGGGGTGGTTGAGGTTCTCACGTATCATCGGGGGATATGAAGAAACCACACATTCTTTTGACCAACGATGATGGCATCCGTTCACCCGGGCTGTGGGCGGCAGCGGCGGCGCTTGCTGAGCTGGGGTATGTGACTGTGTCCGCGCCGCGTGAGCAGTCTTCAGGCATGGGGCGTAGTTTGCCGAATACGTCAGATGGGATCATTGCTGAAGAGCAGGTGCAGGTCAATGGTCAGGCATGGAGCGCCTATGCAGTGAATGGGAGTCCCGCGCAAGCCGTCCTGCATGGCGTGTTGGAAGTCCTGAAATTCAAACCGGATCTGGTCGTATCGGGAATCAATTATGGCGAGAACGTCGCTTCGGGCGTGACCATCTCAGGGACGGTGGGTGCGGCGATGGAAGCCGCGTCGCTGGGGATCCCGGCGCTGGCGGTTTCATTGGAAGCTCATTCGAAATATCATCTTTCCTATTCTGACGAGATGGACTTTTCTGTCGCGGCTGAGTTCACCGTGCAGATCGCCCACTTACTGCTGGAAAAGAAACTTTTACAGGATGTACATCTTTTGAAAGTGGATGTGCCATCTGATGCGACGATGGCTACGCCCTGGCAGTTGACGCGCGTTTCGCGGCAAAGATATTATGAGCCGGTCGCGCCTGAGCGCACATCCTGGAATGAGGCTGGGATCTTCGGATATCGCGAATCAGCCGCGCTTAAACATGAACCGCAGGATACGGATGTGTACGTTCTGCGGACGAAACGCTGGGTGTCTGTCTCGCCGTTGAGTTTGGATCTAAGCTCGCGCGTGGATCTGAAATTGCTGGATAAGATGCTGAGATAATAAATTAAACACAAAGGGCACGAAGAGCACCAAGGTTTTCCTTTGTGAACTTTGTGTCCTTCGTGGTTGAGAAGAACTTAATTGAAGTGGGGACTGAACTTCGCCGAAAGTTTTTCTTTTGGCATGAAGCCGGTGACGCGTTCTTTGACTTCGCCGTTCTTGATGAACAGCAGGGTGGGGATGCCCATCACGCCGTACTTTATCACCAGGTTGGGATTCTCGTCCGCATCGATCTTGACGACCTTCACTTTGCCGTCCCATTCACCAGCCAGTTGCTTGACGACCGGGTCGAGCATCTTGCAAGGCTGGCACCAGGCCGCGCTAAAATCAACCAGCACGGGTTCGCTGGAATTCATTACTTCAGCTTCAAACGTTCCTTCATCTACGTGGATCAAATCAGTCATTTGTGTCTCCGGGTGCTTGGACGCATTTGTGTTTGAGAGTCTTACTTCAAAATAATTAACCGCGAAGACCGCTAAGGTCGCAAAGTTTTATAAGGGCTTTTCTTGGCGTGCTTTGCGTGCTTTGCGGTAAGATATATTTTACGTTGACGATGGATATTTCCCATGTTAGAATGCAGTCCGCTTTACCCATAATGATGGGCGCGTAGCTCAATGGCAGAGCAGCGGCCTTTTAAGCCGTTTGTTGAGGGTTCGACCCCCTCCGCGCTCACAAGAGAAATCCTCCAGTTGGAGGATTTTTGTTTAATGATTACACGTGGATAAACCCTTCGCGGAAAGTCTTAACGCAAAGGCGCCAAGACGCTAAGCTTTTATTCACTTTGCGTCTCGGCGTTAGATCTATTGTCTCATAAACTCAACCCGATAGGCGTGGACCGCTTAAGCGAGTTATCCAATAATATTTTAAGCATCCCGTCAATTCCATTCTCGAACACACGTGCTATAATGCCATCAACCCCAGCACTGATAACTGATTACTGTTAACTGGCTTACCCATGTCCTTCGCCCACCTTCACGTCCACACCGAATATTCCCTGCTCGATGGCTTCTCGAATATCAAGAAGCTGATCAAACGCGTCAAGGAATTGGATATGCCCGCCGTGGCGATCACAGACCACGGCACGATGTTCGGGGTGATCGACTTTTACAAAGCTGCGACCGACGCGGGTGTCAAGCCGATCATTGGCGTGGAAGCTTACATGGCGGCACGTACGATGAGTGACCGCGACTCCAAGCTGGACCGCACATCGTCACATTTGCTGTTACTCGCTGAAAATGAAACCGGATATAAGAACCTGCTCAAGATCTCGTCCGCCGCGCAATTGGACGGCTTCTACTACTATCCGCGCATCGATCGGAACTTTTTAGCGGCTCACTCCGAAGGGCTTATCTGCACCTCTGGATGTATGTCCGCTGAGATCCCGCGGGCGCTGCTGAATGACAACCCTGAAGAAGCTGTCAAACGTATGAACTGGTACTACGATGTCTTCGGCAGGGACCGCTTCTTCGTTGAACTGCAACAACACAACATCAAAGAGATCACCGACTTAAATAAAAAACTGCTTGAGATGGGTGCGCTTTATTCGGCGAACTATATCGCGACGAACGACGTGCATTACATCAACCAGGCTGATTCGCGTTTGCAGGATATCCTGCTAGCGATCCAAACCAACACCCTGCTCTCCGATCCCGACCGTATGCGCATGACGGACGACTCATATTATCTGCGCACGCCGGATGAAATGGACGTTTTGTTTGCGGAAGTCCCCGAAGCCTTGAGCAACACCTTGCTCATCGCTGAACGATGTAACGTGGACTTGAGCTTCAAGGGTTATCACCTGCCCGATTTTGCTGTCCCTGCAGGGTATACGGCGGAAAGTTATCTCCGTTACCTGTGTAATGAAGGGGCGAAGAAACGCTACGGAGAACGCGCCACCAGCACCGAGGTCCAGGAAAGGATCGATTACGAGTTGAGCGTCGTCCGCAAAATGGGATTCGATGCCTACTTCCTGATCGTGTGGGACCTGTGCCGCTACGCCAAAGAAAATGACATCTGGTACAACGCGCGCGGATCGGCGGCTGGTTCGATCGTCGCCTACGTGTTGGAGATCGCGCTGGTTGACCCGCTCAAGCATGATCTATTGTTCGAGCGTTTCTTAAACCCCGGTCGTATCTCGATGCCGGATATTGATCTTGATTTCCGCGATGACCGACGCGGCGAGATGCTTGAATACTGCACGCGCAAATACGGCAGTGACAAGGTCGCCCAGATCATTACCTTCGGCACGATGGGCACGAAAGCCGCCTTGCGCGATGTGGCGCGTGTGATGGACATCCCATTGCCAGAAGTGGACCGTGTTGCGAAGTTGGTGCCGTTCGTTTCAGGACGCAACACAACTATGGATGACGCGCTGGCTGTGCCTGAATTCAAAAAGTTCTATGATGAACAACCGCATCTGCATGAGTTGATCGATACCGCCGCAAAGATGGAAGGCACCGTCCGTAATGCCGGGACACATGCCGCAGGAGTGGTGATCTCAGATAAGCCGATCATGGATTATCTGCCGTTGCACCGCCCCACCTCGAACGCTGAAGATACGCCGATCAAGACTGTGACCCAATTCGAAATGGGTATTCTTGATTCGCTCGGCATGTTAAAAGTGGACTTCCTCGGGCTCATCACGTTGAGCGTCATGGCGAAAGCCTGTGACTTGATCGAGAAGCGGCACGGCATTAAATTGGACCTGGACAATATTCCGCTTGATGACCCCAAGTCATTTGAGTTGATGGGCAATGGACAGACCGCTGGCGTGTTCCAAGTAGAGGGTGGGGGAATGACGCGCTACCTCGTGCAGATGAAGCCCACTTCATTGGATAACATCATCGCCATGGTCGCCTTGTATCGCCCGGGACCGATGGCGTTCATCCCCGATTACATTGCGCGCATGCACGGCGAAGCGGATGTCGAATACCGCCACCCGAAACTGGAACCGATCTTTAAAGATACTTATGGCATCCCGGTTTATCAAGAACAGTTGATGCGTGCCGCTGTGGAACTTGCGGGTTATACACCTTCTGAATCAGATGAGTTGCGTAAGGCGATCTCAAAGAAGAAGAAGGAAGATATTGAGAAGCATCGCAAAAAATTTGTGAACGGTGCGGTCAAGCACGATATGGAAAAGGAGATCGCTGAAGCCATTTACAGCGATTGGGAAGAGTTCGCGCGTTACGGTTTCAACAAGAGCCACGCCGCCGATTATGGTGTCATCGCGGTGGAAACAGCCTATCTCAAAGTCAATTACACCGCTGAATATATGGCGGCATTGATGTCCGCTTCAGCGGGTCAGACCGAAAAGGTCGCGTGGTACGTTGCCGATGCGCGCACGCTGGGCGTACCGGTGCTCCCGCCAGAGGTCAACACCTCGAGTTGGGATTTTGCGATCGAAGATATTGAAGTGATCTCCGAGAATGCCGCCGCCGAGGACGGCGGCGCAAGCAAAAAAACGAAACCCCATATCCGCTTCGGCTTGGGCGCGGTGAAGAATGCCGGTGAAGCCGCAGTTGAATTGATCGTCAAAGAACGCGAAGAGAATGGCAAGTTCAAAGACCTCAATGACTTTGCGCGCCGTGTCGATCTGCGCGCAGTTGGCAAGCGGGTGTTGGAGTGTCTCATCAAAGTGGGCGCCCTGGATAACTTTGGCAACCGCGCCGCACTGCTTGCCTCGTTGGATCGTATCGTTGCCATCAGCAACAATCATTTCCGCGCCGCAGATGCCGGGCAGATGAGTCTCTTTGGTTCAGCTACTGGCGTGGTTGAAGAGATCAACCTGCCCGAAGTCAACAATGTGGATAAACGCGAGATGCTCAACTGGGAGCGCGAACTCATCGGGTTGTATATTTCAGATCATCCGCTCACACCGTATCAGGCAACCTTCGCGCAGATCGTCAGTTATTTTTCAGGTCAGCTCAACGAAGCGCAGCACGAAGAAAAGGTCCGTGTGGCGGGTTTGGTCAATGCGGTGCGTCCCTATACCACCAAGACCGGCAAGCCGATGGGCTTCGTCACTATCGAGGATATTCAAGGCAACATCGAACTCGTGCTCTTCCCGCGCACCTGGGCGCAATATCGCGAGCAGCTCACTGTTGGGCAGATCCTTATCATCGAAGGCAAAGTGGATACGGGTTCGACGCCGCCAAAAATTTTAGTGGACGCCGTGCGGACTGAGATCAAAATTCTCGAACCGTTGGCGGACGCTCCGCTTCAATCTAAGCCGAAACCTGCTCTTGATCTTGAAGCCTTTTCTCAGCCCAAGCCTGACAGCCATGTCAAAGATATTAAGATCCAATCCACACAGCCTACATCGAGTTCAGTTCAACCCAAGCCTCAAGTCAACAAGCCAGGAACGATCAAGCCTATGGTTGTTCAACCCGTAAAACAAGTGGCTGAAAAACAACCTGCTTATACAGTGGTGCAAGATGCCATCTTGCACTACGATGACGATATGCCGCCCCCACCTGATAATTTCCCCGATGGCTGGGACAATGAATGGCAGCCCTCATTTGATGAAGTAGCGATCGCCTCCAAGCCGGAACCGAAGTTCAAGAAGAACGAAGAGATCACGCCGCCGCGCGCATTGGTCTCTCCCCTTGCAGGGGAGACGGAAGAGAGGTCACAAGAGCAAAATGAAGCGACGCGCGAAGCGGTGGTTACATCCCTCAAATTGATTTATATTCCGTTGGCGAAAGAGGCAGATCAGAAACATCCACCCAAACAAATTACGGTGCTGCTGCGCCCGACGGGCGACAAGGAACGTGACAAGCGCCGTATCAAAACGATCTTCGGCACGCTGATCTCATTCCACGGGCGTGACCGGTTCAGTTTTCAGATCTTTGAAAATGGCTCGGGACATCTGATCGATTTCCCCAACGACACCACGCGCGTCTGCCCCGAAATGCTCGAACGCCTGAAGAAGTTGATCGGCGAAGAAAGCTGGCGCGTGGAAGAAATTACGTTTCAATAAATTGTAGGGACACAGCAACGCTATATCCTTTTTGTTGTTGTATAATAAATTCACAATGATAGCTCCAGATTTAACAGTCCCAACCATCGATGTTCGCAAACGGATACCACAAGTGGTCATCCACAGGCTGGCGCGTCAGATCGCAAAACAATTCAAGCCGCAGAAAATTATTTTGTTCGGTTCGTATGCGCGCGGCAAGCCCCGCCCTGAGAGTGATGTGGATTTGCTGGTGGTGATGAATACGAAATTGCGTGAAGTGGAATAGTCCATTAAGATTTGCCAGCAGCTTGATTATATGTTTGGGTTGGACTTAATGGTTTACACCCCAAAGCATTTGGCGGAACGTATAGAAATAGGTGACTGGTTTTTGCGCGATATTCTCAGAGAGGGGAAAGTTTTATTTGAGTCCAACATTAAGGTGACAGTCACTTTAAAAGTGACTGTCACCTGTGGAACTGGCGCGTGGAAGAGATTACGTTTCAATAGCCGTTATTGATTTCTTTTCTAATGAGGGTACACAATGAAAATTTTATTGGCTGGACCTGGAACTGGAAAAACCACAAAAATAAAGACATTGATAAAAGAAGAGTATTCGGATGCAAAGAACATTCTTGTTTTGTCTTTTACGAATGCAACTGTTAATGACCTTACCCAAAGTTTCTCCGATTATCAAAATGTAAAGTGTTATACGTTGCATAGCTACGCACTAATAATTAACCACTTAACTGACGTTCAAATATTAGATGATATTTATGAAACACCTATCCTGAATCATTTCTCGGATAAGTACGAGATAGATTTTAATGATTTATGCTATTTCCTCCAATGTATTACGTTTGATGGGATGATAAAGAGTTGTTTGGAGTTTTTGAAATCCAACCCTGTTTATGGTAAAGAAAAAATCGGTGAATTGGATTTGTTGATAGTTGACGAATTTCAAGACTTTAATTTGACTGAACGAGAGTTAATTTATGAGTTGTCGAATTATGCTCACGAAATACTTGTTTTGGGAGATGATGATCAATCAATTTACGGATTTAAAGACGCTGACCCTGTAGGGATAATTGAATTATTCAATAAACAAGATGTAGAGAAAATCCAACACGAGAATAAATGCTATCGATGCCCCGATGTCGTGGTTGACCATTCAAAAGAACTGATTGCCAAAAATAAAAATAGAATTGATAAGCCATGGGTTAAGGGGGGAAATGATGGTAGTGTTTTGTTTGACCAAATACGTACCCAAGAGGAAACCAACAAATTTATTGTCAGTAGAATTAAAGAAATCAAAGAAAAGGATTCAAGTGGTAGCGTTCTAGTGTTGAGTCCGGTTCGATATTACGCTCAGGATTTGACCGAGTTGTTAAGCGTAGAGAAAATTGATTATGTTGATTTTTGGGCTCCTAAAGTCAGTTTGGATGACATCAAGAAAATATGGTGGTTAAGAGCTGTATTTTCTGATAAGAAGATTCTGAATATGACCTTTATAGCTAATAGTTCTTTTACAGATCATTTCAAGAATAAATATAACAAAATAATCAGAGAATCTTTGCAAAGCAACTTTGACGAAGCTAATATATTAAATAAGGTTATTAATATGTATAGTGGATAAGGGAATCTAGACACAAAAACGGGCATAATTAAGCTACATTTTCTGGAGAAAATCATGCCCAAAAGAAAAAGACTAACCGCAGGTCA
>JAYUGV010000067.1:0-5513 GCA_043767565.1 Anaerolineales bacterium
CGGTTAGTTCGCTTGCTTGCTCATGCAGTTGAAAAATTGTTCGACTTGGCTGTTACTTTTTTTCGTCACCCACGTTTCGCCCTTTCGTGATCTACTGAGAATAGAGTTTCCAGTATGGCATGGCTATTTCACCTCCCCCGAATTCATATCCACCATCCACCCTGAAGTATCCACTGCTTCGAAATCATTTCCTGTCAGCACATCGAGCAGGTGGAGCATGTCGTTGTCCCAGCGTTCATCGGGCGCGCCGTTGATATACCAGTTCGAGCCGTTATCCGCCAAAATGATTCCGTATGTTTTCATCGCTTGCAAAAGAACTTGCATCTCAGGCGGAAAATTTGAGATGTCATAGTCTGCTTTCAAGCGAAAACGCGCACCCATCGGCGGGACTCCATCTTGCGGGTCGGATGTTTGATGTCGCGCGGGCCAGATATAACCGGCGGTATTTTCGACAGTGAAGCGCAAGGCATGTTTGATCTCACCCGCGGCGATCTCATCATAACGAACCAGCCCAGGCAGAATCGGCAACCCCGCCGCATCGGCAGATGTCCATGTATCGGGGCGCAGAACGTTCGAGTTCAAATTCCAGATCGCCCCGGAGCCGCCGCTCCACTTTCCATTATCGAAACTCGCATCGTAGATTTCATATAATGTACAGATGTCTGTATCCACGATCAAAATATGATGATCGCTCCCCCATTCGCGATTTGGATTGTCAGGAATCGGATATGGTCCCGCATCCGATTCATCGGGATAATAAAACTCCGCTTCAACCTTCGGGACGGTTGATCCGGCCACAATATTAAATGGAATCCCGATCGGACCTCCATCCCATTCACCCGAGCCGAAGTCCATGTGAAAGGATTCAGTGCGACCGATGCTATCGATCCACGCATCAGATTGCGGATGAGTTGGAAGCGTGTCCACGCGGGCGCTCCAATAATTGTTCGCGGGGAACATCGGACAGTTGGCTATCGTAGGTCCGCTTGCGGTTGTGTGTGTCGGCGCGGGGGTCGCTACGCTCGTCGGCATGCTTTCAGTTACAGGCGGCGCAGTAGGAGATTCAGTCGTCGGTCTTGCAGTCGCAAGACATGCAAATAGAAAAATGGAAGCCACTACCAAGTAAATTCTTGATCTCATATTACAACACCTTTTGGAATGCGCGCAGCAGTTCGCCGCGCTGTTCGAATCCGCTTTCGCCGAGTTCGGCGATTCCCAAATAGACGCGCTCACGGCATCTACGTAAGAGACCTGATATCAACCGCGCCATCGCCTCTTTGCTGTATTGAACATCGTCCGCATCGGTCCACAAGCGACCAGCTTCCCAACTTCGGCTCAACACATGCGGATGCGTCAACGGCTGTGCGAGCCGCTCGTACCAACCGCTCGAGCCGGGATCGAGCCAGAATTGTACGGTCACGGGTCGGTTCATCATCAGGAACGTGTGCGCGGGCGCAACAAGCACAGCATCCTTATCTTCGGTCTTCCACGATTCAACATACGAGGCAGCAATCACACCATCTTGCAACATAGCGATATATTCTCGCCCCAGACTTCCGAAGTCTCCAAGACTTCGGAAGTCTGCACCGGTTGACTCAATGGACATGCGGAATTTCTTCACCGACTCCACCAAACTCGCCGCCACGCGGACCGAGTCAAAGTTGCTGTGATAACCAAATCCCATTTGGGATAGCACTTCGCCGAACAACTTGCGGAAGAAATGATCGAGCGGCAACTGGTCGCTTTCACGATATGCCAACAACCAATCCCGCAGGATCGAATAACGATTCCCAAGCGCAAAAGTTATGCGCTCCTGTACATCGGGCTTGATGTTTTCGAACGGAGCCAGATCGAAATCTCGCAGGCGATAAACGATCTCCGTCAACAACTGCGCGCGGATGAGGTCGAGCCCCTCAATAGACTGCATCAGCGCATACGCTACATCAAATTTCGGCGGGTGGATATTCCAATGCGGATGCGCCAACGCAGCCAGCGTGATCAAAGCTTGGGAAGCAGGCTCATCGCGCAGTGAACGCGATGGTCTATGGGAACGCCAGGGAATGTTCCGTGCTTCGAGTCGATTCGTGATGGAGAAACGCAAAGCATCGGAAAGATACGGCGCAAGAATAACAATTTCAGAAGGATGAAGGATGAAAGATGAAAGATGATTTTCCGGAGTTAGCAATCGTTCAATTTCATCTACAACAGAATCAAGAAGTTCAGGGTAAAAGTGTTTTGAAATAATTGATAACGATTCAGCGTTCGACATTCGACGTTCGACATTCGACGCAAGGCTCGGAAGGATTGCCGCCGTCAATCCTTCGCTCAAATCCGCCACGCTCTGCGACATCACGAAAGACTCTTCCAACACGATATGGTCATTACATAACTCACGCAAAGCCCAGCCCGTTTGCACGTCCGCGCCGAGGAATTGACGGAAGCCTGCACCCTCGTCATAAAGCAACAGCGCAGAGTCGAAATCCGCCAGCCAATCATAGATAACATCGTGAGCACGCGGCACATCTTCTTCGACGTTATCGTAGATCAAATGACGATATGTCCGTGAGAGATAATCACGCACGATATCCTGCTTCCATAAGATATTCGTAAAGACTTCAAGCTGCAGGGAAAAATCCAACAGATTGTGATCGAGGCAGTACTGACGAAAACGATTCGCACAGTCCTGCGCATCGGCATAGATACGTCGCTGGGCAGGGTCGCCGAAATAGGAGGAGTCAAGGCGCGCGCCGATATCCGTGTGTTCAAACCCGATCACTGCGGCTTTGTTCAAGTTGTCGATGATCTGGGAATACAAACGGTTGCGGTCAATGGTGACTGATTCAAAATAACCTTCATCCAATAATGGACGCACCAGATGAGCCATGTAGTACTGCGCGGTTTCGAGCGTAAGGAACGCAGGCGGTTGATCAGGATTGGCAAATCCCGCCGCTTCGGCTGCAATGGGCCAGAACAGATCCACCATGCGGCGCGCGAGACCGCCAATCGTGGCGGGCGTCACTTCGCCGCCTGCACTGCGCTCGGGACTGTAGAGCAGGTCAAGGTACGGCTCCTGCAGAGTCCGCTGCGGGGTGAGCATTAATATCGAATCGCCTGGCACGCCTTGTTCAAGTAAATAACGCAACCGAGCCACAGCGGCGGTAGTTTTCCCCGTCCCTGCCGGACCGGAGACGAAGAGTTTAAGGTCAAGGGGCGAGTCAATAATTTGATGCTGGAGCAGGTTGAAGGATGTCATGAAGCGAGGGTACAGGATGGCGAGGATTTTGTCAACGACCAGAGCGCGTCATTCTTAGCCGGAACCTGTCTCTATTTAAAGAGCCTTGTCCACCTGTTGACACATTCGCCTGCTCACATGTATAATACCGCTCGCTTCTGCCTCAGCAGTAAGAATCGCTGAGGCATTTGCTTCTAACCCCCCAGCTTCCCCGTTCGCAGGCGACGAGTGCAAGAACTCCGCAGGTACACGGCGAAGTGATGACTGGAGAAAATAATGAGATATGCAATAATTGATAGTGGCGGCAAGCAATACCGTGTCGTCGAAGGGCGCACCATCGAAGTCGATCGCCTGCCCGTAGAAAAAGGTGACAAGTTTGGCTTCGAGCGCGTGTTGTTCATGGCTGATGGCGAAGAGTTCCTGATCGGAACCCCTTTGCTTGAGGGCATCGAAGTTGAAGTCACTGTAGTTGACAACATCAAAGGTCCCAAGATCGACCGCTTCAAATACCGCCCCAAGAAACGCATCCGCGTACGCGGTGGTCATCGTCAACAGTACACCCTCTTGATGGTGGATTTCATCGGCAGACCCGGTGAAGAACGCCAGGTTGAAAAACCCGAAGTCAAGGAAGAAGTGCAAGCTGAGACAGAAACGGCAGTAGAAGAAGCACCCAAGGCTGAGAAGAAGGCAAAAGCCGAGAAACCAGCCAAGGTTGATAAAGACGCGAAGCCCAAAAAGGCTGCTGCGCCCAAATCGTCTTCCAAGAAGACTGATTCCAAGAAGTAAAAAGAGGTAAATCATGGCACATAAAACAGGTGGCGGATCAACTACTAACGGGCGCGATTCAAACGGACAGCGTTTGGGCGTCAAACGTTATGGCGGTCAGGTCGTGCTTTCAGGCAATATCCTTGTACGCCAGCGCGGCACCAAGATCTTGCCCGGCTTGAATGTAGGCAAAGGCAAAGATGATACTTTGTTCGCGACAGCCAACGGCGTGGTCATGTTCGATGTTAGACATGGTCAGAAGCGCGTAAACATCGTTCCACAAGTAGAAGGTTAATTATGAGAGCCGATATTCATCCAACTTATTACACCGATGCCCAGGTGACTTGCGCCGCGTGCGGTACCACATGGACAACCGGATCAACCAAAAAAACATTGCGCGTGGACACATGCTCAAAGTGCCACCCCTTCTTCACCGGCGAATCGTCCCGCCTGCTCGATATCGAAGGTCAGGTAGACCGCTTCTACAAGAAACTCTCTGTGCGCCAGACTTATGTCGAACAACAGAAAGCTAAGGAAGAACTCAAGGGTGCTCCCGAACGCCCCATCGAGGAACTTGGTCTCGCCAATCGCGCGATGGAAGCACTCAAGACCGCTGGTATCACCAACGTTGGCCAATTCCTTGAGAAGCTCAGCGGCGGTAACGAAGCCGTTCTGGCAATTGCTAATTTCGGTCAGGCATCTTTGACTACCGCCAAAAAGAAGTTGCGCGCGCTCGGTTATGAACTTCCCGAACTTGCGGCTTAATTTCCTGCCCGGAGCGCTAGACGAAGGGTTGCGGATTAAGTAATCTCAGGTAAACTTACGGGCATGGCGCGAGTGCGCGCCATGCCCGTTTTTTTATTCTATATAGTCATTGTGGTGGAAATTGATGCGCAATGACAAGAGGCGACATGCATCATACACACGGTTCCATTGAAGTGGTTTGCGGTTCGATGTTCAGCGGTAAAACGGATGAATTGATCCGCCGCCTTATCCGCGCAACGATCGCCAAGCAAAAAGTGCAGGTGTTCAAACCCGCCATCGATATTCGCTATGCAGTGGAAAAAGTCACCTCACACGCGGGCGCAAATTACGAAGCCACCCCGGTTTCCAGCGCGGCAGAAATTCGCGAGAAGATCGATAAAGATACGACCGTGGCGGGCATCGATGAAGCCCAATTCTTCGACCCGGAGATCACCGTTGTAATTCAGGAGCTTGCCGTGCGCAGCGTCAGAGTGATCGTCGCCGGTTTGGACATGGATTTTCGCGGCGAGCCATTCGGTCCTATGCCGTTGATCCTGGCAAAAGCCGAACGCGTGGATAAACTCCATGCCATTTGCATGGTCTGTGGTGACGATGCCTCGCGCACCCAAAGGTTGGTCAATGGACAGCCTGCCAGATATGATGATCCCGTTGTGATCGTGGGCGCATCCGAGTTGTATGAAGCGCGTTGCCGGGCGCATCACGAAGTGCCTCGTTAGTTATCTAGTTTTATAGTTCCATCCCTTTCAACAAT
>JAYUGV010000068.1:0-13849 GCA_043767565.1 Anaerolineales bacterium
TTCTTCGCGTGATTGTTCCTCCATTTTCAACTTTCCCGTCTCTGGTATCATGGCTTTTACAACACCGCTTTTCAATTAAAGTCGTGAACTGTTACAAAATATGTAATGATACTTCAATTAATCACATGCCTACAAACAACATGCCCGCTAGTTCGCAGGCATGTTATTGTCAAAATCTTATTAGATCTCTTGTAAAAGTTGGTAAAGGAAGGCGTCTGTTATTCCTTCATTCTTGGTTTTAGGAACAACATAAAACCATAACCAAGTCCGGAGAGGGCAAAAACTATGATCGGTATCCAGCCATTAATGCGGACTACGCCGCTAGCTGGGGAGACACCGATGACAGCCACAACCAATCCAATAATTGAGCTGGCGAACATGACCACGCCCATTTGTTTTTGAATATTGATATCGGGGATATTTTTTGCAAACCACAAAAGTAATCCGATGGTGAAAGCTGCCAACCCAAAGAGACGCGCTACAAAGATCGTCGCCGCATATTTCTCTGTGCCAAACTGATCCAAACCAAGGGCGGGAACAAACAATAGGGCTAGCCCAACAACAATTGCAACAAGCGCATTCAGTACGAACAGTACCTTGTAACTCATTTGATTCTCCTTGTATGAAATATGGAAATAACAAAATAAATATACAACATTAAAGAGATGAGTGGAAGCGGTTTAATAAAAAACACCTTACATCAGCCTTACATCCAGCAAGGAACCTCAAATAAAATTAGTCAACTTTTATTCAAAGAGAACATTCATGGACCCTATTGCTATCTCGACAGGATTAATAAGCGCGCTTGGCGGTTTATTGGGTTTATTGGGTGGTTTATGCGCGTGTATTGTGCCAGTGGTTTTACTCATCGGCTCCGGTATATTCATTTATCACCGGAGGTCAGCAGGGGCAGGCGGCGATCAGGCAATAGCATTTCCACGTATCCTGTTGTTGTATATCAATATTCAGTGAATGGACAAAACTATCAAAGCCGGTGAACAATTCTTCAACGTCCGCATTATTGGTGAGGTATAAGCTACCGCCGCGCGCTACTCCGTCGGCGCGCAGGTGATGGTTTAATACAACCCTGCCAACCCGCAAGAATCCACGCTGGAAAGATAATCCTGTGCTATAATGCCGCCATTATGAAATACGGTCTACCCTTCGCCAATAATAACAATAATAATGATAATGACGATAATTCCTATCGTTGGGCGAAGCATTGCTAGTTGACAGATAACTCAAGTCACACCAAATCGCCCAACGCACATGCGAAGGGCGATTTATTTTATCTACACTACATGTCATTGCGAGGCGGTGCTCGTCCGCCCGAAGCAATCTCTATTCAACGCGGAGATTGCTTCGTCGCTCACTTTCGTTCGCTCCTCGCAACGACATGAATTATTTGGAGGCACACCATGTACAGAACACACACTTGCGGAGAATTACGCGCCAGCCATGCGGGGCAGACCGTCACGCTGGCTGGCTGGGTCAATCGTCGGCGCGACCACGGCGGGGTGGCATTCTTTGATCTACGCGACCGCACCGGACTCATCCAAATCACGATCAACCCAGATCTATCCAAGGAAATCCTTGACCAAGTTGCCAACGTCCGCTTTGAGTGGGTTCTACAGATCGAAGGTCTCGTACAGAAGCGCCCTGAAGGTATGTCGAATCCAAAAATGGAAACCGGCGAAATCGAAATCATTGCCAAGAACATCACAATTTTGAATCCTGCCAAGACCCTGCCTTTCATGGTCAGTTCAGATGCGGACCTGCCCGATGAAAACATGCGCCTCAAATATCGTTATCTCGACCTGCGCCGTGAACGTCTCACTCGCAATATGGTGCTGCGTCACAAGGTGATCAAGTTCATGCGTGACTATCTCGATAAGGAAGGCTTCATCGAGATCGAGACACCCATCATGTTCAAAGCGACTCCGGAAGGCGCACGCGATTACCTCGTCCCCTCTCGACTCTTTCCTGGACAGTTTTATGCCCTGCCCCAATCTCCACAGCAATTGAAGCAATTGCTGATGGTCGCAGGCATGGACAAGTATTTCCAGATCGCGCGCTGCTTCCGCGATGAGGATTTGCGCGGTGACCGTCAGCCTGAGTTCACGCAACTTGACCTGGAAATGTCCTACGTTCATCGTGATGATGTGCTTGATTTAGTTGAGGGTCTGTACACTGCGATGATTCCTGCGGTTGCGCCGCACAAAAAATTACTTTCATCACCGTGGAAGAAAATTCCATATCTTGAAGCGCTGGATAAATACGGATCAGACAAACCGGACTTACGCTTCGGTATGGAATTAATCGATGTCTCGGATGTTTTTGCCAAAAGTGAATTCCGCGTCTTTCAATCTACGCTGGAAGCTGGCGGCGTGATCAAATGCATGATCGCCCCTCGTAGTGCGGACATGTCCCGCAAGGAAGTGGATGCGCTCACAGAGGTCGCAAAAACGTTTGGAGCGAAGGGTATGCCTACGTTGGCAGTAACAGTTGAAGGCGTGAAAGGAAGCGCGTCCAAGTTTATGACGGCAGAAGAGGTCGAAGCGCTGAAATCCAAAACGGGAGCAGGAGTCAGCGATCTGATCATCTTCGCAACGGATGCGCGTGCAATCGCGAATAAAGTCCTCGGCGGATTACGTCTGTGGTTCCGCGATCATTTGAAACTTGCTGATGAAGACATGATGGCGTTTGCGTGGGTGGTGGATTTTCCATTTTTCGCGTATAACGAAGAAGAGAAAAAATGGGAGTCGGAACATCATCCGTTCACGATGCCGAAGTTGAGCGACTTGGATAAGTTCGACACTGACCCGGGCGCGGTGATGTCGGATGCGTATGATATGGTTTGCAATGGCTACGAGTTGGCTTCGGGCTCGATCCGTATTCATCGCCGCGATATTCAAATGAAGATGTTCCAAATGCTCGGCTTGAGCGACGAAGACATTCAGGCGAAGTTCGGTCACATGCTCGAAGCGTTTGAATACGGCGCACCACCGCACGGCGGCATGGCGCCCGGCATTGACCGTTTGATAATGCTGCTTGCGGATGAACCTAACATCCGTGAAGTCATCGCCTTCCCCAAGAATCAAGCAGGACGCGATGTAATGGCGGACGCGCCGTCTGCCGTTGAGCCGAAGCAGTTGAGAGAGTTACATATTCAATTTAAGGACTAATTGCGGAATCATGGAACGCATACTCATTCGCAATGCGAAAGAAATAATTGGAGAACTAGTTACCCTAAAGGGATTTGTTCAAACTGTCAGAAATCAGAAAGCAGTTCAGTTTATTATTTTGCGCGATCAGACCGGACTCATTCAAGTCGTTGCGGAGCGTTCCGAAGAAAATAAAGTTGTTAATGAATTGGTTGCAACATTGACCCGCGAATCGGCAATCGAAGTCACAGGGATTGTCGTTAGCAATCCAAGTGTGAAGCTTGGTCAAATAGAATTACATTTACAAATGCTGCATGTCCATTCGATGTCGGATGCAACTTTACCTATTGATATTTTCGGTCCGACTGAAACGGATGTTGACAAAAGATTAGACTGGCGGTTTTTAGATTTGCGTCAGCCAGAGAATCAGTTGATATTCAGGATTCAAACCACAGTCGAGATGGCGATGCGTGAGTTTTGGATATCCAATGGATTCGTCGAAATCCATACCCCAAAGATCATGGGCAGTCCAAGTGAAGGCGGCGCAGAATTGTTCTCCTTGGAATATTTTGGGCAGACTGCTTCATTGGCACAGTCACCGCAATTCTATAAACAGATGGCAATGGCGGCGGGACTGGACCGCATCTTTGAAATTGGGCCCGCTTTTCGAGCAGACCCATCTTTCACGCCCCGGCATTCCACTGAATTCACCAGCGTGGATATGGAAATGTCGTGGATTGAATCGCATTACGACATCATGGAATTTGAAGAACGTTGGCTTGAGCATATTTTGCAAACTGTCAAAGAGAAACATGGCAAAGAAATCTCAGAAACATTTGACGTGGAAGTCGTTGTGCCAACTTTGCCTTTCCCCAAAATAAGCATGGAAGAGGCGCAAAAGATTCTTCAACATAAGGGATATGCGCCACCTTTGGACACAAAGAAGGGCGATATCGATCCACAGGGCGAACGGTTGTTATGTGAGTATGCTAAAGAAACATACAATCATGAGTTCATCTTTATCACAGACTATCCTATCGAAGTTCGTCCTTTTTATCATATGAGGAAGGAAGACAAACCTGCTGAGACCAAAAGTTTCGACTTGCTTTGGAAGTGGATGGAAATCACGACAGGCGCGCAACGTGAACATCGTTATGATGTTTTAGTAAAGCAGGCAACAGAAAAAGGCGTGAGTCTCGAATCGATTCAGTTTTATCTTGACTTCTTCAAGTACGGCTGTCCCCCACATGGTGGCTTTGGATTTGGTCTGGCAAGATTGCTGGCGGCTATGCTCAATCAAAAAAGCATACGCGAAGTGGTTTTTCTCCATCGTGGACCAACGCGCCTCATACCCTAATAAAGGATGAAATGACAAATACCTCTTCATCAATTCGTGTCTGCCTCGCAGGCGCCACAGGCTGGGCTGGTTCAGCCGTCGCCCACGCAATCGCTCAGCTCGAAGATATAACGCTTGTGTCTGCGGTTTCACGCACGCACGCAGGGAAAATCTTAGGCGATGTGCTTGGAGATCCACGCTTAACTTGCCAGGTATATGCAACAATGCAAGAAGCGCTCGCGGCACAGCCATGCGATGTATTCTTCGAGTTCACTAAACCTGATGTTGCAAAATCCAATGTGTTGACTGCGTTGGAGCACAAGGCGCATGTTGTTGTTGGCACATCGGGATTAACCGATTCAGACTACACCGAAATTACCTCCGCCTCCGAGAAGCATCAATGTGGCGTTTTAGCTGTCGGCAACTTTGCATTGACCGTTGTCCTTTTACAAAAATTTGCTGAGATCGCTGCGAAGTTCATTCCGCAGTGGGAAATCATCGACTACGCCAGCGACGCCAAAAAAGACTCGCCCAGCGGGACCGTGCGTGAACTGGCAAATCGACTCTCCAACATCCGCCCATCAGAATTGACTGTGCCATTAGAGCAAACCCAAGGAGTCGTGGAAACACGCGGTGCGCGCATGAACGGCTCGCAAGTACATGCCATCCGCTTGCCGAGCTATGTGATCTCCGCAGAGATCATTTTCGGCATGCCTGACCAAAAGTTGACCATCCGTCACGATTCAGGTACCAGTGCCGAGCCGTATGTGGATGGGTCAATATTGGCA
This sequence comes from Anaerolineales bacterium, assembly GCA_043767565.1. GTDB lineage: Bacteria > Chloroflexota > Anaerolineae > Anaerolineales > Villigracilaceae > Defluviilinea. The sequence continues at coordinate 5,289 of JAYUGV010000068.1, forward strand.
ATCCGCAAAGTCAGCACCTTCACAGGTCTACGCCGTGGGTTGGATAGTGTACTTGACTTAAGCTGACCAACGGAGAATATCATGTCAAACATAATCGACACCAAAACCGTCAAGCACGTGGCATATCTCGTCCGTCTCGGAATCTCGGAAGAGGAAGCGCAGAAATTCAGCGGACAATTCTCGTCCATCATTGACTACTTCAACATGCTCAACGAAGTGGACACAGAAAACATCCCACCTGCATCAGACCTCGCCAATGCTGAGAATGTTTTGCGTGAAGATGTTGTCCAACCATCTATGAGTCGCGAAGAATTTCTGAAGAATGCCCCACAATCTGAACGCGGCTATGTCAAAGTGCCGACAGTTCTTGGAGATGAATAGAGAATGGATAAGTAGAGAGTAGTAAAACCACTCACTACTTTCCACTTACTTTTCTCTACTCTCTAATATCTAATCATCTAAACCATGCAACTACACACCCTCACCATCCGCGAAACGCACGAACTTCTGACTTCCAAACAGATCTCCTCCGTCGAACTGACTCAGGCGATGCTTGACCGCATCCACGAAGTAGACCAGAAGATCAAGTCCTACGTCACCGTCACGGACGAGCTCGCGCTCGAACAAGCTCGCCAAGCAGACGAACGCATTGCCAAAGGTGAAAACGTCACCCCGCTGACCGGCATTCCCTTCTCGATGAAGGACTGCATTTCTACGCGCGGAGTCCGCACCACCTGCTCCTCGAAGATTCTCGAAAACTATGCTCCGCAATACAACGCCACCGTCACGAATAAACTCGCAGATGCGGGCGCTGTTCTCGTTGGCAAGACCAACATGGATGAGTTCGGCATGGGCTCCTCCTGTGAAAACTCCGCTTTCTTCAATACCCACAATCCCTGGAATCTCGATCACGTCCCTGGCGGTTCCAGCGGAGGTTCTGCCGCGGCGATGTCCGCCAGCCTTGCCACGTTCACCATCGGCGAAGACACAGGCGGATCTGTCCGTATGCCCGCGGGCTTTTGCAACGTCACAGGCATTAAGCCTACCTATGGACGCGTCTCGCGTTATGGTCTCATCGCTCTCGTCTCCTCATTTGATTCCATCGGACCGATGACTCGCGATGCCTTTGACTGCGCGACCGTGCTCGAAGCCATTGCAGGTCACGACCCGCAGGATAGCACCACCTACAACTCGCCCGTTCCGAATTACACCGCCAATATCAACAAGCCCGTCAAAGGGATGAAGCTCGGCATTCCGAAAGAATATTTTGTCGCAGGCATGGAAGCAGGCGTCGAGTCCGCGCTACAAGAATCAATTCGCCAATTTGAAAAACTCGGCATGGAGATTCACGAAGTCTCGCTCCCCCACACCAAGTACGGTCTGCCCGTTTATTATCTTTTGCTCTTCGCCGAAGCCAGCGCCAACCTCGCCCGCATGGACGGCACGCGCTTTGGTCTCTCCGTTTCGGATGGCGCGAAAGATGTGATTGATATTTATCTCCAGACTCGTCACAAAGGATTTGGCGATGAAGTCAAGCGCAGGATCATGCTGGGTGCGTATGCATTGTCCGCAGGATATTACGACGCCTATTATTTGAAAGCACAAAAAGTGCGCACGCTTCTGCGCCGGGACTTTGAAACTGCCTTCGCCTCCGTGGACGTTCTCCTCGCCCCGACCTGTCCCACCACTGCCTTCAAACTCGGCGAAAAGACCAGCGACCCGCTCGAAATGTACCTCTCCGATATTTACGTGGTCGCGACCAATCCCGCTGGCGTTCCAGCTTTAGCAGTTCCCTGTGGCTTTTCCAATAACATGCCTGTTGGCATGCAGCTCATCGGCAAACATTTGGATGAACAAACTTTATTTCAAGTCGCGCACGCGTATCAACAAGTGACTGATTGGCACAAGCAATTGCCACCTTTGTAAACTTGAATGGAGATAAAATGATTTGGGAGTTGCGGGCAGATGTAAATCACTATCAAAATTTGGGATTGCTACATCTGGAAAAAGATTGGCAAATTCCCACGTACTCTTTTAACGGCACACCGCTTAAAAGCCAATGGAATCCGCTTGATGTTTATATCGAAGACCCTCAATTACTGCCAAGTGATTTTCCCTCGATTACAGGGATTCCATTAATTGTGACTGGAAAATCTTATTCAACTATATTTCCACTAATTGGTGAACATGTAGAGTTTTTGCCACTGAACAGCACAGATTTTTATTTGAAAGACCTCTTTGCAGTTAACGTACTAACGGTAATAGATTGTCTTGATCGCGATCAATCTAAAATTGTATATTTTAGCGACGGTAATGTTGCGGATGTAGAACAATTTGTTTTCAAACTCGATTGTCTCGGTAATGCACCCATTTTCAAGATTCCTGAACATCGAGTAAATCGGACTTTTGTAAGCGATGCTTTCAAACGACTAATCGAAAAGAACAACCTTGTAGGCTTGATGTTTCTACCAATTTTCAACGCCCCTGAACAATAACTTAACTGTCACAAAGGATTTTCATACACATAGAAAATATAATCTTGAGATTTCGTCTCGACTCCCAGATCATGTAGTACTCTGAGAAGTTGAGCGCGATGATCGGTGGCATGATTAGCTACATGGAGAAGTACCTGCCACACAATGAGGTTTTGATCTTCATCAGGTTCTGTTATTGGTTTGGAAAACAACATATCGTCACGCAAGTCGTCGGCAAGGTACGCGCGGATCTTTTGCTCAACATCGTCCCAATATGCGCGGATGGCATCTCGGTCATCAGAGTCGGCAGCGGGCAACGGTTCCATTGGTCTGAAAGCACGCAGTTCACTGAACCACATTTGTTCGGCATCGATCAGGTGAATAATCTGATCGCGAACAGACCCGTGAGAATAATCGACAGGTTGTGTGAACTGTTCAAAAGATAGCGAGGCGACATGTTCCCAAACTATGCGGTTTTCGGCGAAGTGATAGTTGTAGAAGTGACGAAAGGCATCAGCATTCATTTTGAAGGTTACTCCTTTATTCAAGGCATCATACCACTTTCTACTTTCCACTCATCAAAAATCTCAGCGCTCTCTGTGGCTCTGTGGCAAAATTAGGAATCACTCATGACCCAATACGAACCCGTCATCGGACTCGAAATTCACGGTGAATTGCTCACCAACTCCAAAATGTTCTGCGGCTGTTCTGCGGATTATGGCTCCGCGCCTGAGCCGAACACAAACATCTGCCCCACTTGTACTGGTCTGCCTGGTGCGATGCCCGTCGTCAACAAAAAGGCGACCGAACTCGCCGCGCTCGTTGGTCTCGCGTTGAACTGCTCTATCAACAAGCACAACACTTTTGCGCGCAAAAATTATTATTATCCCGATTTGCCCAAGGGTTATCAAATCTCGCAATACGAGTTGCCGATTGCAGAAAAAGGCTGGCTGGATGTGGACTTGCCCTCATCCCCAGCCCTTCTCCCACTGGGAGAAGGGCTAGGGGTGAGGGAGCAACTTCGGGTGAGAGTGAGGCGGGTTCACATCGAAGAGGACACCGCCAAACTATCGCACGAAAAAAATTACGCGCTCGTCGATTTCAATCGTGCAGGCGTCCCGTTGCTCGAGATCGTCTCCGAGCCAGATATCCGCACTGTCGAAGCCGCGCTCAATTACGCCACGAAGATCCGCGCCATCTTGCGCTACCTCGGCGTCAACTCGGGCGACATGGAAAAAGGCGTCCTGCGTTTCGAAGCGAACATCTCCGTGCGCCCCATCGGCAGTGACGAGTTCCGCACGCGCACCGAGATCAAGAATCTCAACAGTTTCCGCGCGCTCACGCGTGCCTCGGCGTATGAGATCGAACGCCAGATCAAAGTATACGAAGCGGGCGGAACCGTTGTGCAGGAAACGCTCGGCTGGGACGATGTGCGCGGCGTGACCGTTTCACAGCGCAGCAAGGAAGAGGCGCACGATTACCGCTACTTCCCCGAACCCGACCTGCCCCCGCTTCAACTTTCGGAGGCGTGGATCGATGCGATTCGGACTCGACTCCCCGAACTACCCGAAGCCAAGACAGCACGCTTCATCACGGACTTCAACCTGACCCCGTCCGAAGCGCGTTTTCTCACCTCCGAACTTTCGCTAGCGAATTACTTCGAGAGCGTCGGTGCGAAATCGAAGAGCCCTGCGAAAGCGGTCCATTCATGGATCGCAGGTGAATTCATGCGCAACCTCAACGACCTAAACATTGACATCACAAATATCTCCGTTGACCCCAGCGACCTCGCTCAACTCATTGACATGACGACCGCCAAGTCCATCAACAACAATGCAGGCAAAACGGTTCTCGCTGAAATGTTTAAAACTGGCGGCAAACCTGAGCAGATCGTCAAAGAGAAAAACCTTGCACAAGTCTCTGATGAAGGTTTTATCAAGGAAGCGATTGACAAGGCGTTGAACGACAATCCCAAAGAACTGGAACAATACTTCGCTGGCAAAGAGACGCTTCTGCAATGGTTCATGGGACAAGTCGCCCGCGCCACCAAAGGTAAGGCTGACCCGAATGTGACGAAGGAGTTGTTGGTCAAGGCGTTGGATGAAAAGCGAAAATAGCATTCAAGAAACATGCTAAAATCAGAGCGTCGCCTTTTCAAAAAGGAGTTAAACATGGACTGGAAAGAACACATTATCATTGACCCCAAAATACTTGTCGGCAAGCCTGTTATCAAGGGAACAAGGCTGGCTGTGGAATTTATCGTGGAATTGTTGGCTCAAGGCTGGGCTGAAAGTGAGATCACGAGAAACTATCCAGGCATCACTCATGATGATATAGCCGCCTGCCTAATGTACGCATCCAATATTCTCAAAGCCGAGAAAATCTATCCCTTCGAACTATCACGGGCTTAGTCATGCGTCTGCTTGCCAACGAGAATTTTCCCCTTGACGCTGTGAATGCTCTGCGAGAAGCTGGTCATGATGTTGCATGGATTCGAGAAGACTCGCGCGGCATCTCGGATGACAAGGTACTTTTTCAAGCACAGGAAGAAAAACGCATCGTTGTCACGTTTGACAAGGATTTCGGGGAATTGGCATTTCGCTCCAAACTTCCCGCCCAAAGCGGGGTAATTTTATTTCGGGTTACTCCGAAATCATCGCAATATATTGCTCAAGCGGCTGTTCAAGCGCTTGCAAGTAGAGATAATTGGATTGGACACTTCTCTGTTGTGGAAGATAGCAGAATCCGCATGACCTCTTTGACAGAAGAATAAACTTATCCGCGCCACCACAAGCAGGCAGAACCAAATGTGGCGAAAGAGTTATTTGTGAAGGCCCTTTAAATGGAACAGATTGAACAACTCGCGCAAGCCGCTTTGGATCGCGATCATCTCAAATTACGCAGTCTGGTTCAGGATTTTTCGCGCGCCAAAATGGATTACGGCAAACTCCCCCGCCCATCTGTTACCGACTCGCGCCTGCTGGTCATCAGCGCGGCACTAGCGGAATTGCTTGCTCAAAGAAATAACCAGACTCCACCAACTTGGACAAAAGAGGTTGGCGCATTGAAAGAACCTTTTTTCCTGCTCAACTCGGCGGCGACGATGAATCGTCTGCGAACCCTTTGTGAAACGCAATCCCCCGAACCCATGCGGAAGCGTCTGCTTTACGCGCCGCCACATTTTCTTGAATTTGCGTAATAAAAGCCAAGTCGCTCGCGCCACCAAAGGCAAAGCTGACCCGAATGTGACGAAAGAATTGTTGGTTAAGGCGTTGGATGAACGAAGAACGTAATACTGACACATATTTGTATTTCTTGTATTTAATACAAACAAGACTTATACTATTTTCCAACGTATGATTGTCATAGATAAATTGCGCAGGAGGATTTCTGACATGGAGAAACGCTATCAAGTATTTATCAGTTCTACAAAAAAAGATTTAGAAAAGGTGAGGCAAGATACTGCCTTGACTATGTTAGATGACAAATTCATTCCTGTTGGCATGGAACAATGGGGAGCTACTCCAATTGACTCTTGGAGTCTAATCAGGAAGTTTATCGATCAATGCGATTATTATGTGCTTATCATCGGTGGGCTTTACGGAACTATTAATGAACAGAATGGACTTAGTTTTACAGAAAGCGAGTACAACTACGCGGTTGAAAGAAACATTCCAGTCCTTGCATTTCTATATAAAGAGTTAGATAATTTACCAAGCGGGAAGGTTGAAAGTAGTGCTAAAAGAAAAAAATGCTCGAAAAGTTTCGAGAAAAAGTTCAAAACAGGTGGAATGTTGATTTCTGGGATGATGAAAAGGTATTACCAAGACTGATATCAACTCGGCTTAATAGAGCTATTGATTCTTTTGATCGCCCTGGCTGGGTTCCTGGTAACTCTACTCCTGAAAGCCTGCAAAGGGAGATTGAAGAAATCCTGAACCCCTGTAGAACACAAGGCATAGCTAAAATTGTCCCTTATGGCAAAGCAGATAGTACAACCATGTCCAATAACCTTGAGTTGTCCAAAGAAATAAGAATTATGGTAACTAGCGGAACTCGGTTCCTAGACGGATATCGTCGTGCAATAAGCAAGGCAATCGCGACCGGAGCCAATGTACGCGTGCTAGTCCCTAAACCTGAAAGTGAACTTGTGCGCGATGTAGGAGAATCCGAGCGAGAGGGAGATGGAGGAAAAATACGCGGGGCAGAAATATCCCAAGAAATACGGGAAGCTGATGCGAGGTTTTCAGAATATATGGATGAGGCAAAGAAAATAAATTCATCACTTACAGGAGGAATCTCAATCGGACATTACACAACACATCTACGGTCAACAATGATATTGTGTGATGATAAATGGGGATGGCTTACGATTACCTTGCCTCCACTCAGAGCATCAGAGACTCTTTCTTTTGAACTTCACTATACCGAGAGTGAATGTTTCTTAAGAGACTGCATTAGACATTTCGACCGCACATGGGAAATAATAGAATCGAGGAACGATGTTAAGAGAATCTAAGAATGTAACAAAAGGAGATAACACAACAAGACCATGGGCAATCGGATCAAATAAGGAAAGGGAATATTGGGAGAAAAAATATGCAGAAGCAATTTCCTTTATGGAGGAGCGTTCAAGCAATCAGACAATACTAATTGAGGTGGCATCTCAACACCCACTGATTGAAGGAAAATATCCAAACGAGGAATTTAGTAAACGTCTTCTATTGGCTGCTAATTTATTTTCGCAAGAAACAGAAACAGGAAGTAAGGTAGAGATATATGTTCCAGGAAGTGTTCATATTTTCGACGGGCATAAAGACAAAATCTCACTGAGCGAAGCGGGCAATGAATTTTTAATACAACTGGGAATTTCACCCAATTTAATTCGAGGGGATGATCTTAATCAAAAATACAAAGGAGATGACGGGGTTTACAATTCAGCGGATGAATGCTTCGTTGCTGCAAATTATTTTAAAGATATGAATTTTGGCAAACTATACAGTGTCGTTTCTCCAGTTCAGATATTCAGGAAAACATTGCATTACATGGAATTTGGCGTTTTACCTATGAACTTTACTGCTCCTACGCGATTAATGTACCATAATTATATTAGCGAAATTTTTGAAGCAATTCCGTATGTACTGTTTGTAGATCATGACTTACAGGGAATTAATTCGATTCGAGCAAAAGAATTAAGAAAAATAAGAAAACCTAATTATTAGGTTTTATACGACCTTTTTTTGACAACAAATTATTGATCTAAATGCGGTCAACAGGAGCTTAAAATGCACATATCAACGACAACTTTTACAATAGTCGATTACTGCAATGCAATTAATCGAAAAGAAATCGTGGTTAACCGAGAATATCAACGCAGCGAAAAAGTTTGGCCACCTTCGGCTCGTTCTTTCTTAATTGAAACAATTCTATTAGGGTATCCAATTCCAAAACTTTATCTTTATCAAGTCACAGATTTAAAAAGCCGAAAAACCATTAAACACATCGTAGACGGACAACAGAGAAGCTATACGATTTTGGATTATTACGAAAACAAGTTTCCACTATCAAGAACAAGTGAGTTAGATGAATTAAGAGGGAAAAGATTCGATGAACTACCTGATGAATTCAAACAAAAATTTGTCGATTACGCTCTTTCTGTTGATTTATTTGTGTCAGCCACAGATGATGAAATTAGAGAAGTATTTCGCCGCATCAACTCATATACTGTCCCATTAAATCCAGAAGAGAAAAGACATTCTCAATGGCAAGGCGATTTCAAGTGGTTTATATACAAACTATCAAAAAAATATGATCAAACATTAATTAAGTTAGGTATCTTCAAAGACAGGCAATTAATCAGGATGTCTGACGCAAAGATGTTTTCCGAAATCACATTCGCTTTTTTATACGGCATAAAAACAACTACATCACCAAGTCTAGATGGTCTTTATCGGGATTTCGACGAAGATTTTCCACAAGCAAAGAAAATCGGAATGTGTCAACGATTTGAGACACGGAAATTGAGAATTTAGTCACTCGAAAATGGGAGCGACTTTTTGTGGACAAATTTCGTGTACAATGGGCATT
>JAYUGV010000069.1:0-5482 GCA_043767565.1 Anaerolineales bacterium
GCTTGCCCCATCATCAACGATGCGGCGGCGGCGAGTTCATCAGCCACGCCAACTTGTGTAACTTGTAACGTGTATCCGAACAGATCAGGTTTGCCGCGCAGATCTTCCAACCCGGGCAAACCCGCTATTCCGATTGCAACACCGACTGTGCCGTTACGCCAGGCGCGTCCATGTGAATCGATGATTAAGATGCCGACATCTTTTCCTGTTTTGGATTTAATTTCGACACGCATCTTTTCTGCCGATCGATCTGGTTCCTCCGGAAGAAGCAGGACCCACTCTTCTGCCCTCACTCCTAACCCCTCTCCCTCAGGGAGAGGGGAATCGACATTGGAGTGATCGATGCCCGCATTCGCGCAGACAAAACCTAGTTTATGTTCTACGATGATTGCGCCGATACGGGTACGCAAAACCTCATTGCTTTCTTGCAGGATCAACTCAACGACACGCGCGTCCTTGTCGGTTTGTTTGGCGAGTTCCATTGCGCGTTGTGACGGCGTAACGGTTGCAAGATTGATCGCACGCCCCTCCGCTTTCGAGATGACCTTTTGGGCGAAGACCAGAATGTCATTATCTTGCAGGGAGAGATCGGTTGTGTCAATTGCATTAACAACAATATCCGCCAGGTTGTCGCCGTGGCGGATAAGTGGGATATGTTGAAGAGGGATGAGGGTGAGAGGCATGAAAAACCAGTATTCAGCGATCAGTAATCAGTGTTTTGGTAACTGATTACTGAATACTCTTTTACTTTTTATGAGCGCCAGTGATTTTGATGCCCGCGTATGTAGAGCCGTATTGTTTGTTGATGTTGATTAGTACGCTGGTGAGTCCTTCAACTACAACTGAGTTCTCGATAGGACCTGCATCCCAGCCGGTAAGACCGGCGGCTTCGACGAGGGTGAGCGCTTCAGCACGCGCTTCTTTACTGGTGCCGGTGACGAGCACATCACAATCCACATCCTCGTCGGTCAACAAATGTTCGTGAGAAATATTTTGGAACGCGGCGACCACTTCCACACCTTCGCCGACGATCTCTTTGGCTTCCTGCGCGGCAGACCCGGCGGCGGGCATCTGCACTTTAGTTACTTTCGGCGGCACAAGCGGAACGGTCACATCAATGAGCAATTTGCCATTGAGCACATCTTTCACGCTCTCGAGGGTTTCGCGGTGTGCGGCATATGGAACGGTGATAACAACGATATTTGCCTGTTGCGCAGCTTCAAGGTTGCTCATGCCAACGACCGAAGTTGACATTTCAGTCAATTCCATAATTTCTGATGCGGTGGTCACGGCTCTCTCAGAGGAGCGTGAACCGATCATGACACGGTAACCCGCTTTTGCCCAGCGATACGCAAGTCCTTTGCCTTCCTTGCCTGTCCCGCCGAGTACGGCGATGGTCACCATCAACGATTTTTTATCCATGCAATTCTCTCCTGTTATACGTCCTGAGCGGAGCCGCTTGTTTGTTAGGCGGCGTAGTCGAAGGATGCAACTCCTTTTTGATATCTTTCCCAAACCCTCGGCGCGATCTCGCGCGCTTTGGCTGAGATTTCTTTTTCGTCCAGAGTAAGCAGTTCACGGTCTTTCATCAACACCTTGCCAGCGACGATGGTCGTCGTGACCATGCTTTGCTGAACCCCAAAGATTATATGCCATGGCAGGTTGCCTGCGGTCAATGGGGTGTTGGGCTGGTAGTCTACAAATATAATATCTGCAAATGCGCCGGGAATAAGTTGTCCAATCGTTGCAGATGGGAAGAAGATGTTGGCAAGCGCGGCGTTATTATAGATCGCCATTTGCATTACGGCATATCCGTCCATGCGGCGCGGGTCACGGTGATGGACTTTGTGGAGCAAGTATGCGGCTTTCCATTCTTCCCACATGGCATTAGAGAAGCCGTCGTTTCCCAAACAGACCTTGACCCCAGCCCGCAGCATCGATTCGATGGGAGCAACGCCGACGCCGTTATTCATGTTCGAGCGTGGCTGATGCGACAGCCACGTCCCTGTTTCAACCAGGGTCTGGATCTCGCGCGAATCAAAATGGATGCCGTGCGCCGTGATAGTTTTCGGTCCAAGGATGTTGTGCTTTTGCAGGCGGTCGATCACGCGCATGCCGGATTTGTTGAGGCTGTCGTACTCGTCTGATTCGTGTTCGGCAGTGTGGATATGGAAACCGGTTTCGGAGGATGCGGCCGAGCGGCATTCATCGAGTGACGAGTCGGAAAGTGTCAGTGAAGCGTGCAAACCGAAAGTTCCAGCGACGAGTGGCGAAGCGTCTTGTTCTGTTTTTTGGATGAAGCGCACGTTCTCGCGAATGCCTGCGCGCATTTTTTCCAGCCCGTCACGGTCAGTTACCTCGTAACAGAGGCAGGCTCGGAGTCCCGCATGAACGACTTCATCCGCTATGATATCGAGTGAGCCATCAATTGCATTGGGGGAGGCGTGATGATCGATCAGCGTCGTCGTGCCATGTTTGATCGCATCGACGAGACTGGGCAGTACCGAATATTGGATACTCTCCGCATCCAGCGACCGATCGAGGGGCCACCACAATTTTTGCAGGATCTCAGGGAAATCCTTGGGCGCGGGTCCAGGGATCGCCATGCCGCGGGCGAAGGCGCTATAGAAATGCGTATGCGCGCAAATGTTGCCGGGCATTACATATTGACCACGCGCATCCAGTTTCTCTGCGTCGGGATGTTTGGCTAAAAGATTTTGAGTTGTGTCAATTTCACGAATACGATCGTTCTCGATCAGCAGCGCGTAATCATCGAGGATCTGATTGTTTGTTTCCCACGTGACAAGTTTTGCATTCGTGATTAGCATATTAGCCTAAGCCAAATTGCTTGGGGTGAGGCAGTTTGGTGCCATTGGCGCCGATCTCTTCGAGGGCATAGAACGAGGCTTCGCGAACTTCCGGGTCGTCACCATACATGGCATGGTAAAGCGCACCGATAATGCCTTCATTCCCCACGCGTTTGAGATAAGGCAACGCCGCGAGGCGCTCCTCAGTACTGCCATTTTTGAACGCGCTCAGTAACATATCGGTCGCGGCACTGCCACGCGGAATCCCCTTGCCTTCTTTGCCTGCGAAGGCGATCAGCCACGGGGCTTCGGATGGCGGCGTCAATTTGTGGGGCACACGTGGGTCTGTGCTCGTCATTTGCTCAAGATATTGATTGGCAAGATTACGCACAGCCCATTGATCGTCTTCCACCTGCATGTGCTGCAGAATTTCGACAGCCCAGGGTTGTTCCACGTGCGCCAAGCCGTGGACGACTGCGCGGCGCAGCATGATGTCTGCGAGGGTGGCACCTTCCTTGAGCATGGCATAGCCTTCGCCAGGATCGTTTGCCATGGCTTCAGCGGCGGCGCGTCGGAGTTCTTCATCACCTTGAAGCAGGGCGCGCGCGACCGCTTCGAGCGATTTATCTATGCCGATGGCAACGAGCGCAAGACAAGCCGCCCGCCGCACCGCACTGACAGGTGCCTGCATGATCTCTTCCAGCATTTCAATGGCTTTCGTGTCGCGCACGGTGCCGCTGCCCAACGCTGCCAGCGGGATTACATCGAACGAACGCGAACTTAATAATTGACGGAATAAAGTTGCTGCGCCGGAATCGCCGCTGAGTGCGAACGCCGCCATGGCATGTGCGCGCAGGCTGACGGGCTGGCCTTCGGCTTGCAGGATGCTCATCAGGCTCGCGAAAACTTTGGCGCGCCATGCCGCTTGTTTGGGCGCATCCTTAAGCCAGCGCGCAACCGTGAATGTATGGCTGTGAAGCGGCAGGGTTGATTCTTTCAGCAGATAATCGGCAACGGCTGAGGCATCGCCGCGCGCGGCGAGGTAGTGCAGGGCAAGCGTTTTGCCGTCCCATTCAGGCTGCGCCATCAGAGTAACATCAGCTTCATGATCGCCAATCGCCTGACCTGCCAGATAACCATTCAACACAGGGTGCAGGAAACGCATCTTACTGTTGGTGTGAGAGACCAGCAAACCGCTTTCCACTAATTTGCCGAGCAAGCCAGTGGAGGGTACTTCACCAGCTTTTGATTTCTTGAGTTTGATTTTTTGTGAATCGGTGAGGGCGATCTTTTCGGATGTGATGGTTCTGGTTTCAGTAGTTTCGCCTTCAATGGCTTTTTCATCCACAATATCGTATTGTCTTACCCAGGCGCGGGCTTTGTTGGTGTCGAAAATGGGCTGCGAGGTCAGCACCACTTGCATGGCAAGCATTTCGAGTGCGGCAACCGGTGTGCCGCTTGGCGCAACGCGGCGGATATGGGTGGCGATCGCATCCAGCACGCGCGCACCCAGGCTGTCGCCAGCATAAGTGCCCCAGACTTTAAGAGTCAGCTCAAAGGGTGTTAGAAACGCGTTTTCATATCCAAGCCAGGAGTTGAGCAGAAGCGGGTCCACTTGTTCGGGTCCGGTTTGTGACCAGGCTTCCAGCGCAACGGTCTGCGACCATAACTGACCCCACTGCTCAATGAACTTTGCCGTTCGGGGGGCGTCCCAACTGGTTAATGCGAGCGGATGAAATCCGATCCCGATCAAGCCGTTGAGTTGATCGGCGCAGCCGGTGGTGACGATCCTAATATTTGGGTAGGCTTGCGAGAGCGCCTTGAACCATTCAGTGACCTGTGTTTGACTCTGCGGTTCAAGTTCATCGAAGCCATCGATCAACAACAAGGCACTGCCAGATTTGAATGATTGTTGGGTGAATTGCGGCAGACGATTTAAATCGAATACCGGCGCGCGTTCACTGGCGGCGTTGATGATCAAGTTGAGCGGATCTTTGGTGTCGTCATGCGGAAACTGCAGATCGGCGACATGATAAAAATAGGGGACAGCATCGACTTTGCTGACGCCCGCTTCAACCTGGACTTTGAGGTTGGCAGCCAACGAAGCCAGGTGTGCCAATGCGACAGTTTTTCCTGCACCAGCTTTACCAATGATAACTACATTAGAACCGCCGGTGATTGCTTCCACTAATCCAAGTGTTGGCGCGCGGTACGTGGATGCGAGTTCGGGCCACATGGGCATGTAGGGCAGGGTCTGTGAGATCACATCTTCCTGAATGCCAGCCACGCCGGGTTCCACTTGCACAGGCGGAGCAAGCAAACGCGGTTCTTGTAAAATCTCATCGAGTGAGAATAAAGACGCGGCGAGGTGCATCCCCTGGGCGCGGCGCAGGGTGAGCCTGCGGTGGTTATCTTCCAAACCGCTGGTGCGTTTGACTTGTGTGGCTTCGCGCTGCTCTTTAGCGTTTTGGCGGGCTTGATCGAGCAGTGGACGCACGCGCCCTATCAGCCAGAAAACGAAAAGCCCGAAGGCAAAGCCAACTAGAAAAGAAAAGGGATAAAGCTTGAAATCAATTAGCATATAAGATCCGTCCGCAAGTTGGACAGTTGAATAACTCAGTTGCTGAACGTGCGTTTTGTTGTAGTGAGAGTGTTAGGGTTGTGCCGCAGGCAGA
>JAYUGV010000070.1:0-5469 GCA_043767565.1 Anaerolineales bacterium
CTCTTTGACGGGTAAAGTTGACTTTTGGGAGATTGCTTCGTCGGGGAAAGGCACCTTCCTCGCAACGACATGGTTAATTTTAGGATAGACACTTAGTAATATATCTAATATTGTACATCGCATAAAAATAAGACGCAATGGTTATACATTTCAAACTTGTGGATCGGATCGGCGACCTGTTCATACAACCTGCGATCAAGTTGACACGTCCCCTCACATCGGGTATCCTTGCCCACGTCCGGGCAGGCCCGGCGCGGCAGAGCCTGCCAAACCCCGCCAGGGTCGAAAGACAGCAACGGTAAGGGAGTGTCTCTGGGTGCCGCCGGTCACCTGCTCGGATATTTATTATTCTCGCTCTGAGCGGAACCGCAGTCCTGAGCGTAGTGAAACGAGGTCGAAGGATCTGCGGTGCAGGCGAAGAGCAATGTTCCAATTTCACATTCAATCATGAAAACGTCCCGCATCTTATTCATCCTCCTCGCACTTGCCGTTGGCGTTGGTATGGGTCTTGCATATGGGTGGCTTGTAGACCCCGTTGACTTCTTCGACCTCACCCCCGATACCCTCCGCGCCGATTACAAAACCGATTACGTCCTCATGACCGCCGAAGCCTATCGCGTCGAACAAGACCCCGGGCTGGCTGCGCGCCGACTTGCCATTTTCGGTTCCCAATCTCCCTCTGCCATCGCATCGCAAGGACTCGAGTATGCCCGCACGAACGGCTTCGCGGATCCCGATATCGCCCTTATACAGGACTTGGTCACTGCCATGCAAGCCTGGAGCGGGATACAGTGAGACGCTTCCCCTTCGACATCCTCATCACGCTTCTCATCGGACTTGGGCTTGGTCTGGCGTACTCGTGGCTTATCTCCCCTTTACACATCGTAGACGCCGACCCCATCGCCCTGCGCGCCGACTTCAAAGATGCCTACCGCTCAGCCATCGCATCATCTTATGCAGCAGTCGGCAATCTGCCGCGCGCTCAAGCCCGCCTCACATTACTTGGTGATACTGATCCCATTCAATCTCTCAACTCACAAGCTCAACGCATGATCGCGAGTGGAACGAGTGGTGAGTTTACCCAGGCCGATCAACTTGCCGCACTTGCCATGGCGCTTCAAGATGGGACAACTCTCGTTTCGATTCCCACATCTACATTAAGCAGTGCCGTTACCGTCGTTACAGAACCCACTGCCACCCTGCCGCCACCTCCACCAGATATTCCCTTCCAATTTACAGAAACGCCTCAAGTTATCGAAACCCAAAGTTCTGCATCCCAAACTTTGATCAACACCCCAACGCCCCGCCCCACGCAGACACTCATCCCCACAGTTGGCGCACCCTTTGCGCTTACAACTCAAGACCCTGTCTGTGATACCAACCTGCCAGATGGCTTACTACAAGTGTTCGTCTTCAATTCGAACCGCAGACAGGTTGCCGGAGCAAAGATCATCATCACCTGGGATAACGGCGCAGGCCAATTCTTCACCGGATTCAAACCCGAGCTCGGCAATGGCTATGCAGATTACAGCATGTCTCCCAATATTATCTACACTGTCCGCCTCGCTGTCGGAAGCGCTGTCGCAACCGGACTCACCGCTCCCGCCTGCCAAACCCCAAGCGGTGAAACTTTCCTCGGCGGCATAAAACTTACCTTTCAACAACCCTGATCTCAAAACATCGAAACAAAAAACAGCGGCTGCTCCCTGGAGCAGCCGCTGTTTTTAATTTCAATCAAAAGATCAGGGCATTGGATTATTACTCGCCCAATCATTGCCCAGGAACACTTCCACATCAACGGTAGAAGTGGCGTCCGGTCTGATCAAGATCTGTGTGCTTGATGTAATACCAAATGCTGTTTGCAAATACTTCAAAGTGTACAACTTCGGAGAATGCAAAACAATAATGGTTTGATCATAGGCACGGTCTGCCGCACCAACTTCAGTCACACCCAGCCCCTGCATCAGGAAATAATTCCCAGTATTGACATCCAAGCCTGGTGTAAAAGACCCATTCAACAAGCGAATGCGCGCGCCGTCTGCCTTCATCAACGCCGTTGGGTCACCTTGCGCAGCTAAGGGACTTACCGGTCCATTTGAAGTGAAGATCTCATCCCGCAAAACACGGATCTTATCCGGCAGGGGTTTCATAATGTTGGCATTCTGCCCACCCAAAATAACATCGTCCAAGGCAACCATGGTGTAATCGATCACGCCCTTCTTAATACTCTCAAGAGGTATATCTCGCGCCAGAACGCCTAGCTGCAAAGCGGTATCGAATGGCATATTGGTTTTGATACCTGCCGAAAATTCTTCATAAAATTGCTGGGCTTGCCCCAACAACACGGGGAAATTTTCGGGAGCCAGCACAACATTGCGGATTCCTATAATAACTTTTTGCTGGCGTTCAGCGCGCGCAACATCTCCGCCTTCCCCTTTACGGAAACGTACGTACGCTAACGTTTTTTCGCCATTCAAACGACGAATACCGCAACACTTGAGGATGATTTTATCCTTGCCTGAACCCACCGGGTCAAGGCGCAGCTCTTCCTGATTATCGACATCGATGCCGCCAATCAGATCAATGAACTCTACAAAGGTACCAAAGTCGATCTGGGCATAATACTGGATCGGCACTCCCAAAAACTGTTCCGCAGTTTTCCTGGCGAGTTCGGGACCGCCGCCCGGCAATTTGCTGCCTTCCCCTGATGAGTATGCCGTATTAATTCTGCTATACCCAAAGCCCGGAATATTCACCCACATATCGCGCGGAATGGACATCATACCCGCAGTTTTAGAAAGCGGATCGATCGTGAGCAGGATCATAGAATCGGAACGCGGAGGACCATCGTTCGCCAGGTAATCGCGATAATCGAGTCCGATCAATAAAACGGTGATACGACTCGCTCCATCCCACGCCGGAGGCAAATCAGCATCAGGAATGCTCGCCACAGGTGGTGGTGGCGCAACAGAGGTGGCAACCGGAGTGCCTTGCTCATTAAGTATAGGTCCAGTAACACCAGATACGATCGTGCCGCAAGTTGCAGGCGCCCGACCAGGTAACGGTGTGATCGTCCAACATGTGACAATATTCTTTACAAAGAAAAACCCACTCACTGCGAGGGCAAGCACAATCACCCCAAAAATAGTTTGTCCTAATGAGAGCGGTCCAAGTTTTGTGTTTTTGAGAGAGTTAAGTTTATTCATACTGGTTTTATATATACCATATCCAAGCCAAGTCTTTCCAAACCTGCTTTCGCCCAATGCGCAAGCAAAACAGAATCTTCTTCCAGCACCTGCATCATCACAGGGATCGCGCGATGATCTCTAATTTCTGCCAATGCCCGCAGTGCCAATATTCGAGCAGACTGCGGCTTATCTTTCACACATTCGATCAGGGACGGCACAGATGCTTTCCCAATTTTGACCAGCGCATTCATCGCCAAATTACCGACCATCGAATCTGAATCGCTCAATGCCTTGACTAAAGACTGGACCGCGCTTTCATCAGCTTTGGTGCCCAGCCCCAGCGCTGCACACTGACGAACTTCCGGCGCAGAGTCGTTTAATAGAAACGGGACCAGCCACTCGGTCCGAGAATGAGGCGATTGTGCGAGTGTGCGTAATGCCCACCAGCGCGAGTCCACATTGGGAGATCGAGTCAAATCCCTTAATGCGGGAATCGCATCTTCACCTAGTTCAATTAACGCCAGGACTGCATTTTCGGCGCGAGCCTCATCGCCGCTCAGCAAGTCATCCAACAGGTCTTGCAAGCTGCTCACGTTATTTCGCAGGCGGCGGGACGGGCAATTGATCAGCAGCCGTATTGACCCACTTATCCCCCTCTTCGATCAGCATGACCGGAATGTCATCTATGATGGGATATTTGCGTGCGCAATCGTTGCAAATGAACCAGGCATCTTTATGCAGTTTCAGTTCGCCGCCGGTTGTACGGACGCAGTTGGGGCAACGCAAGATTTCGACTAAAGTTTCACTGACCATTGATTCTCCATTTCTTAACAGCAGGAAATTTTACCATGCCATAAAAGGTACTTATGAAGACGGACTGTGGCAAAGATTTTTTTCATTTGCCAGCTTTTCTGGTTTTTTCGAATCCGGTCCATACTGACAAACCGCCTGCCAAGGCTGATATTGCGTTGTAATCTGATCCTGGATATATACTGCGCCATCTTTCATCACGGTGCGCGTGACGGTGATATCTGCGCCGTTGGCAGCATAGTCAACTTGTTTCATCTCGTTCTTTTTCAATTCAGGATTCACTTCGAAAAGTGGCGCTGGCGCAGGCACAACGTTGGTGGGACCTGTAGTATTCCACGTCACCGAACGACCATCTTTGGTGGAATAGAACTTCCAAGTTAAGGAGCGCGCGCCTACATTGAGATAAGTTTCCATCAGAATCCAATACGGCGAGTCGTTTTTGAATTTGAAATCCACCAGCGGGAAATATACCGTCGCATCCAAACCAGCCAGGTTCGGGTCAACAGCACCGCTGGCGATCATTTCATAATATGAAACCCGATAGGCATGCGGATATCGCTCCACGATCGGAAAGCCTGCATTGAAGACACCACGGAATAAAGTGGTGCTCACCTGACAGACACCACCGCCCACACCTTTGATCGTGCGTCCGCCATAAATGATCAAGGCTTCTGCAAAACCACTTTCAAGACTCACGTCACCCATGGTTTCACCCATCGAGAATACTTCTCCGGGCGCGATCAAGACGCCGTGAAAACGTTCCGAGGCAGCTTTAATATTTTGAATACGGGCATTGCTTGAGCCATAAAAATAAGAAGTCTCAGACCAGAGCAATTCGGTAATCCCCAATTGTTCCCCAGTTGCATTACTGGCAACTTTAGGCTGCGTCTCTGCAATCGATAAAGAAACAGTATGCTCGCCGCGCAACAAGGCGTCGTTGATGTCCTTGATGCTGGCATCCATATCCATCGCGCGCCCAACTTTAGAATCTGTGATCAGGTTTAATTGTTTGGTGTCGTCATTGAAAATGAATTTCGGATCGGAGGCTGAACGATCCACCTGTTGTTTTACCGGCGCAAGCAAGTCACGTAAGCCAGTTGTGTTGAGCACAACCTGCACGCCATTTTGGACCCGCTGCACACCCAGAAGATTCGCAAGAATTTGAACGTTATACACATACGGTCCCGGGTCGCCATCTTTTGCATTCGGGATCGCCAGCGTTAGCGGCTGACTCAAGATCTGCCGCGCTGTATCGGCTTGCGCGCTTACGTCCAAAATTTGGGGTTGGAGCTCCTGCACCACCAACGGCACTTCGCCATCACTGAACGTTTGCATTTGTGCGCCGAGATACACCAGCGTGGCATCGATCTTCAACTCGCGCCCCATCTGTCCCGGCTGAGCGATGACGTTCGTTCCTTCCAAGCTCAAGCCTGCTTCAACGACCGGTTGATCGATCTGCGCTGATATTTGA
>JAYUGV010000071.1:0-13746 GCA_043767565.1 Anaerolineales bacterium
AGCGACGCGCCTACAAACTGGACGGTCAATCAATTAAGTCAGGATTTGGAAAGAAAAATCCGCCCGCCTTATTTGCGGCAGGAAGTTTTACTTGAACACTTGCGAAGAACGATTGTTTTCCTGATTGAAAAACGGAATATTCCACTTTCCGACCTTGCCCGCGCTCGCTATATTCTTGAAAAGCAAATGCGCGATAAAATAAAATCTTATTATGATGACGCGATTGCCAAAGGTTATCAAACAAGATTGTTCGGAGCAAATGCCGCCGTTGAAACAAATTATGAAGATGGCTTTGCTTATCCAACTGACCCATTTCAATATCCCGCACACTGGCATTACAACGGAAGAACTATTTGGAACAAAAATTATTATCCGCTTGTTGGAGAATTGGAATCGCAAGGCGAAGAATTGGAATGTGCCCAAGCCATTGATAGAAATATGTCTGTTCGTTGTTGGGTAAGGAATATTTCAAGACTGGAAAACTCTTTCAGGCTTCCAACGTCCACCGATTATTTTTATCCTGATTTTGTCGCCTTGCTCAATGATGGGCGTACTTTAGTTATCGAATATAAAGGCAAGCCATACGAAACCAATGATGATTCCAAAGAAAAAATAAACATTGGTGAATTATGGGAAAAGAAAAGCAAAGGCAAAGGTTTATTCTTGTTTGCCGTGAAGCAAGACGCAAAAGGCAGGGATGTTTACAAGCAGATCGAAGATAGCATAAGCGGAAGATAGGATCGTGTTTCCATGAATATTGCCATCATCGCACTCGGTAGCCGCGGAGACGTTCAGCCCTACATCGCCTTAGGTCAGGGCTTGAAACAAGCCGGTCATGTTGTGAGGTTGGTAACGCATCAGAATTTTGAAACGCTCGTCAGATCGCACGGGCTGGAATTTTGGAATCTACGCGGCAATGTGCAGGATGTGGTCGAGAGCCCGGAGATGCGCGCGCTGTTAGAGAAAGGCAATTTCATTGCCATCACCATGCGCACCGCCAAAGAAGCCGAACGCGCCGCCGTGCAATGGGCGGAGGATGGTCTCGCCGCCAGTCAGGGCATGGATTTGTTGATCGCAGGCATCGGCAGTTTATTCATCAGCCTCGCGCTGGCTGAGAAATTAAATCTCCCGGTGCTTCAAACTTATCTCGTCCCATTTACGCCTACGAAAAATTTTCCCAGCGTGCTCCTGCCGCAGTCCCTCAAATTGGGCGGCGCGTTCAACCGCCTGTCGCATCAATTGACAAAGCAAATGATGTGGCAAGGCTCGCGCGCATCGGACACGCTGGCGCGTCAGCAAGTTCTTGGATTACCTCCCGCTTCCTTCTTCGGTCCGTTTGATTCTATTCATCTGAAAGATTTACCTACGCTGTATGCTTTCAGTCCATCTGTCATTCCTGTGCCAACCGATTGGAGCGCCGCGAACCACGTCACCGGCTTTTGGTTTTTAGACTCAGCCGACGATTGGGCTCCACCCGCAGACTTGCTAAAATTTCTTGAAAGCGGTCCAACGCCATTGTATATTGGTTTCGGAAGTATGACGACTCGCAAACCAGAAGAGACCACCGCTCTAGTAATTAAAGCACTCAATCAAACAAACCAAAGAGCAATATTATCCTCAGGCTGGGGTGGATTACAAAAAACAGACTTACCCGAATCAGTCTTTATGATCGATTCAATTCCTCACGCCTGGCTCTTCTCACACGTTGCCGCAGTCGTCCATCACGGCGGCGCCGGGACAACTGCCGCCGGACTCAGAGCAGGCGTCCCTTCGATCACGATTCCTTTCTTTGCCGATCAACCCTATTGGGGTCAACGCATCGCAGATTTGGGCGTAGGTCCCGCACCCATTCCACGGAAAGAATTAACCGCCGAACGACTTGCCCAAGCAATTCAAATCGCTGTGACAGATCAGTCCATGCGCCAGCGTGCATTTGAACTAGGCCGGAAAATTCAAGCTGAAGATGGCATCGCGCGCGCGGTTGAGATCATTCAACAAATCAAAATAGGACGCAGATGAACGCTGACTTCGCTGATTAACAAATCTGCGTTTTCAGCGTTCATCTGCGTCCTGAATTAAATTCCAAAACACTTATTGTTTCATTAACTCATCATACACATCAACAATCTGCTTCGTGATCTTCTCCCACGCGTAATCCTGTGCATATTCAACAGCACGCCCGCTCATCTTCGCATGTAATTCCGCATCGTTCAACAACCACGTTAACTTCTCACACAACGTATCCGGCTCCTCGGCAGGGATCGTGAAACCGGTCTCGCCATCGCGCACCAAATACGCCAGCCCACCCACTTCCGAGGCAATGACGGGCGTTCCACAAGCCATCGCTTCGAGAGCCACCATGCCAAACGATTCATAATGCGAAGGCATTACCAGCACTTCTGCAGCAGAATAGTAATACGGCAGTTTATCTTGATCGCGCTTGCCTAAAAATACCACCGATTGATCCAGCCCGAGCACCTCACACAATTTTTGCAGGCGCGCCATCTCAGCCGTCATTTGCTCCGGGCTGGCACCGGGGTCGCCGCCGATGATCGCCAGATGCACTGGTCGGTTCGTATCCTTCAACTGCAAACACGACATCGCCTGGAGCAGCGTATCCACGCCCTTGAGCGGCTCAATGCGCCCCACAAAAAGAATCATGCGGTGTTCAGGTTTGAGTCCGATATACGTCTTCGCCTCATCTGCCGGGATCGGGTAAAAGTGTTCCACATCCACACCCGGCGGGATAACGACCATCTTATTCGGATCCGCTTTGTACAGGAAACGCAGCTGTGTCAGCTCAGCCAAGGTGGCGACGGTGATCCGGTCCACCCGACCGAGGACCTGCTTCTCACCATTGACTCGATACGACCCTTCACGTTCTGACTCGGTCCGCGCGATGCGGTTCTTCATCTCGCCCAAAGTGTGGAACATGTGTACGATCGGCGTACCAGCCCAAAGGTCAGAAAGAGCCGCGGCAGCGATCCCAGACATCCAATAATGGCTGTGGATGATGTCGTACTTGATATTCTTTTCCAGCGCGAATTGATTCACGCCCTCCACAAATTCCGGAATGTAATTCGCCATCTCCTGTTTGGAAACAGGATGCTCCGGTCCCGCAGGCACATGGACAACGCGGTTGCCGTACCCCAACTCATGCAACACATGCGGCACATGGTCATCCTGCGAACGCGTGAACACATCCACATGGATACCCATATGCCCCAACTGACGCGTGAGTTCGCGGACATAAACGTTCATACCGCCTGTATCCTTGCCGCCGAGCGTCGCCAGCGGACAAGTGTGATAAGAAAGCATCGCAATTCGTAACATAGGATTTTCCACCGTGGTTCAGACAACGCGTAAACTGAAAAACTTGCGAGAAAGATTGTAATCCTTTATAATCCCCGCCGTTACAGATGTAGTAGCGGCTTCAGTCGCACTCTTGATGGCTGAAGTCATCACTACAATAAGCCGCTGTAGCTCAGTTAGCAGAGCGACGCTCTCGTAAAGCGTAGGTCACGAGTGCAACTCTCGTCAGCGGCTCTATAAACAGACTTCCGAAGTCTCCAAGACTTCGGAAGTCTGTTTATTATTCGATCTCATCAAAGATATGATCTAACACATCTTCGCTCACATCGAACACTGCGCCATTTTCAGGGATGGCTTCTTTCGTCATCCATTCGGGCAGACGGTCATCTTTGGCGGTGAAGCCTGCGCGCTTATTGAATTCGCGCTCCATCTTGATGACTTCCCTGCCGATCGACTGCAAAATATTATCGGGTAGATCATCCCAGCCGTAGCGCGCGGCAAGCAAACGTTTGACCACGCCATCGGGAGTCGCGGCATACCCAAAGCCTGCGAAAATACAGGCACCCAACGAATCATAGCCAGCCATATTTAATTGCGCGTTGAGTGACGCCTCCTTTTGGGCTGTCGGATCAAGGTGATTGACCTTCGCACGGATGGTCAACCCAGCGGTATGATCCGCACCTTGCGGGGTTGTCGCATACGTGACGCCCGTGCCTTTGATCGAGCGCGGTTCATAACCAGACATGGCTTGTCCCTTCACCGCTGGCACACGCTCGATGTTATACGCCTTCCCAACGCTCACCGCGCCATTGCCGAGCACACGCCCCAGCTCAGTGCCTTGGCGGATCTCATCGATCAACTTCAACGCACCAGCTTCGTCGCCCCATTCCATCAAACCTGCTTCCGCCGCGACTCCGAGCGCGCCACCGATCTCAATCGAATCGAGTCCCAGGTCGTTGACCTGCCAGTTCAAGCGTCCAATCGAATCAAGTGAGTCGATCTCCAAGTTCGTGCCCATCAAGCTGATCGTCTCATATTCCAACGGCGAGACGATGATCTTGCCGTCCTCCCCGCCAAAGACATTCGAGCATTTGATCGTGCAGCCCGCCATGCAGGCATGCGACGGGTCAGATGGCTTGCCGCGCGTCAGCGTAAATTCACGCAGCGCGTCGCCGCTGATGTTTTCCATTTTCTCGAACGTGCCGCGCGAAAAATTCCGCGCAGGCAGCGCCGCAAAGCTCTGACACATCGGCGCGATGGCGGCGGTCCCATAATCACGATACGTAATGGACTGCGGATGTTCCATCACAGCCTTTGTATAATCTTTAGCAGCGACTTTGAACGCTTCAAGATTCACGAGAGGCGGCTTCTGCCCACCGGCATTATCGAACACGATGGCTTTTAATCCCTTCGAGCCCATCACTGCGCCGAGTCCGCCGCGCGCTGCAATCCGTGCCGGGATGCGGTCCTTATCGATATTCTGGATCCCTGCGGCTTTCAACTTCATCTCTCCGCCGGGACCGATCATCGCGATGGCAACTTTATCGCCATATTTTTCCAGCAGCTTTGGCGCAGTAGCATAAACGCCCAAACCAACCAAACTCTGCCCTGAGTAAATCGAAGGGTCATCAGCATGTTCCCATTTTGCGCCATTCGCAAGCGAGAGATGCAAAACCCAGAAGCTATCTTCTTTTGGTTGGTCTTCGATTATGAGCGCATGGATGCCCATGAACGTCATGTGATAACCCGTCCGCCCGCCCGCGTTGGCTTCCTTGACACCGCCCGTTAACGGAGATTTACCGCCAACCGAAATCCGATCCGTGGACGAAAGCATATGCCCCACCAATAACCCTGGCGCAAAAATCAATTTATTCCCCGCGCCCAATGGATCACACCTCGCATCCACTTCATCGAGCAGGATGCGCGTCAAGAGTCCGCGCCCGCCGAGCCGCTTCCACGATTCAGGGACAGGCTCCTGCTTCAGAGTTTGTTCGCGTACATTCACGCGCCAGATTTGGGATTTGTATTCGGTCATTTTGTTACTCCAAAAAAGTCGAAAGTTTCAGGTCAAAAGTCAAAGGTCGCACATCAGACTTTCGACGTTTGACTTTTGACTTGATTATTCAAATAAAGATCGCACTGCTTCCCGAAACACCTTCGTATGATAATCCACATCGGCTTGGGTTGTTTCGGGTGTAATCAACGCCATATTGTGGAAGGGTGTCATCAAAATACCACGATTCAATGCGAAGAGATGCATATACCGGTCGAGTTCATGGTCAATAGCGGCGAAGGCTTCTCCACCATTTTTTGGAGGCGTGGGTTTGAACCAATATTCAGAACGATTACCGAGCTGTTTGACGATCCACGGCAGTTCAAATTCTTTGATGACACCTTCAACGCCAGCGGTGAATTGCTCTTGTAATACAGTTGCTTTGGCGTAGAAATCATCAGTAAGAACATTTTGCAATGTCGCTTTCATTGCAGCGATGGATAAGGCGTTGCCTGAAAGAGTCCCACCAATGCCGCCAACATCTGCATCGTCAACATTCATTTTTTCGGCGAAGGCTTGAGACACTTCTTCGGTGAAACCATAGATCGCGGCGGGGACGCCTCCAGCGAGGGGTTTGCCGAGGGTCAAGAAATCAGGTTGAAGGTTGAAAGAGGCGGTGTATCCGCCGGGTCCAGTGCAGATGGTGTGAGTCTCGTCGATGATGAGATATGTTCCGTATTTGCGGGTCAACTCACGGAGTGCATCATGATAGCCGGGATTGGGATGGATAATGCCAATGTTGGTCATCACGGGTTCGGCAAGCACAGCGGCAACATCGCGCGCAGAGAGCGCGGTTTCGAGCGCGGCAATATCGTTGAACTCGATGACCTTCGTAGTGTGAAGCGGATCGACCTGCGGTCCCATGTTGTTGGGGCGGGACATGGGCGTGCCTTCTTCATCAAGCGTGATGAAGGTCTCATCGACGGAGCCGTGATAGCAATAATTGAAAACCAGAATCTTCGGGCGTTCGGTGAGCATGCGCGCCATGCGGAGGACGAAACGATTCGCGTCAGTGGCGGTGAGAGCAAACTGCCAAAAGGGAAGTTTGAAGCGGCGCTGCAGTTCTTCACCCACCCAGATCACATCTTCATATGGCAACATCAACGTGATGCCTTTTTGAATTTGCTCCATGATGGCTTGCACAGTTGCATCGGGAGAGTGTCCGGTCATTGCGCCGGTGTCACCGAGGCAGAAGTCAATATAGCTGTTGCCATCGACATCGGTGAAGTGTGCGCCTTTGGCTTCTTTGACAAAAACCGGAAACGACCCCGCCCAACGGATCATCCACAACATCGGCACGCCGCCGTGCAGTGACTTGCGCGCACGCTGATAGAGTTCGTAGGATCTGGGGTGGTTTTTGTGGAAGAGGGATTCTTCGTTCTTGAGTAATGCTTGAAGTTTGATTCTGTCCATATTGATCGACCGCAGACAACTGACCGCTGACGGCGACGAAGATACAAAAGTCGTCTGCGGTCGGCGGTCGGCCGTCAACATTACTTGATTACTTCCTTCAACGCTTCCCCAAAGATTCTCAACCCATCATTGATCTGTTCCGTAGTGACATTCAACGGCGGGATCCAGCGTAAAGTATTGTCGTATGTGCCACATGAAAGCAACAGCAAGCCTTTATCTTCAGCCGAGCGGATGATGCTTTTGACGAGCGGCTTGGCTTTAACCTGACTCCCGCCTTCGACAAATTCCGTGCCGATCATGAGACCGTGTCCGCGCACGTCACCGATCTGTGAGTATTCCTCCTGGAATTTTCGCAGACCGGTCATTAGCTGGATGCCCTTATCGGCGGCATTCTCCAACATATTCTCATCACGGATCGCGCGGATGGTGGCAACGCCCGCCGCACACGCCAGCGCATTGCCACCGTATGTGCCGCCGACCGAGCCGACGTCCAATTTCAACATCAGGTCTGTGCTGGTGAAGACACCCGAGAGCGGCAGACCAGAGGCGATGCCTTTTGCGGCGGTGATGATATCCGGCACAACATGGAAGTGTTCCAACGCGAACCATTTGCCCGTACGTCCAAAACCAGATTGGACTTCATCGAAGATCAGCAGGATGCCGTACTTATCGCAGATCTCGCGCAACCCTTTCATAAATGCCTTTGGAGGCACGACGTATCCACCTTCGCCGAGAACTGGTTCGATCAAAATAGCCGCTGTCTCCTTTGGGGCTGTCTGCGAAGCGAGCAGGTATTCGAGCTGCTCCAACGCATACTCAGAAGCTTCGGCTTCGGTCATCTTCAAACGGAAGGCATACGGATACGGCGCAACGAATACGCCAGATGGCAGAGGTCCAAACCCGGTGCGGTAGACAGTCTTGGATGTGGTTAACACCATTGTGCCAGCGGTACGTCCATGGAAGGAGCCGCCGAAGACGATCACATTTTGTCTGCCGGTGGCGACACGCGCGATCTTGATGGCGTTCTCCACAGCTTCCGCGCCGGAGTTGGCAAAGTAAAAAGAGTCGATCGAAGGCGGGACGATCTTGCGAAGTTCTTCAATAAGCTGCAACATCGGTTTATGAATGACAATATTCGCCTGGGCGTGCAGGAAGTTACCAGCCTGTTCACGGATCGCTTCAACGACTTTCGGGTGGCAGTGACCGGTATTCGTCACACCAATGCCGCAGGTGAAGTCGAGCAGTTTGCGTCCATCATCAGTGTAGATGTAGGAGCCTTCGGCATGATCCGCAACAAAGTTGAAGATGCGCGTCCAGACGGGAGCCATGTGCGGCATGTTATCGGTGTAGAGTTGATTGGTCATGTTTATCTTTCAGTAACTCATCTTAGTAATGTCATTCTGAGCGAAGCGAAGAATCTCTGAGATCATCGTAGAGACCCTTCGCCGTCGCTCAGGGTGACATATCTACGCGGGCAAATATTCCGCCGCCCACTCGACATCATGTTTCTTCAAGGTCTCACGTGTCGGTGCGCCATCGGAGTCGAGTCCTGCCAGCTTGTAGTAGGTGTTTAGTGCAGAATCAAACTCCTCTTGAGTCAGAACGAAGCCCGCAGTGGGACCGGTCCCCTTCAGGGCTTTGAGGAATTTCTTGGGTAGTTGATCGTCCTTGCGTCCAAGTCCTTCGCGGGCGTTGAACACTCTAAAGAGACTGATGCGGCGGCGTCCGACTTCCATTAATTCTTCCACGGTCAGATCCCAACCGGTGACGGAGTTCATCATGTTGGCGGTATCTTTGCCATCATAAAGCGTCCATGTGGGACCATAAACGAACTGACAGAGTTCTGCTGAATCAAGCATGGAATAGAAGACCTCGGTCTCATACGCAAAACGGACTTTCTCTTCGGTAAGGCTGTACGCGGGTTGCGGTGAACCCAGACCGATCTGCTTAAGACGGTCGAGGTTGAAATCGCCGACGCCTTCTTCGTAATAGGGATCATGCTCAGAGGATTGATGATCCGCGCCAAAGGGATTGACCGCGTAGATAAGTGCGAGGGAACGCTTGGCTTGCGGCATATGCGCAGGCGCCTCGCCGCCCTTGAAGGTGATGAGGAATTCATCGGAGCCTTTGCCCCAAACTTTCGCGGCGCGTTCCGAACCCATACCAAGCGTCTTGCCAAACTCGCCTTCGCCTTTGACCATCAGCTCCAACGCTTTGATCATGGCAGCGGTGTTGCCAAACTTTAATTCAAGCCCGCCAGTTTGTTCTGTGGTGATCACACCATTCTCAAAACATTCCATCGCGAAGGCGATGGTTGCGCCAGCCGCGATCGTATCGACAGCGTACTCATTACAAATTTGATTCGCAAGCGAAATCGCGGCGAGATCATCAACGCCGCAGTAGGAACCGAATGTGCCGAGCGTTTCGTATTCTGGACCACCATAACGCGGATCGGCTTTATATGGACCGTCTTTAATTTCAACAACACGCTTGCATTTCACAACACAAGCATAGCAAGTGTCGCGTTCTTTCAAAATAGTTTCGGACATGCGTTCGCCGCTGATCGGTTCACAGCTTTCAAACTGACCTTCGGTGTAGTTGCGGGTCGGCAGTGTGCCAATCGTGTTATTGAACAGCACCACTACCGCGGTGCCGTGTTTGGCAAGTCCATCCATATCGCCGTTCTCTGGAATGGCTTTGGGACCAATGCGATTCAATTCGGTCAACGCCTTTTGATTCGCCACTGTCACCTTTTTCTTACCTCGCACCACCACAGCCTTGAGGTTCTTGGACGCCATCACCAAGCCCATGCCGGTACGCCCGTTATGGCGGTTAGACATGGAAACCAGCGACGAGAACAACACGCCATTCTCAGCGCCCATGCCATGTTGTAAAATTTCAGCCTTCGGGTCAACATCCTTATGGATGATATCGTCCACTTCCCCCGATTTCTTGCCCATCAAATGCGCGGCATCGCGCAATTCATAGTTACCGTCAATGATCGCAAGATAGACTGGCTTTGCAGATTTGCCCTTAATCACAATGCCATCGAAACCGGCGAACTTTAATTCAGCTGGAAAAAATCCGCCGCTTTGCGAATCGCCGATACCGCCGCTGATCGGCGACTTGGCATTCGCATTCAAACGGCTCTGCCCCGATATCGCCGCGCCAGTCGTCACACCCGCCATCAACGTCAAAACATTTTCGGGGCTAAGCGGGTCAACACCTTTGGGCATATCGCGCAAGATATAGTGCATCCCCATCGCACTCCCACCCAAATACTTGCGATAGAAAGCCTCCTGCGGTTCCTCCACTGTCAGTGCGCCCTTCGTCAAATCCACGTGCAAAATCTTGCCGTTATATCCGTTTGGCATGGTGACCTCCGATTGATTAATTTGTTACCTAATTATACAAGCGCGCTGGACTTAACACAACTGACGATTTCCGAAAAGAACGCGCGCCCGCTTCCGCTTCGCGTTAACCAAAACTGATTCAGTCACGAAAGCTATCTCTCAGCCTCAGTCAATCTTGACGTTTTCTGTAAACTGGTTTATAATATAAACCAGTTTACAGAAAGGAAATCAAATGCACACACAAATTGACACCGCTATGAAACGAGCCCGCGGATACTGGTTCGTAGACGGGTTCGCTGAAATCGCCACAGGCGTATTACTCGCCATCCTGGCAGGGTTTATCTTTATCAACAGGAACACATCGCAAACACCTTTCCCCTCCTGGCTCTTGTCAGTCGCCGGTGAGATCTCAATCATGAAGATGGTAAGCCTGCTAATCGCGATCCTGGTCTTATGGTGGTTGAAGAATCACTTCACCTATCCCCGCACAGGGTATGTACGAAACCAAATTACGGCAGTGCATATCTTTGTCGTTATCAGGAATGTGATTCTCTTCCTGCTTCTACCCATCGTCGGTTTATTGATCGTATCTCTACTGATGACTTCGACAAGCAGTGTTCTGTCCTCCCTGCCGGTTTGGTTCCCAATCGGACTGGGTCTTCTATGGGCGGTCTTGATCATGATGACGGGCGAATGGCTGGGCTTGAGGCGTTTTCGTTTGTTGGGAGGTTTAATCTTGTTGACCGGAATCGTCGTTGGCATCTGGCAATTCACAATGGGATTGCCAAACATCCCGGCAAATGTACAGCCCGCCATTTTGCAACCGTCTTTACTGGAAAGCCTCAACCGTGCCTTTATGAGTCTCAGTCTTATTCTTCTGGTCTCCGGCATTATGTTGATAATCTCCGGCGCGCTCACCTTCCTGCGCTATCGCAAAGAAAACCCCCAGCCTTATTCGGAGGAAGCATGAGTGGACTATCCAGCTTGGACCGCGTCATCCATGAACCGGCGCGCCTTACCATCGTGGCATTGCTCTCCTCGGTTGCATCGGCAGATTTCCTTTTTCTCCTCAAAGAAAGCGGCTTGACCAAGGGAAACTTATCTGTGCATCTATCACGACTGGAGGAAGCAGGCTATATACAAGTGGAAAAAACATTCCGCGGAAAAATTCCGCATACGGAATACAAACTTACCAAAGAAGGAAAATCGGCTTTTGACGGGTATCGAAAAAGTCTCGGCTCGATCTTCGGCAAATGAAAGGAATGAAAATGGAATTCGCAATTGAAACAAACAATCTCACAAAAAATTATCGCGATGTACACGCAGTTGACGCAGTTAATTTACGCGTCAAGCGCGGCGAGATCTATGGCTTCCTCGGTCTCAATGGCGCGGGTAAGACGACCACCATCCGCGCGCTGTTGGGGATGATCAGCCCGAGCGAGGGAAATGTCAAAGTGCTGGAGCAGGCTGTCGGTCCAAATGGACGCGGACCGTGGGCGCAGGTTGGGCATCTCGTGGAGAGTCCATCGGCATATCCAGAATTAACGGTCAAAGAAAATCTGGATATCGCAAGACGCTTGTACGGACTCAAAAATCCAAAAGTTGTGGATGATGTGCTGGAGAAACTTTCCATCGCTTCCTATTCCAAACGGAAAGCTGGCACGCTTTCGATGGGCAATCTTCAACGCCTTGGGCTGGCGCGCGCGATGATCCATAACCCGAGCTTATTGATATTGGATGAACCCGCCAACGGACTCGACCCTGCAGGTGTTGTTGAAATTCGCGAACTGCTGACAGAAGTGGCGCACAACGGTGTGACAGTTTTCATGTCCAGCCATATCCTCACCGAAGTGGACAGACTCGCCACGCGCATCGGAATCATCCATAAGGGCCGGATCATCGAAGACCTGGATGCAGATAAGCTGGAACAATTTCGCGCAAAGCGTTTGGAAATCAAGGTGCGTGATTTTGCAAAGGCGCACGCCTTGCTCACCAAAGCAAATTACTCTGCAACACTCAATGACGATTCGATTTTTGTGAGCGACGTCCGCGCACTCGAAGCGCCCGACGAAATTGCGAGTCTGCTTGTCAATGCAGGAATACCACCCACCCGCCTTGCGGTGGAACAACAAAATTTGGAAGAACATTTTATGCAGTTAACAGGAAGTTCAAAATGAACACATTCTCCTCCGCTTTATACACAGAGGGTTTGAAGGCAATTCGCTCGAAGGTGCCTTTATTTACCACATTAGGATTCTTGATCGCGCCTTTCATTGGCGGACTATTCATGATTATCCTGAAAGATCCCGAAGCCGCAAAGTCAATGGGGTTGATCGGCACAAAAGCACAACTGGCGGCTGGCACCGCAGACTGGCCAACATTTCTTAACTTCCTTGCTCAAGCTGAGGCAATTGGCGGAGCAATCGTATTTGCAATTGTGACCACCTGGGTTTTTGGGCGTGAATTCTCCGACCGTACTGTCAAAGAATTGCTCGCCCTGCCTACTTCGCGCGAATCCATTGTCGGTGCAAAATTTACCGTTGTTGCTGTGTGGACACTTTTCCTAATCATATTGAGTTTCGGGGTTGGCATTGCCGTAGGGAACGCAGTAGTTATCCCAGGCTGGTCGGTTGATTTATCTCGTTCAGCAACTGTGGATATTCTCGGCGGAGGCATTCTTACGATCATGCTATTGCCATGCGTGGCTTTCATTGCCAGCGCGGGACGCGGCTTCATGCCTGCTTTTGGCTGGGCAATTTTTACCGTGGTAATTGCGCAGATCGCGGCTATTTTAGGCTGGGGCGGCTGGTTACCATGGTCTGTACCCGCCTTGTTTAGCGGAGCGGCGGGTCCGCGCGCTAATTTACTTGGAATACATAGTTATGTGGTCGTGATTCTCACGAGCATCATCGGTCTCGCTGCAACATATTATTGGTGGCGCAAAGCGGATCAGACGAAGTAACGAAACCACACGAAAGAGACTGTCTCTTCTGAAAGAGGCAGTCTCTTTTATTTCTACAATTCACCTTAGGAGTTGTGTAAAAGCAACTTCCCGATTCCAGAGTTCGCGAGCAGTTGCACTGCGAGGAGGATGCAGTCCAACTGCATCCAAAACAAGGAACTTATTTTTACACGAGTGCTTAGAGCGAACATCCCGAAGACTTCCTTGAAAAACATAGGTGAGCAGCTTAAGTCTTCGGGACGATGCGTACCATCATTTTTACAATTCTTTTATCCCATACGGAAATCCATAATCCGCCATCTTTTCCATAAACGAGACCGGCTCAAACGCTTCAGGTCCTAACACGCCAGCGCCCTGCCAGACACCATGCTCCAGCAAATCCATTGCAATGACCGCGCTGAACGCAGTCTGCGCCACGACCGCCTGACAATTCCATTTCGTCATACATTCCTGGTTATCAGCCACCTGATAAAGATAGACTTCTTTCTGCTTACCGTCTTTCGTGCCGGTGATCCAGGTACCGGCGCAGGTCTTGCCGTGCATTTTATCGCCGAGATGTGCAGGGTCTGGCAAACAGGCGGCGACCACATCGCGCGGTGCGACCTGCAGACCTTTGACATTGATCTTATCTTTATTATCCAAGCCGAGCATGT
>JAYUGV010000072.1:0-5428 GCA_043767565.1 Anaerolineales bacterium
AGGCAAAGGGTCATGCGCGATCTCAGCCTGGCTTTCCTGAATCGTTGATTGCAGATTGATAAGTGCGCTATTCAACGTCTGCTCCATGTTGGTTGTTGAGAACGATCTCCCAAGGCGGCCGACCCGCGAGAGTTCCAGCAGGTCGTTGATCAGGTTTTGCATGCGCCCGGAGGCTTCCACCGCGTGACCGATATATTCATCGGCACGTTCATCGAGTTGCCCTTGATAACGTTGCTGCAGTAGTTGTACCATACCTGCCACCGCGCGCAATGGTTCCTGCAGATCGTGCGAGGCGATATAGGCGAATTGTTCCAACTCGGCATTGGAGCGCGTGAGTTCTTCCATAGTCCGCTTCAGGGTTTCCTCGGTGCGCTTGCGCGCGGTGATATCGCGGCTGATAGCGGAGGCGCCCACGATTTTGCCGGTATGGTCTTGGATCGGCGAAACAGTCAATGAAATATCGATCCGCCGTCCGTCTTTGGCAAGCCGCACGGTTTCCAAATGCTGAATGCTCTCCCCATTACAGATTTGTTCGAGGATTGTTGGAATATCATCCGGCCTTTCGGGCGACGAAAGCAGCATGATGGACTTGCCGATTACTTCAGCGGCCATATACCCATAGAGCCTCTCAGCCCCGGGATTCCAACTGAGGATGATCCCTTCGGTTGTTTTGCCAACGATGGCGTCATCGGCTGAATCAATGATCGCGGCGTGAAATCGCAATTTCTGTTCAGCCTGCTTGCGTTCGGTGATGTCACGAACAAGGGCTTGAAAATATCCATGAGGCAGCATCTTGGCACTCATCTCAGCAATAAAGGTAGAGCCGTTCTTACGGCGCAATTTGCGTTCAACCAGCAGCGCTTTTCCCTCTTGTAATTCCTTTAGGCGCAAAGGCTGAGTAGCCAGTTCATCAGGATCAACTACATCACGGAGGCTGAGCTTGAGGAGCTCTTCGCGGGTATAGCCAAGCATGGCGCATCCACTTGAATTTACGTCCGTGTAGTTACCTTGATGATTGGCAGTGAAAATGCCGTCGGGTGCCTGTTCGATCAGAGTGCGGTAACGTTCTTCACTGGTACGCAGTGCCTCTTCAGCGCGCTTGCGTTCCATATCTACACGGTTGAGCCAACCGGCGTTAAACCAGATGACCGCAATCATGAAAGCGGCGTTCAACATCACCGTCAGAGCCTCTCCGAAATTCGTATCATAGAGTCCCATTTGCTGACCCTGCAACCTGAACCAGCTGACCACAATTGGGATCAGAATCACCATCGGAAGCAGCCGCCTCAGGACAACGCCTCCAACTGTTTCCGTTAAAACGATTTTTATCAAGCCTCGTCGCGGACGCGCGCAAAGAATCCCGATGGATAGCAGCGCGAGACCCAGCGCGGTGTGTAAAGCCATCGAAGAATAGGGTCCTAAACTATATAATGATTCCACGCCGAATAAATAACCAACCAATGCGATGAAAGCAATTGTACCTGCGATCAATGCAAGGAACTGTGCCGGGCGAATTTTCTGACGGGTCTCTGTATCGATTGCGAGCAGAGCCATGCCGAGCAATGTGAAATTAATCGCCGTAGCGAAGGACATACGTCCCGGAAAAGATGAAGCGGAAGTTTGCAAATCCTTGAATATTAATTGATCGATGCCAAAGTCAAGCCCGAATGTATATTCCCCGAGCGTAAGCAGTCCAAGCAGAATAACAAACCCACTACAAACCTGCATGATACGAACGTGTATGGGCTCAGTCTTTTTTGTGTTCCCAAACCACAAACCAACACCAGCGATTATGAACGAGATCGCAGTATTGGCTTTCATCGTGGCAAGACCAGGTAATATGCTCTTTAGCGGCTGAATGCCGAATATCCAGCCACAAAAGGCAAGCCCTCCGATCAATACGATGATCAGGCTGGAAACCTTTGAAAAAGTAATGAGCCGGCCTTCTACTGGTTGGTTTATTTGAATATCCATGATATCTAATAAAACATTTTCGTTCATCCTTGCTAGTCTGCGAATGGGGGAATTCCCTACCTTTGGAGCGGTGATTTTTTTGTGAGCAGGTCGGGTTTTTCCGCCTGCTGGTGGGGGGCAAAGCGCGGTGCGAATGGGTGAGAACAGGGCTGATTGAATTGGTCTCTGAATGAAATAATGCTGACAGCTTTTGAATCAGAAAAGGATGCCGGCATGAAGTTGTTATTTCCCATTTTCGCCACAGTCGCACTTGTCATTTCACAAGGTTTGAGCAAACTGCAGAATAACGCAGTTGATTCTGTCATACCGCCGGTTGCCGAAACACAAATGCTGTCTGATGCTTCACAAGCCGTGATGAACACGCCCACAGTGCCAGTGGTATCAGTTCCTTTCACTGCACCCAATGCTGTAGTGGAAGTTGCGCTGCCGGTGAATGTTCAACCAGTCTCGACCTATGCATATGGCAACCCGGCGGGTTGTGCCGCAACAACCCCCTCTGCTCTTGCACCTGAACAGATGCTGGCGAATGTGCAGTCTGCGCTTGGAGATAGCTATAGGCTTACGGAGCGCCGCCAGCTATATATTTGGAACGGTCCGCTGGACACGTATATGGATGTAACGCAGGATCCTTATGTATACGAATTTACATTTAATGAATTTCAACATCCGCTTACCTATCGGGCTGACCCGGTCGTGACGGTGTTCCTGAATAATGGCTTTGTTGTGTGGCTGCGTTCCTACGGTGGTAACTTCCGCTTGACAGCTATCCCCACAACAGCAGGCGTGCTTAACTCTCCCTGGGCGCAGTATGTGACATCTTATTGGCAGGAGAATGGACAGCCCAGTGATGCATACATTTACCCGGTCATGAAAAAACTGCCGTGTCATTGGGTCGTTGATGCAGGTTATGTAAGCAATGAAACTCTACAACAAATGTTTAAGCTCGATTGGAACATCTCCGATTATCTGAGCGCCGGGCGTCAATATCTCGCCAGCACCTGTCAGGAAGCCTATCGCATCTCGCGGGAAAAAATTGGATACCCAGACGCATCCTCGATGTGCGGTCCGCTAGCCTGGACGATCATGCGCGATGCGAACGCATTCCCCTATCGGATTGGGAGTTGGACAGCCAATGCGGCTACATTCACAGCCGCAAATCCCAAATGGAACGGTCAGCCTTGGGGGATGTTTGATCCCGATACATTTACCTTGATGCACACTGATAGTTCGATGACTGGCTACGATTTTGACAAGAACGGCAATCTTTATCCTGGTGATCTAATCTACTCTTACGCCACGCTTTATGTGACACCGGGATATTTTGATCATATCTTTGTCGTCGCTGGTATTGACGCAAACAATACCCGTTTGAGTATTTCAAACATGGTACGCAACTCGCCCTATGAAGATTGTTCCATCGAAGAAATTGCACTGTATACACCCGGTGACCGCGAGAATGGCGTCATCAACCACGAGTGGAATGGTTATGGTTTCGGTAGAACCGGAACCACCGGCTTCGATGTTTTCCGCTGGAATTGGATCACGTATCACATCAATGCCCAACCCATGCAATATACAGTCCGTTGGGGCGATACGCTTGAGACCATCGCTTTTGATTGGAAAGCCTCACCTGAAAGCATCCTTGCAGCGAATAGTTTTACATCTGATATCCAACTCACACCCGGACAGATTGTAAGTCTCCCATCACCAACTTTTTCGAACCTCTCGAACTAAATATGGAAGACAGGTACTGAAGGCAATTCAGGGTGGTTTATTTGGTGGGCATGTTGCCGGGGTGTGATCACCAAACTGCAAAGACTCCGTAATATAAATGAAGGTTTTTAATGGTAAGCTAGTACGAGAAGATTAAGGGCGGTCAAATATTATTCCATCGGTTGGTAAATAAAAAAACAGTTAACAAAGCCATACTGCTGCCTCAATATCGTCAGACATAATATTAGAGAGACAGACAGGAAGTAGTTTAAGAATTTTTTCGAGCTTCTATTCATCACTCAGGTTGACACTATTTATGAGTATTCAATGCAAGAACTGTGGTTTTGATAATCCTGCAAATATGCGCTTTTGCGGGAACTGCGGTCTGCGTCTGTTGGCTACTGGCCGTTTGCCTGCGGTCGGGCTGGCCTCCGAGCAAGAATCGGCCAGCCGGATCGGGGAATTGGTTGGTGCAGATCTATTGGATCGGTTTCGGCAGGCAGGGCTTGAAGCAGCCGGGCAGCGTCGGCAGGTGACCGTGCTTTTTGTCGATTTATCAGGTTATACCCATCTCTCGGAACAACTTAATGATAGCGAACAATTGTATGAACTGGTACAACGATGTACAAAAATGTTTGCGAACGATGTATACAAATATGATGGAATGGTCGATAAGTTTACTGGCGATGGCTTGATGGCGCTATTTGGCGCACCCATTGCGCATGAAAATAACGCCGAACTTGCCATACGCGCCGCGCTGGACATGCAAGCCGATCTGGAAAGTCTGAGCTCAGAACTAGAGGAACAGCTCGGATCAGAAATCAAGGCACATATTGGACTACACTCTGGCAGTGTCGTTGTGGGTGGGGTGGGGTCGAATATGATGATGAACTATACCGCCATCGGTGACGTAGTGAATCTGGCGAACCGTATTGAATCTGCTGCAAATTCAGGGACGATCTTGGTCAGCGATGTTGTTTATCGTCAGGTACGTACTTTGTTTAATTTTGAAACGGTTGAACCGTTGAAATTGAAGGGAGTCAGCCAGTTGGTTATTGCCCATCGTGTGCTGGGTGCTAAAGGCCAGCCAGGCTCAGTCCGTGGGATTGAAGGTCTTTACGCTCCGATGGTCGGCCGCGATGGTGAGCTGGAACGGCTGCATCAGGCCGTTAAAGCGACGGTTCGCGAAAAAGTCGGAAGGTTCATGGCAGTTAGCGGTGAGGCGGGCATTGGCAAAAGCAGGTTAATATTCGAATTTAAAACATCCCTCTCGCAACTACCTGTTCAGATGCTGGAAGGCGCTAGTCTGATCTATCGCAAAGGAGTCTCTTATTGGGTTTTTCAGGATATGATCCTGCATATGATAGGGGCTGATGCAGAAACCCCAAAAGATGAAATACAGGTTCGATTGCAGGAATGCATCGCCCAGTCTGCGCCTGATCAGATTGGCGATATCCTACCCTATCTCGAACAGATGCTGTCGCTGCCTTTTTCAAACCCCGAAACTGCCAAGCGGATCGATTATTTAGGTGCAGAACAACTTCGTCAACAAATCTTTCTGGCAGTCCGTGATTTAATCCTTGCACAAACACACCAAAAACCAGTAGTCTTGATCTTGGAAGATCTACACTGGGCTGATACGGGCTCTTTGGAATTGCTCGATTTTCTTTTGGATAGTCTTGTCAAGAAACCGGTTGTGATCCTGGCGGTTGCCCGCTCCTTTGCGGATGGGAAACTAGCT
>JAYUGV010000073.1:0-5427 GCA_043767565.1 Anaerolineales bacterium
CAAAGTTTGTTAGCACGTAAGCTCAAGCCGCCGTCACTTCAACACGGTGAGCGAAAGACGAACCGTCAGTACAAGCCTCGGCGGCGTTTTGCGTGCAACTCCTTCGCCGAGGACGGCGAAGGGAGCAAATCCATCTACACACTTTTAGCGCACCCTTTTTAAAGTGACTGTCACTTATAATAGAAGTCATGCCCATCACCCCGTAAGACTTCGTCAGCAAGTGGAAGCGCGCTGAGGCGCGTGAACGTCAATCGGTGCAGGAACATTTTCTGGACTTGTGCCAATTGATCGGGCACGCGCTTCGCGTTCGAGATGAGCGCGGCAAAACCAGCGGCGGTTCAGGCTGGACAGATGCGGCGAAACTCGGTTTTTTTGGTTAGAAATATAAATCTAAAGATGCAGATCTGAATAGCATATGAGCAGCTTCTTCGTTTTGGAGAATTGATATGTACACATTGGGAGTTCGGCGTAATTTCATCGCGAGACATTTTCTGATCGGCGGAGATTGGGGATCGGAAAATTTCCCCAACTCGCATCATTACATCCTTGAACTGCAGCTTGAAGGCAGTGAACTTGACCAGCACGGTTATCTGGTTGACATCGTGGATGTGGAGAAGCATTTGGATGAAATCGTAAACTATTACAAAGAACAAACGCTGAACGACAAACCTGAGTTCGTGGGGTTAAATCCGTCGATTGAGCATTTCGCACGAATATTGGCGACCTCGTTGAGCGAACGGATCAAAGCCGCAAATATTTCGGGGTTGCAGGTAGTATTGTGGGAGAATGAGTCCGCGTGGGCGGCGTATCGAGTTGAACGGTAGGGTCTTAAGCCGGGGCAAGCCCCCTACCAGACCTCATATGAAAATCGGACTTGTCATTTACGGCTCACTGGATACCGTCAGCGGCGGATATTTGTATGACCGCAAGCTGGTGGAATATTTGCGTGCGCAGGGTGATACGGTCGAGATCATCTCCCTGCCCTGGCGAAATTATGGTGCGCATTTGATGGATAATTTTAGATTCAAGCTTCCGTCAAATTTGGATGTTCTAATTCAAGATGAGCTCAATCATCCGTCATTGCTCGGGGCAAATTCAGGGAAACATCCGTATCCTATTATTAGCCTGGTCCATCATTTGCGCTGTTCGGAGTTGCGACCGAAATGGCAAAATGCTCTGTACCGTATTGTCGAAAAGAAGTACCTGCAAAGCGTGGATGGGTTCATCATTAATTCAAAGACCACGCAGGGCGTGGTAAACGACTTGGTCAATCATGGCAAACCTTCTGTCATTGCTTATCCACCAACGGATAGATTTGGAGATGCGATATCAGAAAATGAAATCCTTGAGCGCACAGAAGACAAAGAACTACGAATCCTGTTTCTGGGAAATGTAATTTACCGCAAAGGACTGCACACGTTACTAAAGGCGGTACGTCACGCAGGACAAGATCATATCTCGTCCTACAAGGTGGATGTGATTGGCGGATTGACCGCCGAGCCGCAATATGCGTATGAGATGGAAAGATATATCCTAACTCACGGACTTTCGTCCACGGTCAAATTTCACGGCGCACTCGACAACCAGCCATTGATCGAAATGTATAAGCAGGCACATGTCATGGTCGTGCCGTCAAGTTATGAAGGCTTCGGAATTGTCTATCTCGAAGGGATGGGCTTCGGTCTGCCCGCGATCGGAACAACAGCTGGCGCGGCGGGCGAGATCATTACGCATGGAAAAGACGGGTATCTGATAAAGCCGAATGATGCACTAACACTTGCCGGGCATATCAATGAACTTGCGAGCAATCGCGAATTATTAGTAGAGTTGTCTTTAAATGCGGTGAAGCGATATCAGGTTCAACCGAAATGGAACGAGATGGCGAAGAGTATCAGAGATTTTTTGTATCAAATGACCGGCGCTTCGACTGCGGGTCAGATGAACTCTGCCCCTCCGCTCAGCGCGAAATAATAAATATATGGAATATTCCTTCCCACATTATCTGCTCTCCAAACAATCCGTGGACGACCGCGCGCTTAACAAGGATGTGCTGAATGCGTTGAAAGCAAGTCTGCCGCAACAACCCATCCGCATCATTGAAGTTGGTGCGGGGATCGGGACGATGCTCAGGCGATTGATGCGCTGGGATGTCATCCATCACGCCGAGTATGTGTTGGTGGACGAGATGGCGGAGAACATCGAAGCTGCGTCAGAGTGGATTCCGCAGTTCGCGAGCGCAGCAGGTTTGAGCGTGGATAGAATCGAGCAGAATCAGGTACGGGTGTTCGATGAGGCGCACGATGTCCGAATCCGCTTGGAACGGGCGGACGTTTTCGATTTCATCCAAAAAAATAAAGAACCAGCGGACTTGTTAATCGCACACGCATTTTTGGACCTGCTTCCGATGCCCGAGTCGCTGCCGAATTTATTGTCGCTGACTAATCGCTTGGCGTGGCTGACGATCAATTTCGACGGCCTGACAGCGCTTGAGCCGACAATTGATGCGGCACTGGATGAACAGATCGAGCGTGGTGAGTTGGTGTATATCGCACATCAGACGGATTTTTTGGTGAGAACTTAATGGGACGCGGATCTTATGGACATCGCGGATTCTTTTCTTGTTTCTACGGATTTTTCCGTTTCATCCGCGTAGTCCGTGTCCAAAGAAATTCAATGAAACGAATCGCTGGGTTTTCCGTATAATGAGTACGGAGTAATAATGATTTATACGTATGAGATCGAAGGCGTTCCCGTCCAAACCGGCGACATCATCTGCACGATGAACGGCAAGCCCAATATTTTGCCGGGCGAATTTTGGCGTTTTGTGGGTCGGCTTGTGCCCGGTGACGTGGACCATGTGGCGATCTATCTGGGTCCCGATGGACGCTGTGTGGAAGCAGGCGGGCTGGGTGTGATCACTTTTGACGTTAAGTTTGAATATTGGGAAACCGAACGCATGGCGCGTCAACGCGGACTTTTGTTTGATACGTTTTACGGAGTCGTTTCTCCGCTGGATGCGCTTGGGCTGGCAGAGGAAGAAGAGCATGAAATGCGGGAGAAGGTCGCGGCGTATTGTTTGGCGCAAGTCGGCAAGCCGTATAACTTGAATTTCTTCAATGCCGAGACTGAAGCTGCCTTCTATTGTAGTCAACTGGCTTATAAGGCGTATCAGCAAATCGGCATTGACCTAAACACGGGTCTCGAGATGGAACAACTCCCCGGCACGAATACGATCATATACC
This sequence comes from Anaerolineales bacterium, assembly GCA_043767565.1. Classification (GTDB taxonomy): domain Bacteria; phylum Chloroflexota; class Anaerolineae; order Anaerolineales; family Villigracilaceae; genus Defluviilinea. Next base: position 3,243 of record JAYUGV010000073.1, read on the forward strand.
CGCAGGAGATCTGGAATGGGTTCAGTCGCCGAAAAGCGGAAAGCAGTATACAGAAGGCAGTCAGTTAGGCTACCGACCCGTGAAAGGCGGGCTTTTGTTATATTCTGGTAGCCTTCGATAAGATCGAATAGAGCATTCGCCCTACTCGACCAACAGTGCATACCGTATAATCACGGGGACACCAATTCATCCTTCATCATTCTTCATTCATCCTTTCCTATGAGACCTCTCCGCGTTTTCCCTTCGACAAGCTCAAGACACCGCCTCTCCTCTGCCGCTCCAGCAATGATACCCTGACGGGTACTTCACAAACCCGCCGCGCGAAGCGGACGAACGCGTTGCGCCAAAAACTCCGGCCCGGCGCGCCGTGCAGCGGCGCGGTGGGAAATCCGCTGCCGTAAACAAAACCTGTTGAGACAGGTATAATTATTGCAAACGAAACAATTGATTGATATAGGTATTTGGAGGTAGAAATGACTCTTCAAGAAATGGAAGTTGCCATTCGCAACTTGTCCTCAGACGAATTAGACCAGCTCATGGCGTGGTTCGAAGAGTATTACGCACAGGTGTGGGACAAACAAATTAACGATGATGCCAACTCTGGGCGGCTGGACACTTTGCTTGCAGATGTGGATAAGGAATACAACTCTGGTTTGAGCAAGTCCTTATGATCCATCGCACCTTGCCGCGCTTTTGGGAGGATTATAAACGGCTGCCGAAAGATATACAGGTGCTGGCAGACAAGAATTTTGAACTCCTCAAGTCTGACTCTCGTCACCCCTCGCTTCACTTTAAAAAAGTAAATATCCGCAAACAATTGTGGTCTGTCCGCATCGGAGCGCAGTACCGTGCCCTCGGTGTGGAAAAGCCCGACGGGATCGTCTGGTTTTGGATCGGTTCCCATGCCGATTATGATAAACTGTTAAGCTAATTCATCATTCTGCCTTCATCATTCATCATTATGTCTTCCCGCCCTCTCCGCGTCTTCCTCTGCCATTCCTCCAATGACAAACCCGCCGTGCGTGAGTTATACCAAAAACTGCGTTCCGAGCCGTGGATTTCCCCATGGCTGGACGAAGAAGAACTCTACCCAGGGCAGGACTGGAACTTGGAGATCGAAAAAGCCGTCGAAGCTGCTGATGCGATCATTGTTTGTCTTTCTAAAGGCTCAATTACAAAAGAAGGCTATGTTCAACGTGAATTAAGAATCGTTTTGGACTTTGCCGATTACAAACCCGAAGGCACTATATATATTTTGCCCGTGCGTTTGGAAGAATGTGAACCACCTCGTAGATTGCGTGCATGGCAATATGCGGATTATTTTGAAGGGCAGCGCGAGCGGGGGGTACAAAGATTGCTGGTTAGTCTGAAAAGACGCGCCGAGTCGTTGGGTTTGAAAATTGAAGAGCCTACTACACATCAAGAAGAAAAAGTAGTTGAAGATAAAAAAACCGTTCGGGAAACATCTGTTACAAAAGCGGAACCAAAACCCAAACCCGTTGAAAAGAAACCCGTTATCGAGACGCAAAAGCCCGCGCGGGTTGTAACACCGCCAAACAAACTCACCCTCTCCAACGGCATGGAATTACTGCGCGTACCCTCTGGTAAATTCTTGATGGGCAGCACGAAAGAAAACAAATCTGCTTATAACGCTGAACAACCTCAACACACCGTTGATATTCCCTACGATTACTGGATGGCGCGTTTCCCTGTTACAAATGAATTGTATAATACATACATAAAATCCAAAGGCGGCAAACATCCCGTTAATGGTTGGGAAAAGAAAAAAGATCATCCTGTTACGTATGTCACATGGACCGACTCGATGGCATACTGTCAATGGCTGAACAACCTGCTCAAAGCCGAACTGCCTTTGGGATTGGTCCTGCGCCTGCCGTCCGAAGCGGAATGGGAAAAAGCCGCGCGCGGAACGGATGGGCGCGAGTTCCCCTGGGGAAATCCATTTGATAAAAATAAATGCAACACCAGTGATGGCGGTAAAGGCGGCACAACTTCTGTTAGCAACTATTCCCTGCAAGGTGATTCGCCTTATGGCTGTGCCGATATGAGCGGCAATGTTTGGGAATGGACACATAGTTTGAAGAAAGCTTACCCATATAAAGTAGATGACGGACGCGAAGATGAAAAGGCTTCTGGCGCCCGTGTGCTGCGCGGTGGTTCCTTC
>JAYUGV010000074.1:0-13626 GCA_043767565.1 Anaerolineales bacterium
TTATGCAAACAGTAAAAATGGTTGTTACAGGTCCCTTTAGTGCCGGTAAGACAGAGTTCATTCAGTCGGTCAGCGAGATCGATGTTGTGGCGACTGAACGAAAGATATCCAACTCGGCTGAGCGCTCGGTTAAAGAATCGACAACCGTTGCGATGGATTTCGGTCGTATCACAGTGGATGAAGACCTCGTTCTTTATCTGTTTGGTACACCCGGGCAAAAACGCTTTGACTTCATGTGGGAGATCCTCTCTGAAGGCATGCTCGGGTTTATCGTGATGGTTGATAGCACCCGTCCTGAAACCTTTCGCGAAGCGCGCTCGATCCTTGAAACCTTCCGTGCGTATGCACCGACACCCTACGTGGTTGCGGCAAACAAGCAGGATAAAGAAGATGCGTGGGATCTTGAAGATATGCGCCATGCCTTGCGGCTTGAAAGCAAGGTTAAGTTCCTGCCCTGTGTTGCGAACGATAAAGACACCGTGAAAACCGTCCTGTTAGAGTTGTTGTACGGTATCATGGCTGAAATGGATAAGAAGTCATAAAAGGGAAAAATCTCTCACGTGATTTGATTAGGAAACCGTGTCGTCAATTACTACTGACCAGGGAATAGTTCATTACGAAGTGTACGGACGCGGGAAACCCGTCATCCTTTTGCATGGCTGGCTAGGCTCGTGGGGCTTGTGGCAGGAGACGATGGGTTATCTGGGTCGGTATTATCGTACCTATGCCATGGACTTTTGGGGGTTTGGAGAATCCGGGAAGAAGCGCGAAACCTACGCAGTTCAGGATTTTGTCAGCCTTGTAAATCAATTTATGGATCAGTTGGGTATCATGCATGCGCCGCTGGTAGGACATAGCATGGGCGGCACGGTGAGCCTATCGGTTGCCATTCGTTATCCTGAGCGGGTTAGTAAAGTTGTGGTCGTAGGTTCTCCGATCGTTGGTTCTTCACTAGCGCCGTTGCTTAAAATGGCAGGTTATCGTCCCAGTGCATTTGTTTTATTCAATATGATGGGTCCCTTCCGCGCTTTTATGAAATATTACTACTCACGGGCGATCTGTTCCGATCCGCGTTTCCCCGCCATGATGGACCGCGATCTTTCGCGAACGACGCTCGAATCGTTCCTGCTTTCGATTGCTTCGCTTCGAAGAACTGACCTTCGCCCGATGCTTGACCAGATCAAGGTCCCTGCATTGGGTATTTACGGGGATCGTGACAAGGTTGTCCATCCAAGACAATGGCAACCGATGCAGCAGGGGATCAGCCATGCCCAGATCGAGCGTTTTCCAATGGCGGGGCATTTTCCCATGTTGGAAGAGCCGCAAAACTTTTCTGAGAGACTAAAAGCTTTTCTCGATAAAGACAATGAATACCTAATTCCTCAAGCCCAGTCATCCCCAATCCCCATGCCTTCTGTCACGTTGGCTCCATGACCTCCCCCGAGATATTTTATTATCCCAACCGCATGGGCAGGATCATTCTTCTTTCCATGGACGAGGTGATGGGACGAAATGGGGTCAATGCCATCCTCAAACTTGCGTCACTTTCGTCTTTGATGGAAGCCTATCCATCGGATGATACGGAACTCGCCTTCCCTTTCAATACACTCAGTAGTATTACAGATACGCTTGAACATGCTTACGGTCCGCATGGTGGACGTGGACTTGCCTTGCGGGTTGGACGCGCCTGTTTCAATTACGGGGTTCGCCAATACGGCACGCAGTTGGGGCTTACCGAAATGGCGTTCCGTCTTTTACCTCTTCCTATGAAGGTAAGTGCCGGCGCCAGAGTTTTCGCCGAACTGTTCAACAATTTTACCGACCAGCGTGTCCGAGTTGAAGAAGAACATGGAAAACTTCTTTGGCATATAGACCGTTGCCCATTGTGTTGGGAACGCAAGGCTCAAGATCCGGTCTGCCATTTAGCTGTGGGACTATTACAGGAAGCTTTGTATTGGTTGAGTGGGGGTAAGGTCTTTAATGTGGAAGAGCAGACCTGTATTGCGGCTGGAGACGCTGCCTGCACGATTGTCATCGATCAAACTCCAATTTATTAGTATTAGATCAAGCCAACAAAAACGTAGACGCCCGGGGCGTATAGAAATGAACTTGCACCCCAGTTTTTACGATTTTGTGGAATAATTGTATTTGATATGTTCAAGATCATACTTCAACACAACCATCTTATTTCCCCATTTAATGAGCGTGCGCGTGATTTGCGCATTCAAAATAACCCTCTTTGGCTGCATCAGCGCAACGTTCTAGCTCCTTACGCCACGCGTGAACAGGAATTGAAAGCCGGGGAACGGTTGCCATTGGTCCGCGAAGAAGCCATTGTTTATCGTGACAACTTATTCTTTGACGAAGCATACATTAATGCTTTTATTAAAGCTGCCCGGAAAAAAGGTCGGGCTGTGAGAGCGGCTTTCCCTGCCGATGAACCTGCATTCAAGGAACATGCTCTGCCACTGTCTTCATCTTATACACCTGCGGGGGGAGTGTATCTGGCGGATCTATGGTATTACCCGAAAGGTCCAGTTGCAGATGTAGAGCCCCTGATCATTGACCTAGAGTCACGTGAACTAGGCTATTACCATGTTCCAACTTATATGGCAGATCAAAGCGGTGACTTGACCTTTCAAGTACCGTTACGTACCTTAATTGCAATTGACTCATGGGTCCACATTTTTATTGCAGATGTGGTGTTTGGGCTTTTTTCGCGTGGCGCGCGTGTTGAGAAACGGCTCGGTGAAGACCTGGCTTTCAAGTTGAAGATCCTGGGTAAAGCCATTTATGAGGGGCGCCAAATCCTTGAATGTTCCGAGCTGGTGACGGTCGGAAAAAACTGCAGCATTGACCCCCATGCCATCATTCATGGGCCCACATCCATAGGTGATAATGTAACGATCAATGCTGGTGCAGTGATCGAAAATTGTATTATTGGCAATAATGTGAATATCTCTCAAGACGTTCAATTGATGCTTTCGGTTGTAGGTGATGGGACCTTTTTACCGTTCCGTGCTGCGTTGTTCATGACCACGGTTATGGAAAACAGCATGATCGCTCAAAATACCTGTTTGCAAATGTGTGTGGTTGGACGTAATACGTTTATTGGTGCGGGTTCAACGTTCACAGATTACAATCTCGTCCCTGCGCCGATCCGAGCCTTGGATGGACGAGGAAACCTCGGTCATTCGAATCGCCCTGTCATGGGTAGTGCGGTGGGGCATAACTGTCGATTGGGTGCTGGGTTGATTGTCTATCCGGCTCGCACAATTGAATCAGATGTGGTTTTGGCGGCATCCAAAGATCGCCGTGTGATCGACAAGAACATTCGTTACGAAGATAGCGATCATCATAAATTCAAGTCTGCAGGGCTGCATAAAAGACTGTATCCGCCAAAAAATGAGACTGAATTGGAATCCTGGTAGCAATTGGATGCTTTTGCGTTCATCATCCATCCCATTGACCCCAAACGGGATGTGAGCCGGAAATTTCCGTTGTTAGGGCGCGTTCTCAGTGAGCGGCAGATCGATTTTTTCTCTACGTTCTTTCCGCCGGTTTATATTTCCGAGATCGAAGGAATAAAATCCCAGGCGACGGGCAAGGAGATCAAAGGCTGGTTTATTGCCTGTCCGTATACGCCAAAACGGATGCTGGAGTTGCCAGAGCAGACAGTTTATCGTAAGATTATACAAACCGGACGGCTGGCAGAAAAACTCGGCGCGCAGATCCTGGGTTTGGGTGCGTTTACTTCCGTAGTTGGGGATGCCGGGATTACAATTGCTAATGCACTGGATGTTCCAGTTACCACTGGCGACTCATACACGGTCATGGTTGCAGTGGATGCCATTCGTGAAGCAGCTTTTGTCATGGATATCCCCCTAAAAACCGCGACAGCCGCAGTGGTTGGCGCAACCGGCGCAATCGGACAAGTGTGCGCTGAACTGCTTGCAGATGACGTGGAACGGCTTTACCTGATCGGTCGCAGGCAGGATAAGCTTGAAGAACTGCGAGACAGGCTCAAGGTCCAGACACGCTGCGAGTTGATCGTCAGCACGACCATGGATGTTTTGAAAGACGCGCAGTTGATTCTGACTGTGACCAGCGCCATCCATGATGTTGTCCGACCTGAACATCTTCAGCCGGGCAGTGTGGTATGTGATGTCGCCCGTCCCCGTGATGTTTCTGCAATGGTGGCGGCGGTGAGAGATGATATATTAGTTATTGACGGCGGAATGGTTGATGTACCAGGACCCGTTGATTTCCACTTTAACTTCGGTTTTCCGGCTGGCAAGGCATATGCCTGTATGGCTGAAACGATTGCTCTGGCGCTCGAAGGGCGCTTTGAAGATTATACGCTTGGAAAGTATTTGACCAGAGCACGTGTTGAAGAGATCGCTATGATCGCAAAGAAGCATGGTTTTCTTTTGAGCGGGTTTCGCTCATTCGAACGGGAAGTAACACCCCAACAAATTGAAGCAGTGCGTCGTAATGCGAAGAATGCCCGACTGACGCGCGCCGCGCACATGTAATATTGGAGGTCGCTTATGGGAAAATCTCGACTATTGGTTGTAGAAGACGATATCGACATCGGCAACATGCTCAAGATCTATTTTGGCGGCATGGAGTTTGATGTGGATGTTGCTGTGCGTGGTTCAGATGCATTGGAAAAGACCAGGCAGGTCCTGCCTAATCTGATCGTGCTGGATATTATGCTGCCGGATATTGATGGCTATGAGGTTTGTCGGAACCTCCGCACCAACATGCGTACCAGTCATATCCCGGTGATCTTCCTTACCCAAAAAGACGAACGCAGTGATAAATTGCAAGGCCTTGAATTGGGCGCGGATGATTACATTACCAAACCATTTGATATCGAAGAATTAAAGTTGCGTGTTCAAGGCGCAATTAAACGTTCTGAACGCGAGAGCCTTACCGACCCTCGATCTGGACTCCCAGCTGGGCGCTTGATCGAAGATCAACTGCGCCGCATCATTCGTGAAAAAGGCTGGGCACTGCTCGATGCGCGTGTCAATAATTTTGAGGCTTTTAAAGATGTCTATGGTTTTGTGACCGGTGATGATGTGTTGCGATTCACCGCCATGCTGATCGGCGAAGTGGTGGATGAGTTGGGGTCAACCTCAGACTTTATTGGGCATGCCGGTGGCGACAATTATGTCATCATTACATCGGATGAAAAAGCTGAGGCGATCAAAGCCCGCTTCAAGGAACGCTTCAATAAAGAGGTGCAGTCGCACTACAATTTTATGGACCGACAGCAGGGATTTGTGCTGGCGCCAACAGCGGATAGGGGAACGGAAAAGGTTCCCTTCATGACCATGTCAGTGGGCATTGTTTCACCCAGTCGAAACTCATTTTCCGACATTCGTGAAATCACTGAGCTCGCGGCGGAAGCCCGCCGGCAGGATTCCGCGACTGGCGGATAAGGTGATATCTGAGAATGATTGCCGGGCTGGAAGCGGGCTTCGGGTTGATGATATTAGCATTGGCATTCATTGTGCCAGTGGTAGTTATTGTTTCCTTGCGGCGGACACAGCGTAACGCCCAGGTTGCATCCCAAACAGATTCGCCTCTTTTTTCCACTAGTTCATCCCATACAAGCGAAGCTATCCTTATTGTCCAATCAGGCGGACGGGTGGAATATATTAACGACCTGGCGCGTGAGTGGTTTGGTCTACGCCCGGAAGAATTGCCTGATCTGGAACAACTGATCCGGCGTGTTCGGCCCGCGGAAGAATTCATTGAGCTTTGCGCCCGCCAGGGACAAAAGCGTATTTCGATCGGCGGACAGTTGATCGAGGTCACATCCTATCTAGTGCCGGGACCCGACCTCCTCATGCTGGTCGCCATGCGGAACATCGAGTTTTCCAAGAACCTTGCGGAAGCCAATACAGATTCATCCATACTCCAACTCATTACGGATTTTGGTGCCAATGTTTCTGCCAGCCTTAACCTTGAAGAGCTGTTGCATGCGATTCTGCTGAGCGTGTCTCATTTTATTCCTGCCGATCTACTGGAAATTAAAACCTGGGATGCCTCGCGGAAAACCCTTACAACCTATGTATTAGATGTGTCAGGTGCTTCGAACGTCCAACGTACCCCCCGTTCTCATTTTGAAGGATTGACTGATCTACTGATCACCCACCATAAATCCCTTCTGATTCCCGACACACGCAACCCTGCCATATCCATTCCTCAATGGAATTCAAATTCACCCGTGCAATCATATTTGGGGCTGCCCCTGACCGTTGAAAATGAATTAATGGGGACGTTGGAGTTTGGTCATTTATCCGCTGGTGCGCTTGGACAACAGGACCTTGATCTTGCAAACCTAATAGCTACCCAGGCGGCATTTGGCATACGCAACGCCATGCTATACACCGCCGAACAGAATCGTTCTGCAGAGTTAAGCGGGCTTGCCAATCTGTCACAAGCCTTTGGTACATCCCAAGATCACGCGAATCTAATGGCACGTTTGGTTGAAAGCGTCAGACCATTATTTGCAGTGGATGTGCTTGGTTTCCTGCTTTACGACGAAAGCAAAAATACCTTAGAGGCTCAATCGCCTTTCCAGGGATTGCCCTCTCATATCGTTGATATTTACCGCACCACGATCGCTTCCAACAGTCCCGCTGAAAAAATCATCCATGATCAAAAAGCGATTATCACGCACAACGCTGCAACCGATCAAGCCTGGCATGATCTCGGCTTACAAAATCTGTCGCAAGCTGCGAGCCTGCGCGAGTCGGTTCTTGAACCTTTGATTTCTGGTGAACGTCTCATTGGGTATTTCCAGATTTCGAACCATAAACAATCTGCGGTTGAATTTTCTGAATCCGAACTGCGCTTGATCGAGATTGTGGCGACCCAGGCGGCTGGCATTATCGAGAACTCGGTTGTTGTGGAACAGACGCGTCAGCGCGCCCTGCGTTCCGATGCCCTGCGCCGGATCGCCAGCCTCGCTGCCTCCAGCGCGACCCTCGAGGAGACCCTGCGCTTCTCGATACAGGAACTTGCGCGCCTCTTCCAGGGCGATCTGGCTGCCATCTTTTTATATGATGAGCAGGTCGGTGAGTTGCGCTTGCACACCGAATCTGTCATGGGTGCATCTGCAGAAGCGGTGAGCACTCTTGCACGCCTGCATGTGGATGCATCGCAATACCGCTTAACTGTTTCAGGCAGCCAGAAATCATTTATGTCTGGCCACCTCATTTCCGACCGCCGTGTGCTTCCCAGCTATCGACCCCTGGTGACGACCCTACAGGTTGAATCTGCAGTTGTCGTTCCGCTGGTTGTGCGTGAACGCAGCCTTGGCGAATTAATGCTTGGTAGCCGTAAAGCTGAATTTTTTAATAATTATGACCTTCAGATTATTTCCACCGCCGCCGGTCTATTAGCCTCTGCCCTCGAAGACGCCACCCGCGCCACCACGACCGATGAAACTTTACAGCGCCGGGTTGAACATCTTACAACGATCACCCGTGTAAGCCGCGAACTTAATTCAAGTGTGGATGTGAATTCACTGCTTGAAATCGTGCGTGCTGAAAGCCTGCAGACGACTCGTGCTGAGTGCGGAACCATCCTGCTCTTTGACATGTCCGCTTCATCCAACCCGCCGCTTGTTACGCTTTCTATCGGCTGCCAGCATGCTGTTAGCTTTTCGCCCTCCGAACTGGAGAGCATTGCAACCGGCACACCGAAGATCATTACAGACCATACCCAGCCTGGGCAAACCCAACCTCATCAGGATGTTAAATCGTCAATGATCGTGCCGATCGTTGACCAGGGTAAAACCATTGGTTTGATCCATCTACATTCACAACAGGCGTCGTTTTTTGATGAAGTCTCTCTGGATGTGATCCAAACGCTTGCCTCTCAGGCGGCTGTTGCGATCGGAAATGCGAATCGCTATCAAGTTCAACGCCAGTCTGTGGAACGTTACCGCCGTCGTGCCGATGCGCTTACCAAACTATCCGAAGTCAATCCGTTCATCAACTTCGATCAACCCCTTGAGCAATCTCTGCGGCTGATCGCCAACGGTGTTCGTGAAGCGACACCTTTCGGGGTGGTCCTGATCAGTATTTACGAATCAGATACCGGCTTATTAAGACGCGTGGTCGGTGTTGGGTTGGCTCCAGATCAATTGAATGAATTGATGTCGCGCAAGTCGCCATTATCCAGCATCCAGCAATTGCTCAAGCCGCAGTTTCGGGTCAGCCGGTCCTATTTCATCCCCGTCGATCAGGCGCCCATAATTCCAGCTGACGTGCACATGGTAACGGTTGATGCGGTTGGGAAATCGAAAAATTTACCCAACGCCTGGGACCATGATGACATCCTTATTGTTCCGCTGGAAGATAGCCAGGGAAATCCGCTGGGTTTGATCAGCCTTGATGCTCCGCGCGATGGCATGCGGCCCGATCGTGCGACCATCGAAGCGCTCGAGATCTATGCGGCCCAAGCTTCACTGCTTGTATACAGCCACACACGTTATACCGCATTGCACAATCAGGTCGAATCTTTATCTTCGGGTATGGAAAGACAGCAGCGTCTGCTTACGGTTACGCAGAACGACCTGCCGATCTTGCTTCGCAAAGATCTGGACCAAACCATCGCGATACAAAATCTTGATCAGCGCGCCCAACGTGTGCGGGCTGGACTTGCGATTACCGAATCCGTCAGCCGTCAGTTGGATTCGTCATCAGCCCTGCAGGCATTGGGGCGCGAAACACTGACGCAACTGGGAATGTCTGTTGCGATGATCGCAGAAGTTGCCGCAGATGGACCGCGGCTGGTGCATGTACTGGGAAGTATTTCCCGCCAGACCAACCCTGAAGCTCTCTTCGGGCAGCGGAACCCGCTTCGAGCTTGTTTGCAGACCGGCGAAGCTATCCTGATCTCAAGCCTTGATGAGGATCTGGATTGGCGCGATGCTCCGTTGTTGACTGCATTGCGTGCCAAGTCTTTGGTGTGTTTGCCGATCAAGATCGAGAAAAAGACGGTTGCCGCCATGATGGCGCTCAGTCCTGAAGCATTGCCCGCGTTCACAACTGAAGATCTTCAAGTTTATTACCAGATCGCGCGCCAGACCTCAGTGATCCTGCAGAACATTTCCTTGCTCAATGAAACCCGGCGCCGGTTGCAAGAAGTGAATCTCCTGCTTGATTTCAGCCGCCAGTTGCGCGGATTGGATGCTGACCATATCGTTCGTTCACTGTTGGAAAGCGCCCGCCGGGCTTTGAGCGTTGCTCATGCGGGTGTTGTGTTGTTGTGGGATGAACACGCCAGCCAACTGATCCCTCAGGCGGTTTCCGGCTATGCGGATAACGATGCGATGAAACGCATTGTTTATCACAATGGTGAGTCGTTGCCAGGACAGGTCTTTGATACGAAACATCCCATGCGTGTGGATGAGATCCAATTCACGCGTGACTATACTTTTTTGACAGAAGGTTTATTGCTGTATCGTCAGGCAACCGGTGGACGTTTGCCGGTTTCGAGTTTGTTGATCCCGATCCAATCCGGTGAACAAAGTATTGGCGTACTTGTATTGGATAACTTCAATACCCCGGCTGCGTTCAAAGAAGAGGATGAAACTCTCTTGCTTTCACTTTCCCAGCAGGTCGGCTTGTCACTCCAAAACGTCCGCTTGGTGCAAACTACCCAGGAACGTGCGGCGCAGCTTGAAGCGTTGACCGATGCGGCGACGAATCTTACTTCCAGTTTGCAAAGTAATGAGTTGGTCGCATCGCTGCTTGATCAGCTTAAACCTATAATTCCGTATGATACAGCCACACTCTGGCTGCGTGAGAAGGATCGTCTAACCGTTGCGGCGGCGCGTGGCTTCCCGGATACAGACCGGCGCTTGGGATTGACTGTTGCTGCCGACGGCAGCGCCTTGTTCAAAGAGATGATCCGTACCGGGCAGGGTTTGCTGGTTGGCGATGTACGGCAGGATCCGCGTTTCCCAACTTTGGAAGCGCCGCGTTTATCCTGGCTGGGTTTGCCACTCGTTTCAAAGAATCAAGTGATCGGTGTGTTGGCGCTTGAAAAATGGCAGGCATATTCCTTTACACGTGAACACGTGCAGGTTGGTACTACGTTTGCCAGTCAGGCCGCGGTTGCTCTTGAAAATGCAAGATTGTTTGAGGATAGTTCCAGCCGTGCCAGCGAATTGGATGAGCGGTCACAACGCCTTGCTTTGCTAAATCGTTTCTCGTCTGCGCTGAGCGGGTTACTTGAAGAAGATAAGATCCTTGATCTAATTGCCCGCGAACTACAGGATGCATTGAATGCCCCGCGCATTTCAGTGGTTGCCTTTGAGCGCGGCAAACCTGTCTGGAAACTTTCGACCCCCAAAAGCAAAACAAAACTGCCTGCTGTATTACCTGATGCGCCCATCTTCCAACGCTTGCAGGAATCCCTGGGCGTGTTTGTGACGGATGCGGTCACTGCTGAACCAGACTTAACACCGTTGAGCAGTTTCCTGGGCGAAACAACTCAATCGCTTCTCATTCTGCCGTTTACAAGTGGATCGCATCTGCGCGCGTTGATCTTTGTTCATCAAAATACTTCCGTGCGGTTTAGTCTGGCCGAGATCGAATTGGCGCGTACATTAACTAATCAGGCTTCCATCGCTTTGGAAAGCGCGCGTTTATACCAAACTACTTTACTGACAGCGGATCGTTTCTCAACGCTAAACAAGGCAAGTTATCAGGTGGGCGCAAATCTGAATCCTGAACAGATATATGTGGCGGTTCACAATGCCGCCAAGCGTCTCATGCCGGTTGAGTCCTTTGTCATCAGCCTTTTCGATGAAATCACCAACGATATCGAAGGTGTTTATCTTGTGGATGACGATAAACGCGCTCCAATCACCCGCATTCCGCTTGACCAGGGTTTGAGCGGACGTGTAATTTCCTCAGGTGAATCTTTGTTATTGCATGGGGCTGAGACTGTGGACAATATGGGCGGCGTGACATACGGTAGACCCGCTACGCCGCTCTCGATTTTGGCTGTGCCTATGGTGCTGGGCGGTAAGACAGTTGGTATGCTCTCTGCTCAAAGCTATGAGCCTAATGTTTACACTGAGGATGATCTGCAAATTCTCAGCACATTGGCAAACCAGGCGATTGTCGCCATCCAAAATGGTCGTTTGTTCAATGAGACCCAACGCCTGGCAGAACAGCTTGAGCAACGCGTGATCGAACGTACAGCTCAATTACAGCGCGAACAACAAAATACCGAAACGCTCCTGCGTATTCTTACAGAAGTATCCTCCAGCCTTGATCTTGACCGCGCCCTCAATCGTACGCTTGCATTACTAAACGATGCGATCGGTGCGGAACAGGGTACCATCATGCTGCGGAGTGTTGATGATAATATGCTGCACTACCGGGCGGGCTACGGCTATCTCACCGATAAGATCGGCGGCGAGGGACGTGGTTTCAAGTTAAAGATCGGTGAGGGTCTGGCTGGCTGGGTCGTTGAGAATCGCGAGCCAGTGCTCGTCCAGGATCTCCTCGATGATCAACGCTGGGTAAAGACAGCCGCATCTTCACGTGAGCACCGCAGTGCGATCGTCATGCCTTTGCTGGTGGCGGAAGATGTTATTGGCGTCTTGATGGTCTTCCATCGTAAGCCGGGATATTTCAGCCCTGAACTTTTGAATGTTGTTAAAGCCATTGCCGGGCAGGTTGCAGTTGCCATCAATAACGCGCATCTGTACGAACTTATCCGTGATCAGGCTGAACGTTTGGGCGGCATGCTGCGCCGTGAACAGGAAGATGCCAGCCGTTCGCAAGCCATCCTTGAAGCCGTGGCAGATGGCGTCCTGGTTACAGGCGGACATAACCGCATTTCGTTTATGAACCGTTCTGCAGAAGATATTCTCGACTTGGAATCGGGCCGTGTGGTTGGACAACCGCTGGATGTATTTGGCGGCTTGTTCGGCAAGGCTGCCGGTTCGTGGATGCAAACCATTCGCGATTGGTCAGATACTCCGGCTTCCTACGATGGCGAAACATTTGCCGAACAATTGGATCTGCAAAATGGACGTATCGTACTGGTCCACCTTGCGCCTGTGATCCTGCAAAACGATTTCCTCGGAACCGTATCCATCTTCCGTGATATCACCCATGAAGTAGAAGTGGATCGCTTGAAATCCGAGTTTGTAGCAACTGTCAGTCACGAACTTCGCACCCCGATGACTTCCATTCGCGGCTATACCGATGTCCTTTTGATGGGCGCGGCGGGTGCCATGAATGAAAATCAGACGCACTTCTTGAATATTATCAAGAGCAATACCGAGCGCCTCAATATTTTGGTGAATGACCTGCTGGATGTTTCGCGGATCGAATCGGGTCGCGTTACTCTTTCACTGCAAGCCCTTGACCTGCGTGAGATTGCGGAGGATGTCATCGAAGATGTTTTGCGGCGTTCGCAGGAAGAGAATAAACCAATGGGTCTTTCGTTGGATGTGCCCGCGAAGTTGCCGTTCGTGAATGGCGATATGGAACGTGTGCGGCAGATCGTGGCGAATCTCGTCTCTAACGCTTACCATTACACGCCTGAAAATGGCACGATCAAAGTTCAGGTCCAGTCCTTGAACGGGGGACATGAAGTGCAGGTGGATGTGGAAGATAACGGCATTGGCATTTCCCTGGAGGACCATGAGCGCGTTTTCCAGCGTTTCTATCGCGGCGAACACCCGCTCGTGTTGGCAACCCCGGGAACGGGCTTGGGTCTTTCCATCGTTAAAGAAATTGTGGAAATGCACAACGGACGGATCTGGATGAAAAGCAGCGGCATCCCGGGCGAGGGCAGTACCTTCTCCTTCACCTTGCCGGTGCATGAAAAACAATGAGGCTTGAATGGCTAAGATATTAATTGCAGAAGACGAACGGGATATTCGGGACTTGGTGGCTTTCACCCTGCGGTTTGCAGGGCACGAGGTGTTTGCGGCATCCAATGGGCAGGAGGCTGTTGAAATGGCGCCCAAGGTCAACCCCGATCTTATCCTGATGGATGTACGTATGCCGCGTATGACTGGCTACGAAGCCTGCAAAGTCATGAAAGCCGATCCTGATCTGAAAGATATCCCTGTTGTCTTCCTGACAGCCAGAGGCCAGGACGGTGAGATCAAACAAGGCTTGGATGCTGGCGCCGAGGAATATTTACTGAAGCCCTTTGCACCTGACCAATTAACTCAGGCTATAAAAGCTATTCTTGCGAAGTTTGGAAAATAAAATTTGAGCGCTATTCTTCTCGATAGTTCAATTGTGCATTACGAGGTATTAGGACGCGGTCGTCCTGTTATCTTCCTGCACGGTTGGGTTGGCTCATGGAAGTATTGGATCGCTTCCATGCAAGTCGCCTCAACCTCCTATCGCGCCTACGCACTGGACCTGTGGGGCTTCGGAGATACCGCTCACAATGTTTTGAGTTACTCTCTCGAACAGCAAGCTTCCCTGCTGGATCGTTTTCTCAATGAAATGGGCATTGGCAAGATCGCGCTGGTCGGGCATGGTTTGGGCGCCCTGGTGGGCATGAAGTTCGCCAGCCGCTTCCCTCAAAGCGTGGACCGTATGATGGCGATCAATT
>JAYUGV010000075.1:0-13601 GCA_043767565.1 Anaerolineales bacterium
GTTAAAAAATGCTGCCGCATTCGTTCATCACTGTTTTTGACCACCCACCAAGCGACTGAAGTCGCCACTACGGGAACTTTTTCGTGAAGTACTGAGTATTAACACCAAAGGAGTTTTTATGAGCGAACTATCCATTACCAGCTCGCAGGTTCAGGGTGCAACCGCGGTGACTATTTTGCACCTGGGTGGTCATCTGCACGGCAGTACCGAGCAACAATTGCTTGATCATGCCAGTCAGGTGTGTGAAGATGGCGCGAAATATCTCCTGCTTGATCTATCCGAGTTGGAGGTGCTTTCCAGCGCGGGCTTGCGCGCGATCCAAAAGATCTTCAAGCTGCTCACGCCGCCCGGCGATGTTGAACTCATGCATCAGCACAGCGCGGAGCCGTATAAATCACCCTACTTGAAACTGATCTGTCCCAACCCGCAGATCTATTATGTCTTGAATATCACGGGCTTTATGCAAAATATGTTCATTTTCAATAATTTGGATGAGGCTGTAAATTCGTTTTCTTGAAAACAAAGTGACAGCCATTTTTGTGAAGTACTCCCGAAGTGAAACGAAGGGAGCAAAATGACTGTCACCTGAATGAATTCAATGCGTTCACGAACGTCTCGACCATCTTTTCGATATTGATCTCTTCCTTCACGATCCGATAGGATTCTGCTCCCATCCTTCGCAGGCGCGCTGCATCTGACAGCGCGTCTTTCATTGCAGCAACGAGCGCATCGAAATCGTCAGGCGGGATCTGCCAGCCATTCTCTTTTCTGACCAGATCGTCCTGCGTCCCATCCCCCTGCGCGACGATGACCGGCAGCCCATAGCTCATCGCTTCCTGGACGGCGAGTCCGCCGGTTCCGGGCAGGACGAAGAGGTCTGCTTCTGCAAAATAAGGCTTTAGCTCAGCTCCATGCTTTGCCCCGATAAACTCCGCGCTCGAATAGATTTCTTTTGCCAGTGCTTCGAGCGTGGCGCGTTCCGGTCCATCGCCGACCATTACCAATCTTATATCCTGTTTTATTTCAGCGCACGCGCGTAAAAGCAGATCAAGTCGTTTGCGGGCTTGCAAACGCCCCACAAACAAAATCGTCACGCGGTCGGTGGTCGGCGTTCGGCGGTCTAAGGCGGATGTTGGCGGCATAGCTACCGAGTTGTATGCTACAAATATTTTCTCGCGCGGAAAACCCAGGGCGGCATACTCGTCCGCGCCGCGTTGACTGTAGGTGAGCAGCACATCAAATTGACTGATGAACGAATGTCTGCGTTGTTTCCTAAATCCACTGATGGGCGGCGAACCCAGTCCCCAGCCGATGACAGGTTTGTTGTGTTGATGCATCCACTTTACTGCGGACGATGTTGAGAGATAACGAGGATTGGCTTCCACAATGAGCGCATCGGGATTCCATTCTTTGAGCCAATCCATTAATCCCTGTTGATAGCACAAATAGAATTGACCATTGAAAAAATGAATGTTCTGACCTAATTTGTAATTTGCAATTTGTAATTGCTTTGCAGTTGTAATGCCTTCAATATCACGCGGCAAGCCTGTGAACAGACTCATCCCACCGTCACAGGTGGAGGCGAGTAAGTCAAAGAACGGTGCGCGATAATTCGGAAGCACGCGCTGCTGTACAGCGAGTTTGCCGGGGAAACGAATCATGCTGGAATATGCGGAGCCTGCCACGCAGGCGATTTATGCACGTGGACAACTTTCCACGCGTTGTTGAGTTTCACCATCACACGGCTTTCATTGTGCGATGCCACTTTCACGCCTTCAGAGGATGCGGTGCTGATGAGTAAGGTGTAACTGGCGATGGCAGTCTCACCATAGTTTTGAATATGCAGATTGGACAGGTCATAGCGTGTTGCAGATTTGCCTTTGCCCTCCGCGCCAAAGACCGTACCTTGTTTCTCATTAGCGCCCATCATGAATTCATGGAAGGGCAGTCCGTCAATACGATGGGGGGTGATCCACCATTCGTAGAGGGTGAGGTCTTCACCAGTGGTTTCGTTATAGGTTTTCGAGTCATTCTCGCGAATGGATTGCAAATGTTTTTTTAGAAATGTAATGGCTTCATCGTTAGACATATGAGTCTCCTTTTTTATTTATCACGGTGGTTGAGTAGCCCTGAGCGTTTGTTGCGAAGGGCGTATCGAAACCACCAGTAACCTAAATACTCTATGTAATGGAATATTTCTTGCTTATGTGTGGTCTCGATACGACGCTCGCTGTCGCTCGTGTCTACTCGACCACCGGGGATAATTACAACAGCACTTTCAAATATTCATCCACCATTTTATCCAAACCCAATACGGTCTCTGCCTGCTGGCGCGCTGCTGTTTGGAAATGCTCGTTGTTCTCTAAAACTTCTTCCGCAATATTGGCGAGTGATTGAATGTTGGGTTTCTCCAGTTTCCATTGATTGGCGCCGTAAGGTGCGAGTCGCCCCGCATCGCCCTGCACGATCTCGGAGAGCGAGCCAGTATCAAAGCCGATGACAGGGAGTCCACATGCCAATGATTCGATCACCGAATTTGGACAAGGCGGATTCACTTCTGCGGAGAATAAAAGATGCGACGAACGCATCATCCACGGGATCTGTTCGCGTGGAATGGTATTCATGAATTTGATGCGAAATGCGGTTTGACGGTCCAATTTGTTTTGGGTGTGTTTGTCAACCCGACCGACAATCATCAATTCGATCTTGTGTTTATGTGAAAGAAGATTAGCAAGCTCAATGGCGCTATACAATCCAGAATTCAGCGCACCTGACATACTTCCCTCCACAATCAAAAGGCGATAATGACCGGTAGGGCGTTCATGTAAACCGTGCGGCGTATATTGATCCAAGTCAACACCATTCAAGATCACAGTAGCGGGAACACGCGCTGGCTTATACCAATCCTCCCACCAGTCTTTTATAAATTGACTTTGATAAATTACTTTGTCTGCCAGACGTCTGCGGATAAATGAAAGGTTGGCATTGCCATAAATTGCACGCACGGTGTATCGCAATCCCGCCCAACGTACACGGTGTACCCAGTTGACACCATCAAGGCGTTGCACGATCCGTTGTCCGCACCGATGCGCTCGCCATAACGGAAGCAGGTTCTTCGTCCCGGCAAGAACGAGAACGGCATCTGCTGGCTGGGTGATATCGTTAGTGACATCAACGCTGCGGGCGCGCAGTCCGTTTTCGAATTTGAGTCGAAAGGACGCAACACCAGCGAGTCCTTCCACGCGCGGTACAATGCAGATACGAGGCATGAGATAATTATAGCCTGTCGCATCCCGTCATTGTGAGCCATCCTGAGCGGAGCCGCCGTTCGCTGGCGGCATAGTCAAAGGAGGGCGGAACAATCTCCCTCATGAAGTTGGGGATTGCTTCATCGGGAAAACCGCCCGCCTTGCATGGACGGAATAAAAGATTCTGTGGTTAAATTAGCGCAGGAGTTCGACATGACCAAACCTGATCCTGATTTTGTTGCTTTTCTGAAATCGTATCCAAGTTATCCAACAACACACATCATTGATGATCTGCGCGCCACCGAATATGCGCGTCTCGATGCGGGCGGACACATCTACCTCGATTACACCGGCGGCGGCTTGTATGCCGAGTCGCAATTGCGCCGTCATAATAAATTACTTGCCGAACATGTTTTCGGCAATCCACATTCGAGCAACCCTACATCGCAAGCGGCGACGCGCCTCGTTGAACATGCACGCGAATATATATTGAAGTTCTTCAATGCCGATCCCGATGAATATCTGGCGATCTTCACAGCGAATGCCAGCGGCGCATTGAAGCTGATCGGCGAATCGTATCCGTTCTCGAACGGGCGTTATCTTTTGACATTTGACAATCACAACTCGGTCAACGGGATTCGGGAATTCGCGCACGTGCGCGGTGCGGATGTGACCTACATCCCGGTCGCTTTGCCAGACATGCGGGTGGACGCTTCGCAACTCAGCCGGGAACTGTCTCAGCCTTCGAAAAGCGGACACAATCTTTTTGCTTATCCCGCTCAATCGAATTTTTCCTCCGTAAAACATCCGCTGGCATGGATCGATGAAGCGCATCAATACGGCTGGGATGTTTTGCTGGATGCCGCGGCATTTGTCCCAACGAGTCAATTGGATTTAAGTAAGGTCAAGCCTGATTTTGTGCCAGTCTCATTTTATAAAATGTTTGGCTACCCAACTGGGCTTGGGACGTTGATCGCACGAAAAGAGGCGTTAGCGAAATTACATCGTCCATGGTTTGCAGGTGGGACGATCACAGTTGCATCGGTGCAGGGCGATAAATACTACATGGCTGAGGGCGCATCTGCATTCGAAGATGGGACGATTGATTACTTGAACATCCCTGCGATTGAAATTGGGCTCAAGCATATCGAGTCGATTGGCTATGATGTGATCCATGAACGTGTGCATGCGTTGACTGGCTGGTTGTTGAGTAATCTGACGCAGTTGAAACACAGCAACGGGGTGCCGCTGGTTCGGGTCTACGGACCAACATCAGGCGAAGATAGAGGCGGAGCAGTCACTGTTAATTTTTACGATCAAAACGGTGAACTTGCCCATCATCGTCTGGTGGAAGAACAGGCAAACGCAGTGAATATATCCTTGCGTACCGGTTGTTTTTGCAATCCGGGCGCGGGTGAAGTTGCCATGGGGGTTTCGCGAGTGGAGCTGGATGTTTGCTTTACTAGACCTGGGCATGAAGATCGTCTTTCACAAGATGATTTCCGCTTATGTTTCGATAGCAAATCGATGGGGGCAGTGCGTATTTCGGTGGGCATGGTCACGAATTTTAAGGACGTGCAGGGATTTTTGGCTTTTGCGAGGGGTTTATTGACCTAAAATCCCGATTCCAACGAGATTCAGATAAAATTCCTTGACTTTCGTTTTGTTCTGCGTATAATTCATTTGTTGGACGACAAAAAACGAGTAATTGCATCGCAAGCGCTTTAGAGAAAACTCTTAAGCGTTTGCTTTTGTTTGTCCCATTCGTTCCATTTCTAGCTTAAAGAAACGAACGGGATTTGTCTCTAGCATATGCCAACTCCATGCTATGTAGAGATTTACTTGTATGAAATATTTTCTATCAAGGAGAGTATCCAGTGGAAACCAAGGGACTGACCGCACTCCGTATCAGTTTGGCATCACCTCAGACCATCATGTCCTGGTCGTATGGGGAAGTGCTCAAACCAGAAACCATCAACTACCGCCGCCTGCGACCTGAAAAAGATGGCTTGTTCTGTGAAGCCATTTTTGGACCTCAGCGTGACTGGCAATGTTATTGTGGTAAATACAAGAACCCCCGTTATAAAGGCATCATCTGCGATAAATGCGGTGTGGAAGTAACGCGCGCTGCAGTGCGCCGTGAACGCATGGGACACATCAACCTTGCGACACCGGTTGCACATATCTGGTATACGCGCCGTATCCCGTCTTATTTGGGGATGCTGCTCGATGTCTCGCGCCGCAATCTTGACCGCGTGCTTTACTTTGCGCAGTACATCGTCACCTATGTGGATGAGGATGCCCGTAATAAAGCCCTCAAGCGTATTGAGGATGAGATCTCCGTTTCTGAGCGTGAGCAAGCGACCGATGTCAATTCCAAGATCGCCGAAGTCAAGACCAAACGCGATCATACGATTGCTGAAATTAATCAGAAACGCGCCAGCCTTGAACAAGGTTATGACGAAGTTATCGCTGAAAAGCTTGACCCGGTTATCAAAGAGGGTCAGAAACTTGAGAAGCTTCTTCAAGGTCAAATGGGCGAACCTGCCAAGAAGGCCGTTATCTTTGAATTGACTGGCGAAAAGATCCTTGATGCTGGTGATAAGGTTGCTGCCAAACACCTGACCCAGGTCCAAAAGATCGTTCAAAAGCAAATTGAAACTGTTGAAGGTGAATTAAAGGATCAGCGCGCCAAGGAACTTGAAGAACTCAAGATGGAAGCGGGCCGGGTCAAAGCTGACGCGGATATGAAAATGGAAAGCCTCCGTTCTCAGTTGGAGAGCCAGGCAACCGTTTCATCCAACAATACATCGCGCCAACGCGATGAACTACTGGAACTGCGTCCCTTCACCTTTATCAGCGAGATCCGTTATCGTGAACTCAAGCAGCGCTGGGGACAAGTCTTCCGCGCCGATATGGGTGCCGAAGCGTTCTATGACATTCTCGAACGTCTTGACCTCGACAAGCTCTCTGAAGAACTCTGGCATGAAGTCAAGACCACCAAGTCGAAGCAGAAGCGCAAGAAGGCTACCACCCGCTTGAAGGTTGTGGAAGCTTTCCGTCGTTCCGGCAATCGCCCTGAATGGATGATCCTCACCGTTCTGCCTGTCATTCCTCCAGACTTGCGCCCGATGGTGCAATTGGATGGCGGACGTTTCGCTACCTCCGACCTCAACGATCTCTATCGCCGCGTGATCAACCGCAACAATCGCTTAAAGAGATTGCTTGAGCTCGGCGCGCCGGATGTCATCATCCGCAACGAGAAGCGTATGTTGCAGGAAGCAGTTGACAGCCTGATCGATAATTCACAGCGCGGCAAGGCGCTTTCCCGCCGTGGACGCCGTGAACTCAAATCCTTGAGCGATATGCTCAAAGGCAAGAAGGGTCGTTTCCGCCGTAACCTGCTCGGTAAGCGCGTGGATTACTCCGGACGCTCCGTGATCGTGGTGGGTCCGCAATTAAAATTGAATCAATGCGGTTTGCCGAAAAGCATGGCGCTTGAGTTATATCGTCCGTTCGTGATCGCCCGCCTTGTACAGGGTAATTACGCAGCCAACGTGAAAGGTGCGCGTCGTTTGATCGAGCGCAACCGTCCTGAAGTGTATGAAGCATTGGAAGCTGTCATCGGAGATCGACCTGTTCTGCTGAATCGTGCGCCGACCCTGCATCGCCTGGGTATTCAGGCGTTTGAACCGATCCTTATTGAAGGTTCTGCCATTCAATTACATCCGTTGGTGACCACCGCGTTCAACGCTGACTTCGACGGTGACCAAATGGCTGTGCATGTTCCGCTTTCACAAAAGGCAGTGCATGAGGCGCGTACTCTAATGCTCGCATCCAAGAACCTGCTCAAGCCTGCTGATGGCGAGCCGATCATTTCTCCATCCAAAGATATGGTGCTGGGTGTGTATTACCTGACCATGATGCAGAAAGCCAAGCATAAGGGTGATGGACGCGCCTTCTCTGACTTCGATGAAGTGGAAATGGCGTTCGCGCTGGATCAAGTGGAAGTCCACTCTGAGATCAAGATCAGCGCCAAGACCTGGTACGACGATAAAGGCGACCGCCTGCCTACAGCGGAAACCCGCGTGATCAACACAACGGTTGGTCGCGTACTTTTCAATCGCGTTCTTCCGACCGAAGTTCAGTTCGTCAACGAGAAACTCGATAAAGGCGGCGTGAAGGATCTGATCGCCGAAGTCTACGAACTATGTGGACAGGAAAAAACCACCGATGTTGCGGATAAAGTCAAAGCCATTGGTTTTGAATATGCAACCCGCTCTGGCATCACCCTCGCAGTTGCCGATATCACCATCCCGCCGGAACGACAGGGCATCATTGATGAAGCTCTCAAGCGCGTGGAATTGGTGCAACGCGATTTCCGCCGCGGTCTGTTGACTGAGCAGGAAAAGAACGAACGCGAAATTGAAATTTGGCAGGCAACCACCGAACGAGTAGGTGATGCTGTCAAGAGATACATGGACCCAGATGGCAACCTCTCGACCATGGCATCCTCCGGCGCGACCAAGGGTGGTTTCTCCACCATCTCGCAGTTGGCAGGTATGCGCGGTTTGATGGCTGACCCATCCGGGCGTATTATCCCGATGCCGATCCGTTCGAACTTCCGTGAAGGTCTCACCGCGCAGGAATACTTCATCTCTACTCACGGCGCGCGTAAAGGTCTGGCTGATACCGCGCTCCGTACCGCAGATGCCGGTTACCTCACCCGTCGTCTCGTGGATATTGCGCAGGACATCATCGTCAACGAGCACGATTGCGGCACACATGACGGCGTATATATCCGCAGGAAAGATGATGTTGCTGGTCAGGCAATGAGCAGCCGTTTGTTCAGCCGTCTGTTGGCTGAAAATGTGATCGACCCGAAAACCGGTGAAGTGATCGGCGAATACAACGATGTGATCAAACAGGAATTGGCGCGCAAGCTCGCCGCTACTGGCCTGTCTGAAATTAAAGTCCGTTCACCGCTGACTTGTGAATTACAGCATGGCATTTGTTCCAAGTGTTATGGCCTCGATCTGGCACGCGGTAATATCGTGGAGCTTGGCTCGGCTGTCGGTATCGTCGCCGCGCAATCCATTGGTGAGCCCGGTACCCAGTTGACTCTGCGTACCTTCCACACCGGTGGTGTGGCTGCGACCAGCGCCGATATCACGACCGGTCTCCCCCGCGTGGAGGAGATCTTCGAAGCCCGCAAGACCCCCAAGGGTGAAGCCGTTGTCGCAGAGATCAGTGGTACCCTGCATATCAACCAATCGGAAAAATATGCCGATATCCGCGAAGTGACCATTGAGCACAGTGAACTCGTCAGCGATGAATACAGCCTGCCCGAAGACTGGAAGTTTGCGGTCAAGGATGAGGCGGAGGTCAAAGTTGGTGAGGTGCTGGCAACTTTGGAGGATGCGAAGATCGTCGCCCAGCATGGCGGGCGCGTCCGTGTGGAGAAGAAGGATCGCAAGGTCATCGTCTCCTACGACCAAAAAGAGTCCACTACGTATGATGTGCCGAACACTTCACGCTTGCTCGTCAAGAACAACGATAAAGTGGAAGCGGGTCAGCCGCTGACCGAAGGCTCGCTCAACCCGCATCGCGTGTTGAAGATCCAGGGACGCGAAGCCTGCCAGATGTATCTGATGACCGAAGTGCAAAAGGTGTATCGCTCACAGGGTCAGAACATTCACGATAAACACTTTGAGGTCATCACCCGCAAGATGTTGAGCAAGGTGCAGGTGGTTCGCCCGGGTGATACAAAGTATTTGCCGGGTGATTCAGTTGACCGCCTTCAAATGCGCAAGCTCAACGAAGGACTGTTGGCAGAAGGCAAGCAGCCTGCCAAGTTCTCAGAAGTTTTGCTGGGTGTGACCAAAGCCTCCCTCAGCACCGACTCATTCCTCTCGGCTTCCTCGTTCCAACACACCATCAAAGTGTTGGCGGGTGCGGCGATCGGTTCCACCACCGACCCGCTCTTCGGCTTGAAAGAGAATGTGATCATCGGCAAGTTGATCCCCGCCGGTACCGGCTTTGTGCAGGGACGTTTCAATGAGATCGGCAATATTGATGTTGGCGGTCCAGTGCATGAGTTCCCCGAAATTTCAGATGCCACTGCCACCGCGGCAGATTAATAAAAAAGGGCGACCGGAAACGGTCGCCCTTTTTTTATTTACCTCACCTTACGCAGAACGTCCCGAAGGTTCTCTTGAAAAACTTTGTTGAGTCGGTCAAACCTTCGGGACGGTGGCTTAACATCAGTTATTTAATTCGCAGCCATTAGCGGATAAAATTAAGTCCATGCCGCATTCACGTCTATCCAAAAAACCAGAGGGACAATCTACACGTGGGAAGACCGCTTCGAATCGCCTGCGCCGTGTCGATAATTTTATCCTGCTCTATGAGCCAGCGCTTCTCACGCGGACGACTTCGACTTCGCTCAGCCCAAGCTCTAACCTGTTCGCCGATTCGATGTTCGTTGACCTCGGCTACGGCTTTGACGCGCGTACCACGCTCGAAAGCGCCGAGCGTTTCAGGCGTGCGAATCCTGATCTAAAGATCCTCGGCGTTGAAATTGACAAAGAGCGTGTCGAAGCCGCCTTGCCCTTTGCAGATGATAAAACCTTCTTCCGTTTAGGCGGATTCAATTTGCCTTTGAAAGAAGGCGAACACGTGCGCTTAATTCGGGCCTTTAACGTGTTACGTCAATACGAAGAAAAGGACTTCGCACCTGCCTACGAACGGCTCGCGCAATACGTTCTGCCCGGCGGCTTGATGATTGAAGGTACCTCGAATCCGTTTGGGAGTATTTGGTGTGCTAATCTTGTGAGGAGAAAGACTCTGGAATCGAGAAGCTTGCTTCTCGATTTGCGACAGCAAGCTGTCGGAGTCCAGAGTTGGGATTTTGAAGCCCTCGTCTTCAGTACCAACTTCCGTCTGGGGTTCGATGTGGAGGAGTTCCAGACCATTTTGCCGAAGAACTTGATCCATCATGTTATCAAAGGGGAACCGATCTACGATTTCTTCGAAGCGTGGAAACGTTCCGCCAAAGAAACAGCCGCAATGAAGACGTATGGGGCAAAACAATGGTTTTGTGCCTCGGTCGAGTCGTTGGCGAAGAAGGGCTATAAGGTCAATTTGCAAAAGAAGTTCTTGTCAAAGGGATGGCTGATCTGGGAGCAATTTGCTGAATAAATTCATCTTTCCAAGAGAGTATAATTAACCCA
Organism: Anaerolineales bacterium; assembly: GCA_043767565.1. Classification (GTDB taxonomy): domain Bacteria; phylum Chloroflexota; class Anaerolineae; order Anaerolineales; family Villigracilaceae; genus Defluviilinea. The sequence goes on from JAYUGV010000075.1 coordinate 10,481, forward strand.
TTGTCCTGACCAACCGACTGGAGGAACCATGACATTTCAACTCGTGTACCTTTCTCAGCAAGACCCGCAATGGAAGAATGACCTGCTTGGCTTTGGAGACCCCGGGGATACCCTTGGCATGTATGGTTGTGCGTTGACCAGTGTTGCCATGCTGGTTAGCGGGCATGGATATCCTGAAACTCCGCGCACGCTCAATGAAAAAATGAAGAGCGCCAATGGCTTTGTCAGTTCGGGTATTCGGTGGGATGTGATCGCCAAAGTCCATCCGCAGATCACCCTCAAAGAACAGGTCAGTTGCGAAAATACCGATGCGCCGCTTGCCAAGATCGATGCGGCGCTCGCGGCAGGTCAACCCGTGGTGGTGCGCGTGGATAGTTCGCCTGCGCCCGGTTTGCAATGGCATTATGTGATGGTCTATGCACGCAAGGGGAATGACTATCTCATGCTTGACCCTTATCCCTACTCGCCCGGCACCGCCAAAGAGGACCTGTTGATGGCGCGCTACAGCCGCGGCAATCCGCTCCAACGCTCCATTCAACAAATACTGATCTACCAATGTTCCACGGCTGGCGGGACTATTTCCACGCCGTCATCATCCACACCGACGACAACCCCGCCTCCTTCTCAGCCGACAACTGGTACGCCAATTATGAGCGGACCGCGTGCCCGCGTCATGGCAGAAGTGACCTGGGGACTCAACATCCGCTCAAGTACAGATACATCCAGCATGGCGAATTTGGTCGTGAATGTTCCGGCTGGAACGGACCTCGCATTGGTCGAAGCCAGCTCTGAAGCGCAGGTCGGTGTGAACGGTCAGTGGGTAAAGGTGCGGACTGCGCAAGGACAGGCAGGTTTTGCCGCCGCCTGGTATTTGGAAAAAGTTGCCAGCACAACTCCGGCTCCTGTAACTGAACCAGCTCCAAGTCCAGTCAATGACGCGCCGGTAACCCCATCCACGACTCCCACGCCAGCAACTCAACCAACTTCAACCCCAACTACACCCCCGGTTAATTTATCAACGCCACCTGCTACGCCAGCCCCCGCGCCTGGAAAAATTCAAGTCACCGTTTTAGTTACTGGTACGAAAATATATTCTGCCACAGGAGCATCTGCTTCTGTGTTAACTACAGCCAGAGCTGGTACACAGCTGACAGTCTTGGAAGCGGCTGATGGCGCCAAAGCCAAGATCGGTGTGAAGGGCAAGCGCATCAACGTGAAAGATTCATCTGGCAGGCGCGGATTCGTGGACGGTGATAAGGTAAAGCTTGCGTAACGTCACGGCGGCTGTGTGTTAACACTTGCAGATGCCAGCTTATATCGAGGAGCAATGTATGAACAGTGACTTGAAGATTACAACTGAACAAAGACAGGCGGCTGTGCCGGTGACAGTTTTTTATATCCGTGGCTGGTTGGATGGGCAAAGCGAAGAACAATTTTTGGAGATCGCGCGGACTGCCTATGAGGGCGGTGCGCGTTTTATGCTCATCGATATGACCGACCTCGATACGATCACCAGCGCCGGTATTCGGGCGATCCAAAAACTGTATCAGATGTATACGCCCAAAGAGGATCGCTTTAAAATTGTCCACTTGAAATTGTGCAATGCCCCGCCGCAGATCTACAACGTGCTCGGCATTACCGGGTTTCTACAGAACATTCCCATGTATGAAAGCCTGGACGATGCGCTCGACTCGTTTGGCAAGGAATGAACTCAAACACATTTACATGCGCAGGCTCTTTAAACAAAGAGCCTGTCGTTTATCTAATTCACCTTACGCAAAACGTCCCGAAGGATTTCTTGAAAACCTTGTTATGCCGTCAAATCCTTCGGGACGGTGCGTAACATCAGTGATCTAAAGCCTCTAGTATGCTGGGATGCGTAGCGCTGCTTATTGTCTCCGGAACAGGCGGCACGATAAACCTGCGCGCCGTTCCATGGCAAGTATGCATTAAAATAAACTGCATTCTGCTGCTCAACAAAGTATATTGATATTATGATATTTCAGTTCCACCCTTATGCTTTGGTGCTACTCACCTCGGCACTGACCGCCCTTGTTGTTGCGGTCATTATTTTACGGCGTGACATCCCGGGCTCCATCGCGCTGGGCGGTTTGTTATTAAGCACCTTTGTGTGGAGCGGCGCGTATGCGATGACCTGGTCATTGGTTAAGTTGGATGACAAACTCCTTTGGCTGCGGATCATGTATTTCGGGGTGGTTGCTGTCCCGACCTTATTTTTGGCATTTGTATTAAAGGTCACTCATCACGAAAATCGGCTGAACGCCTGGAATATTTTCCTGTTCAGTATCCAGCCGCTTGCCATCATCATGCTTGTCTGGTCAGATACCCGCCTGATGTTTGGGTCGTTCGATCTCAGAACCCTGGGTGGACTTACGGTATTGCATATCGAACGTGGGATCGGGTTTTGGATCAACACCTATTATTCTTATGCGCTTATTCTGCTGGCATTCCTTATTTTGGGGGGCGGTTCTCTGCGGGCAAACCCGTTCTTTAGAAGACAATATCTGATCATCCTGGCCGCTTCGGTGATCCCATTTGCCGCCAGTATCTATACCCAAATGAATTATAAAGAACTTGCAGATCTGGATATGACGCCGGTCTCCTTTGGCATCTCCAGCATTCTCTACGCCTACGCCGTATTCCGCCACCAATTCATGGACCTGCTCCCCGTGGCGCGCGGGCATCTGATCGAAAGCATGAGTGACGGTGTGCTGGTGTTGGATGAACATGGACGTATTGTGGATATCAACCCAGCCATGCAGAACATTCTTAATGACGAGCCCGCCTCTTATATTGGTCAAAACGTCTCTGTAGTTTTAAAACAGTGGGAACAAAATACCGAGCAGTTATTGAATGGGATCGAGATCCGTACCGAATTAAGAGCTCCCAACAAACCTTCCAATTATTTGGATCTGCGGATCACATCCCTGTATGATGACAGCCATAAGATCAATGGTCGTTTGATGGTTTTTCGTGATGTGACCGACCGCAAGGAAGCGGAAAAGGACCTGCGCCGTGCCATGGACAGGCTGCAGACGCAGTTGATCGAGATCGGGACGTTGCAAAGCCAGCTGCGTGAACAAGCCATTCGGGATGCGCT
>JAYUGV010000076.1:0-13567 GCA_043767565.1 Anaerolineales bacterium
CTTGACCGTTCCTTTTTTATCCCGATCTTCATCGGCTTTATTTCTGTTGTGGGAATCTGCCTCGTGTTATTTGCTGCGCGGCTCGGCGCATCGCGCGGCGCGGTGCAGCCCAGCCAATCGGCAGCCACGTTGAAGTATCAATATCTCGCCACCGAACCCGGCATTGCTTTACCAACTGATGCACCGCCCGGTACTGCGACTGCCACTGAAATCCCAACCCACGTAATTATTGACTTGCAGTCAACGCTGTTTCCCACCGATGTGCCGACTCTGGTTGTCGTACCCGATGTGACGAGGGCGCCAGCCACTGCCAGCCCGACTGCTTTGGTGCTGGGTGTTAAGTATGACGATGCAGATTTTAAATTTAACTACACCGGTAATTGGATCGGTCAAAGCGGTGTTGGCGACGTATATCAAAACACCCTGCACGTCTCGAATACGATCGGCGATTCGGTGCAGCTCAGTTTTGTCGGGCAGAAGATTCGCATCGCATATCAGGCGGGTCCAAGTCTTGGTACCATTGCGATCAAACTCGACGGCGTGGATTTTTCCCTCGATCAATTCGCCCCGGCAACACTTGGAAGCGAGTGGGAATCCCCGGTGCTGAGCCTCTCTTCACATTCCGTGACGATCACACACATTGGGGGCGGTTCCATTAATCTCGATTCGGTCGCAGTTATTGATATTTCCACCCCAACCCCCACAGCCACATCTACCCCATAATTGAATCAATATTCGCGCGCGAAAAATATGCGCGATAAGCGGCGGTCTCTTCCAGGATGCCTTTGACCGCGATAAATAATTCCTTCTGGACGTATTGATCCGCTACGCCATTCCCTGCGGATAATAGAACCGCATCCGCTCCCGCGTCAGCCGAAACTGTTACGTGACCCCCAGCCGCCAGCCACTCCAAGCCGATTCGGATCACGCTCTCGCGTTGGGTGGTTACGCTGGCAAGTTCCTTGATCAAGACTTTTCCGCCTTTGTTGTTAATTGCATATTTCACCAAGCCTGCCAGTTGTGATAAAAACTCATCCGCCTTGAGTGACGCGGGGGATACGCCGATGATATAAACTTTTTTCGGCTTCACGATTTCCAGTGCGGCGCGCAGCTCTGTAAGAGATGGGGGCGTCGTGTAAATCACGAGTTCATCGGATGGTGTCATTCCAGAGCGCGGTTTGCCATTTGCCTTATCTGTGCCTTCAGCCCAAACTAAAACGTTCTCGAGTTCCTGCCACTTGCCGCTTTGCAGTCTCCAGTCCACTACTTCCAGTTTTGACTTGTGGATTTCAAGTACCTGTTCTTCTGTTACTCGAAATTCCTCAAACTGCAGTGTGACTTGCTTCTGTCCGCGGAAGGAACTGGCGCGCAGGGAATAGGCAATATCAAATGTACTGCCCACCCTGAGCGGAGACGAAGGGTCGGATAACTCTTCACCCGCGCCGCTCCACCATAAAATTCCTTGCGTCCGTCCGTTTTCATCTTCAACCGTCAAGCGTAGATGTTCTTTGGCTTTCCCGATCGTCGAAACGGACTTCAACTTTACTCCGCGCGTTGCCATGGTCAGGGATGGATTACCCGCGCCGAAGGGCGCCAGCATTTCCAGCGAACTGGCTAGATCAAGATCGATCTCATCCAAGCGGAGCCACGCATCAATGTGTAAGGTTGGTTCTTCACGGACTATTTTGCCAAGTTGTTTTTCGATCGCTTTGCCCAGCCCTCTGCGGAAGGCTATGAGATCATCCTTTTGCAGTGACATACCTGCTGCCATCGGGTGACCGCCAAAATTGAGTAGCAGATCCTTGTTTGCCGTGATCGCTTCAGTGATGTGCAGTCCCTCAACGGAACGAGCGGAGCCGCGCAAGATGCCGTCTTCTGATTCGGTGAACAATATGGCAGGCTTGTGATAACGGTCCACGAGGCGGTTTGCCACGATGCCAACCACGCCACCGGGCCAGTTGGGATGCGATAGGACAATGGCTGGCTCAGTGAGCAATTCAGGATGTTCACGCAACTGCGCCTCCGCCGCTTCGGTGACTTGACTCGTCAAGAGTCTGCGTTGTGCGTTAAGTCCCTCGATCTGCGCGGCGAGCACGCGGGCTCTTGCGGGGTCATTGGTAAGTAATAATTCGACAGCGGGGTTGGCGTCACTTAATCTGCCGAGCGCATTCAAGCGCGGAGCGAATGTGAAGCCGATGGTTTCTTCGGTCAGTGATTCGAGATTTGTGCTGGAGAGTTCAGCGATCACTTTCAGTCCAAGTCGTTTTGTGTTGCGGAGGGCTTGAATGCCGCGTTGCGCAAGTGAACGGGTTTCGCCTTTGAGCAAGGCAACATCGGCGATCAGGCCCAGGGCGACAAGATCGAGTAATGTAGTAACGACTTCAGCCGTTTGGTTTGAACGACTAAAGTCGTTACTACTTAACAACGCTTCTGCCAGTTTATATGCGACTCCAACGCCTGCAAGATTTGCGAGCAAGTGTTCTTTCGGCAACAATTTTGGATTGATGATCATTTTGGCGTTCGGAAGTGTTTCGCCGAGATCGTGATGGTCAGTGATAACGACATCCACATTGCGCGAGTTGCAATAGTCAACGGCTGGGTTGGCGGTGATGCCGGTATCGCAGGTGACAATTAATTTTGCGCCATTATCAAGGATCGGTTTGAGACTCTCGATATGCACGCCGTGACTCTCTTTGCCACGGATGGGAATGTAGTAAACGACATTCGCTCCCAGCACGCGCAGGGTTTGCACTAGCAATGCAGTGGAGGTTTGTCCGTCTACATCGAAGTCGCCCCAGACGCAGATCATGTCATGCTTGCGGATAGCCTCATGGATGATATCAACGGCAGATTCGATATTGGGAAATGGCGTTGACGGAAGTGTGTCGGGATGCAGAAAGGCTTGAGCTGAGTCGGGAGTCAGTATCCCGCGTCGGATGAGAGTCTGTGCGATGAGAGGGGGCAAGCCCAAGGCTGAGAAAGAAGCGGGGACATTTACAGGAAGTGGATCAAGCCAGCGAGTCATTGTTGCAAGTATCATGTCTCATGTGTCAGGTGTCAAGTTGCGCAGAGCGCCATGGCGCCAAAGGCGCTCATTTGATCGTATAATTTATGTATGGCGAATATTGGTTATTCTGGAACTCCGCTTGCGAAGAAGCTTGGCATCAAAGCGCCGTTGACGATGTTACTCGTCAATCCGCCTGAGGAATACATCATGTGGATTGGGGGAGTCCCCGAGGGTGTACAACTTGTTTCGAAAGTGAAGAAGCCCATCGAAGCCGCGCATGTTTTCGCTACAGAGAGCGTGTTCTTGAATGCAATGCTTTCTAAATTACGAAACGAATTAAAACAGGACGGGTTTATATGGATATCGTGGCTCAAGAAAGCTTCGAAGGTTCCCACGGATATTACCGAAGAAACGATCCGTGAGATCGCCTTGCCGCTCGGGTTTGTGGATGTCAAAGTATGCGCCGTGAGTGAGGTGTGGTCGCGGTTGAAACTGGTGATAAGAAAGTTGGAGAGGAAGTAAAGTAAATGTATATGGTGATCTGGTGAAAACGATACGACCTCCTATTGCAGGAGGTCGTATTTTTGTATGTTCAATTACTTGCCTTTTTCTGGAATAAATATCTCCTCAATCTTCTTTCCAAACAATTCTGCGATCTTGAATGCGAGCGGCAGGCTTGGGTCATATTTTTCAGTTTCTATTGCATTGACCGTTTGACGAGATACATTAAGTTTGTCGGCAAGGTCCGCCTGTGACCAATTGCGTTCAGCGCGCAAGACCCTGAGGCTGTTTTTCATTGATACCTCTGGTGGAAATATCCAAGGCTGATTCCCCAGAGTGCTAACATCATTGGAAAAACCCAGATGGTGGGGAAGGGGGGAAGCCCAATATTTTCAAGGAAGCCGTAAGTGAATGTAATCAGGCCTGTTGTGATGGCAGAAAACACGACTGCTTGCAGCTGAATTCGTTGCATGAGTTCGTCGCTATCTCGAAGCGCTCGCAGGATGGCGATGATCACAAAGATGATGGGGATGATCGGGGCAAGGACAATCACGACCTGTACTGCTTTTGAAAACTCATTCTTTGTAAGAGCTAGGGAGCTTACGATCACCGTGATCACATATGCTCCCATGGAGAGACTGAACTCCTTGAAATAACGTTTCGTAAATTGTTGTTGATTCATGGGAGATGCCATTATTCGTCGTTTGATTTCTTGTTTTGGGCTGACAAACCTGCACCGAGCGCTGTGCCAATAGCAACACCGATTCCGATTCCCACCCCAAGATTGTCAATTGCCACGCCGATTGCTGCTCCGATTCCAACTCCGAGAGCGATTGCTGCTGTGCCCATGTTTAGTTTGTTCATGATTATCTCCTTTGATCTATGTAAAGCAAACTTGACTTCATGCAGTATAAAACGACCTTGACATTAAGTCAAGGTCGTTTGACATATAGATTCTATGTCATTGCGAAGAAAATGCTCTTCGTTATCTGCCCTTCGACTGCGTTCCTCGCTGTCGCTCGTCGCTCCGCTCTGGGCGAAGATTATAACGGCTCAAACTGTGCAGTGAAGTGACGTAACAACTCAGGTGCGTATGTGAATTTGTAGCCGCGCAGTTCGCTGGCACGCGATTTGATTTTGGTGAGTGTGTCGGCAACATAATCCATATGGGATTGGGTGTAGGTGCGTCTTGGGATGGCGAGACGCAGTAGTTCGAGGGCGGGGTAATGCCAGGTGTTGTCTTCTGGGTCGAGACAGGCGAACATGACCGAGCCAATTTCGCAGCCGCGGACCGCGCCTTCGCGATAGAGTTCAACCGCCAGTGACTGCGCGGGGAATTCGTAATTGAGGATATGCGGCAGGATTTCATTCGCAACGATATAGACCGCGTGTCCGCCGGTCGGTTGGATGGTGGGGATGCCAGCCTCGTTGAGGCGCGTGGCGAGATAGTACGTTTGGTTGAGACGATACGCGAGATAATCTTCGTCAAGTCCTTCATACAAACCAACTGCCATCGCGTCGAGGTCGCGCCCGGCGAGTCCGCCGTAGGTGGGGAAGCCTTCGCGCAGGATTAATTCGTTTTTGATATCGGCAAAGATCTTTTCGTCGTTCAAACAGAGCAAGCCGCCGATGTTGACGATGGCATCCTTTTTCGCGGACATGCACATACCGTCAGCGAGCGCGAATATCTCGTGGGCGATCTCTTTGACAGATTTCGACTCATAGCCAGGTTCACGCTGTTTGATGAAGAAGCAGTTTTCGGCGTAGCGCGCCGCGTCGATGAAGAACGGAATCCCGCTGGCGTGGTAGACATCCGCTACCGCTTTGAGATTCGCCATCGAGACGGGCTGTCCGCCTCCGGCATTGTTTGTGACAGTGATCATCCCGAAGGGAATTTGTTCACGCCCATATTTGGCGATGAAGGCTTTGAGTTTGGCGAGATCCATGTTGCCCTTGAAGGGATGCGGATTGGCGGGGTCGTGCGCCTCGTCGATGACCAGATTCGCAGGGCGACCGCCGCGCGCGCGGATGTTGGCATCGGTGGTGTCGAAGTGCATGTTGCTCGGCACCCATTGATTTGCTTTGACGAGACACGCGGACAAAATATTTTCGGCGGCGCGTCCCTGATGCGTGGGGACAAAATATTTGAAACCGAAAATATCATCCACTGCGGCTTTGAGTCGTTGATACGAACGCGCGCCTGCGTAGGACTCGTCGCCGCGCATGATCGCCGCCCATTGCTCGGCACTCATTGCGCCAGTGCCTGAGTCGGTGAGCAGGTCAATGAAGATGTCTTCGGCTTTGAGGGCGAAGAGATTGTAGCCCGCCTCTTTGAGCGCGGCTTCGCGCTCTTCACGCGGAATGAGGCGGATCGATTCAATAGCCTTGATGCGAAACGGTTCGGGTGGGTAGGTAGTGGTCATTGTGCTCCTAGTGTTTAGACCTCGGAGGTCTTCACCCCATAGGGGTGCTTCGCAAAGACCTCCGAGGTCTTTGGGATTAATCTTGGGTAGCGAGCCTGGCGTGTGCCCCTGTGTGTTGCCATTCGGTCTCCAATGACAAATCTATTCTACGACTTATCCACTTTTTTGTTCTGTAACAAATGTCATGATATTTGGCTGAAATAAAAACGGACTTTATTTCAAGTCCGTTCTGGTTTGTAGACTTCTTTGGAAGTGTCATGTCACTCTGAGGGAGCGTACTCGCGACCGAAGAGTCTCGTTTGTTGATGACAGAGACCCTTCGCCGCTTTGCGGCTCAGGGTGACATACAAACTGTAGCACCTTTAGGAGCTCATTAGAATTGTCAGATGCCCTATTTTGCCCCAACATTTGTCATTTGTTGGTAAAGATTGTGGGAATTACCCTCTGGCGTAGAAACTTTAAGAGAGATGGTCTTGAATGGCAGGTAGTAATTCAGAGAGATGAACTATAATTTGTTCATGTGTAACTTTCCTCGATTTGCCTCTTAACTAATAACGGGAGAAATAATGGCAGACTGGTTCTCTATCGAAAACCTTCAGACCGCGTGGAATTATGTGCGCTTAGACATGAAAGACGACTTCGTGTTTGATGTGATAGATCACGAGGACATTAAGTTTAATATCGAAAAAGTTTTGCAATCACTTCACGATCAATTAAAACATGATCAATATACCCCCGCGCCTATTGTGCGGATTGGTGTTCCTAAAAACTTTCATTCCGTTCGTCCGGGCACAGTTGTTCCTATCGTTGATCTGATTGTTTTGTATGCGATAATACAGCAACTTGCTCCAGCATTGGATGTTTTTCTTTGTGATAGTGCTTATGCATACAGGCTTAATCCAAAATCTAAGAAACCAAAAGAGCCCTTATTCAAGGATAAAAGCCAGTCTCAATCCGAAATTGAAAAAGAGCCAGGTCAAGTAGTTGTTGAGAGCCAAGAAGATGATGAAGGAGAAATTGATTTCCCTTCAGGGTGGTTTGTAAATTGGAAGGCGTTTCACGATGCATCAAAGTTAGCGTCTAAAGCTTATGAATATGTTGCAGTGACCGACATAACAGCGTTTTTTGAAAATATTTATCTAGATTTACTCCGCGAAATTTTAAAAAGTAAATTGACATCAGACGAGCATATATTATTGGTCGATAAACTATTTCACTTGTTGGAATATTGGGATTGGAGTAGAGCTGGGAATTTACCAAAAGGGCGTGGGCTTCCCCAGGGGAATGATGTTTCTGCGTTTATTTCTAATTTGTATTTAATTGCGCTTGATGATTCCATGATGAAAATCGTGGCAGGGGACAACTCTAAGTATGCTCGATATGTTGATGATGTAAAGCTGTTTACTAGCAATAAAGACGAAGCAAGAAAAGCACTGATAAAACTAGAGGAAGTTCTTCGATCTCTAAATCTTAATGTGCAATCTGCAAAAACTGAAATTATGCCAGCCGCGAAAGTTATCGATGATGAGGTCGAAGTATGGCTTGATAGAATGAGCGACGAAAATCCAAGCAAGGCTGGTTTTGCAGTTGAATTTTTTGAGAATTTCTTCGATCTTGAAAAACTGGATAGATGGCAACGTCCTTATGCTCGATGTCTTTCAATCCTTGGACAAGTTGATGATGACCGTGCTGTAGATACTGCTTTGAACTTATTTATTCAGAATCCCTCATATAGGTTGCTAAACAAGAATTTCACATACTTGCGGAGATTTATTTCTGCTCACTCTTATAGCGACTTGGTCGTCAATCGCCTTAATCAACCTGATTTTACATTTCCTTATCATAGAGCGTTGTTGTTTCGATTATCCTCCTATTGTAGAGATGCCTCCGAAGGTCTTAAACAGTTAGCCATGAAAGAATCCCTTAATGTCAACGTACATTGGTTTTCTCGGATGGCTGCAATATCTTGCTTAAGCACTTTTCCTTTAGACGGCAAGGAATTAGATCAAATTGCGGGAATTCTTGATCGAGAAGCAAGCCATCAGGTAAATCGAGCTGCCTTTGTAGCACTATGCCAATTTTGGGGTGATAGCTTGAAAGGTGTTCTTGATCGTGTGTCGCTATTTAATGCCCCGCACCAGGACTATCTTCGTCGATATTTCTTTAAATTGTATCGGGATCCGACTATGGGTATGCAAGTCCTGGCTCACGTGAAGAAAGAGAAATTGGAAAAACCTTTCTTTATTCACAAACTTCATCAACTTGATTTATTAAAGGCAAATTCAGACACTGAACAAAGGAAGGTGTTTTTAGAAACGATTCAGGAAAAAATACAGGAATCTAAGAAATGGGATTGGTCAAGATTAACATCAAGGCTTGAAAATATTTATAACTCATTTGTATTGAGACCCCAATAAAATCTCCTCTACGCTTCGAGTAAGCTAGTACATATTTGAGGAAGACTTTCATGGTCGCCTCGTTGATGTCCGCACGGACGTGAACGTCCGTGCTATTCTTGCGAAGCCGACTGAAGTCGGCTAGTCCGCTGAGCGGACTTTGTAGGTGTAGCCCGATGGTTTATCATCGGGCGGGTATTCCAGTATCACTAATCAACTTTTGCGGCCGGAACCTGGCGGCGGAATTTATATCTCCGCAGCACCGCTTCGATCATTTTTGTTTCCCCGGGTTCCAGGTCTGAGAATTCGACGCCGATATCGTAATAATTCGGTTTGCTTTCCTGCCGACACCATGCCACCCGCGCGGGCAGCATTAGACGGGGGACAGTCGATTCTGGGAGAGCGCCGGGTATCTCGATCAGGATCGTGATCTGTTTACCCGTCTCTACGTTTTTTTCACCAATGATCATCGCGCCGTGAATGGTCAGGTCTTCCACGTAGCCCAACAGGGTTTTAGGTTGTAAACTATACACTGGGGTAAATGCCATTAAGCTTCTGCGTTCTTCTTTTCTTTTGTCATCCATGAGATCACTCCATTTTGCGGATAAGTGAAGATCAGTGTTCATCTGCGTCCCGATCTGATTTACGATAATGTCTATTCTACAACCAAATCACTCCGCGACTATATATCAAAAGTCATGAAGATTTCGTCTCGCGTTCCGAGAGTCCCATCAAATACAAGATGCCGTCCAGACCGTGGGTGTTCAGCGATTGCTTCGCCGATTCTTTGACGATCGGTTTGGCGCGGAAGGCGATCCCTAAACCTGCGATGCTGAGCATGGGCAGGTCATTCGCGCCGTCACCGACTGCGATGGTCTGTTCGAGCGAGAAGCCTTCGTGCTGCGCGATGCTGGCTAGAAGTGAGGCTTTGCGTGCGCCGTCCACGATCTCTGACGCAAGTTTGCCGGTGATGATGCCGTTTTCGATCTCAAGGTCATTCGAGAAGATATAGTCGAATCCGAATTGACGTTGGAGTGCGCGACCGAAATACGTGAATCCGCCGGAAAGGATGGCGGTCTTATAGCCGAGTCTCTTCAACGTGGACATCAACCGCTCCACGCCATCCGTGAGTTTGAGAGTCGCTGCCACCTCAGCCAAAGCTGATTCGGGCAATCCTTTGAGCAACGCCACACGCTGACGCAGACTCTCTTTGAAGTCCATTTCGCCATGCATGGCGCGTTCCGTGATGGCTGAAACTTCCTTGCCCACTCCAGCGCGTTTGGCGAGTTCGTCAATGACTTCGGCTTGGATCAGTGTGGAGTCCATATCGAATGCTACGAGACGGCGGTTGCGGCGATAGACGTTATCTTCCTGATACGCGATGTCCACGTCAATTTCGTTGGCGAGTTTCATGAAGGCACGGCGCAGGGTGGGGAGGTCGGTGACAGGTCCGCGCAGGGAGAATTCCACGCAGGCTTGCCCTTCACTGCCGATCGATTCGAGCGGGACCCGACCCGAGAGGCGCGTGATCTTGTCGATGTTCAAACCATTCTCTGCGACGATATGTGCCAAACGGCTGATCTGATGCGCGGTGATGCGCCGCGCTAACAGGGTGACAATGTGCCGCGCTTTGCCCTGCTGATTGACCCAGTGTTGATAATCATTGGCGATAATGCTTTCGAAGCGCACTATCAGGTTTAATTCAGCGATCGTTTTTTGGATGGCGGCTTTCACCGCTGATGCATCCGCTGGGATCTCCACCAACATGCCGAGTGAAAGCGAATCGTGGATGACAGACTGTCCGATATCGAGCACGTTGACACCGAACTCTGCCAGTATCTGAGTGATGGATGATGTGATACCGGGTCTGTCCATGCCGGTGATACTGATCAAAATAAGTTCTTTCAAGGCTGCCTCCCGGTGCTGTTCCGGCGGTGATTTTACATCAATTCAAGAAAATAATTTTGAAAGCGTTATAATTGAAATGCAGTAAAAACCTTTTGCCAGGAGGATTTGCGCGTGACAAAATTATTTTTTGCAACAGACATTCATGGTTCTGATATTTGCTGGAGCAAGTTTTTAAATGCCGGGAAATTTTACGAAGCCGATGTGTTGATCCTCGGCGGCGATATGACCGGCAAGGCGGTTGTGCCTTTCATTCATCAGGGCGGGAATAATTACAAGGTCACGTTACTGCAACAGGATTTCCAGCTCACCAACGAAGATGAAATGACCGACATGCGCAAGCGTGTGCGGAGCCGCGGCTACTATCCGTACCTTACTAATCCTGATGAGATAGGCGAACTGGATAAAGACCCGGATAAAGTGCATGAGATCTTCAAGCAGGAAGTCCTCAAGGTCGTTCAGCAGTGGATGGATCTCGCCGACAAAAAATTGGACGGCACGGACTTGAAAATTTTCTGCTCACCCGGCAACGATGACATGGATGAAGTGGATGACATCATTCGTTCGTCCCGACGCGTGCTCCTCGTCGAGGGGCTTGTTACGCAGCTGGATGCTCAGCATGAAATGATCGCATCCGGGTGGAGCAACCGAACGCCCTGGGCAACGGAAAGAGAAGAGGACGAGGATCAGCTTGCGGCTAGGTACGAAGCGATGATCTCCAAGCTTAAAGATCCGCATAATGCCGTCTTCGATATCCATGTGCCGCCGTATAAATCCGGTTTAGATGAAGCTCCTGAATTAGATAAAGACTTGCGCCCAGTGCTGGCGGGCAATTCGATGATCCCCGTTGGGTCCAAAGCGTTGCGAACTGCCATCGAAAAATCTCAGCCTCTGCTGGGTCTGCATGGACACATCCATGAAGGGCGCGGCACCACACGAATCGGTAAAACACTGTGCATCAATCCTGGCTCTATGTACGAGCAGGGGACTTTGTTGGGGGCGATCGTGAAATTGGGAAAGAACAAGATCGAAAATTACGTGCTGACTTCTGGGTAATGCTGCTTCCGCCGCCGTCACTTCGACGTGCTCAGTGCAAGCCTCGGCGGCGGTTGCTCAGTGCCCTCTTCGCCGAGGATGGGGAAGAGAGAACAACAAATGTGAATAACTCTTGCGGGGTTTCGGGGTTATGAATATTAGCAAGACCTGTAACGCGAGATTTATCTCGCCATAGAAGCGACATAAATGTCGCATTACATAGTAAATTCAAAAGAGGAGAAATCTTATGAGCAACCTGTTCGTCCGTAAGGCGACCGGCATGGTGCGTTCGTGGTCGGTCTTTGATGCGTTCATTTACGCGTTCTTTTCGATCAATATCGTGACGTTGGGGTTCTATAGTTTCAGCCAGATGTATTTCTTTGGCGGCGGCATGATCAACGCGTTGGTCGTGAGCGCCGTCTTTTTGATCTTTGAGATCATCGTCTATGCTTCATTGATCGCGGTCATGCCGCGCTCGGGCGGTGACTACGTCTGGATGACGCGCATCTTTGGCGGTGGCATTGGTTTCATCCTTGCCATTACCGGTTGGTGGTTCACGCTTTGGCTGTGGACGCCCATCTATGGTGATATGCTGCGTCAATTTGTTCTAACGCCTTTATTGGGCGTTTTGGGACAGAAAGATCTGGCTTTGTGGTTCTCGGGTAAGGGCACTCCCTTGTTCGTTAGCACAATGATCGCAATTGCTTTCGTGTCCGTCGTGATCGCTTTGGGCATGAAGACGTACGCCCGCGTTCAAAAATATTCCTTCTATGCTGGCATGCTGGGTTTGTTGATCGTGATCGTCCTGCTTTTCACCGGGTCTCACGATGCTTTTAAATCAGGCTTTGATGCGAATGCAACTGCTTTGTTTGGCTCCCAGCCCGGCGCATATGATGCCACTGTTCAGGCGGGAACGGATGCGGGCGCGACCACACCACTCAGCGGCGGCAGCCTCAATCTGGTTTTTCTGACACTGCCATGGCTCGTGTTCTTCAACTTATGGCCCAACTGGGGCGCGACCCTATATGGTGAAGTCCGCGGCGCGACCGATTACAAGCGCAATTTTGCAGGCATGGCTTGGGCACTTGGTGCGGTGACTATGCTCGGGATTGTCTTCTTCCTGGGCGTTGCCAAGACCATCGGTTGGGAATTCTACATGCAATCCAATGGTGCCTGGTGGAATTACGCCTGGGCGTATGTCACTGATAAACCCCCACTGCCCATTTGGCCTTATCCTGCTTTGCTGGCAGTCTTCCTTACCAGTAACCGTCTCATTCAAATTGTTGTTATCGTCTTGATGAGCTTCTGGTGGTTTGGCTGGGCTGGCACATTGTTCCTTTCTTCCACACGTGTGATTTTCGCGGCGGCGTTTGACCGTTTGCTGCCCGAGAAGGTTGCTGAATTAAATAAAAATGGCACACCCATGAACGCGATGTTGTTGATGGTGCTGCCTGCGATACTGGTTTCCTACCTATATGCGTACAATGTGGGTGCCGCCGCGGATGGCACTGGCGGTTTCTATACTGTAACTCTCGCCGCCACACAAGGGATCGCGATCATGTATTTTGGGACTGCCATCGCCGCAATCGTTTTGCCATATAAGAAGAAGGCGCTCTTTGAGGCATCTCCGATCGCGCAGATGAAAGTGGCTGGAATTCCGTTGATCACCATTGCTGGCGTGATCTTCGGCGGCTTCCTCGCCTTCCTGCTCGTGGAATGGATGTTCGACCCGTGGCTCAACACAGGCGGCGAAGGTGCGGGTTTGTATGGTATTAGCTTTAAGAATACAAACTCTATTATCTTCCTCTTGGTGTGCTACGGCTTGTCTACGGCTATTTACTATGGCTTCAAAGCCTATCGGAAGAAGGGTGGTATTGATATGGATAAGGTTCAGACTGAGATCCCGGTAGAGTAATATGTAGAAACGAAAAAGGGACAGGTGCAACTCGCGCCTGTCCTTTTTTGATTATCAGATATTGGTCTTTATCTTTGCCAAATAGATTCAGGTCTTGCCATCTCAGCCACGATATCGAAGGATGAGATCACGCCCAGCGGAAAACTTTCGGGATCGTTCTTATCGATCACAATGACGCGGTGGCGGTGGTTTTGGATCATCAAGTCCGCGGCTTGTTGCAGGCTGGCATTGCTATCGATGGTGATGATGCTGCGATCCATGAACTGGCTCACTTTTATGTTCTCGTCCACACTGCTGCCAGCCAGATGCACTAGATCGTTGCCGGTGATAACGCCCTGTAACTGCCCCTTGGAATTCACTACGATGATCGAACGCCAGCCCGCCT
>JAYUGV010000077.1:0-5390 GCA_043767565.1 Anaerolineales bacterium
CTGGTCACCGAGATCATGCGCGAGCATGTTCTCGGTCGTCCACTTTTGATCGGAACCACGTCGGTTGATTCTTCAGAGCGGCTCTCGCAGCGCCTCAAAGCCGAACCTGTGCGCCGTTTACTGCAAATTGCCCTCGTCCGACAGGTTTGGATGGAAGCGAATAAACGCGAAGAAGATGGACGTCTCATTCCAGAACTGGCTCAATTCAATGAGCCCATTGAAAAAATCTCGCCGGATGTTCTGCGTAAATTCATCCAACCGTTCGGATTAACAACTGTCAGTCTGGATGACCCATCCAATCTCACTGTCATTCTTGATTTTCTGCGGCTCAGCAATCAAGATGTGAACCGGCTGAAGTCGGTACTACAAGGGGGCGTCCCACATCAAGTGCTCAATGCGCGCAAACATACTGAAGAATCGCAGATCATCGCTGGTGCCGGTGCGTTTGGCGCAGTGACGATTGCCACCAACATGGCTGGTCGTGGTGTCGATATTAAACTCGGCGGCGAGATCGCGGAAGAAGTCATTGCCGCGGTTCATCGTGTACTTCGCAAAGCCGGTCATGAAGATCCATTTGATATGACTCTCGAAGAGCGCCGCCAACTCCTCAAGAAAGTTGCCCCTGCAGATCACGGTATCTACGCGGCAGAGGTCAACCTCTTCCTCCAATATTTTGAAGACATGGAACGCGTCAAGGAACTGGGCGGCTTGCACGTCGTTGGTTCTGAACGCCATGAAGCGCGCCGTATCGATAACCAGTTGCGCGGTCGTGCCGCACGTCAGGGCGATCCGGGCTCTTCGCGTTTTTATCTTTCGCTCGAAGATGAACTCATGCGCATTCAAGGCGGCTCCCGCGTGAGTGATCTCATGGTCAGCCTCAAAGTGGATGATTCCCTGCCGCTTGAAGTCCGTATGGTTGGTAACCTCATTGAACAATCGCAGCACCGCATCGAAGGCGCCAACTTCGATGTCCGCAAGCATCTGCTTGAATACGATGACGTGCTCAACCAACAGCGCGCCCAGATCTACAGCCAGCGTGACCGCATCTTTGTGAAAGAAGATCTGACCGGTGACATTCAAGAGATGCTGGATGTAGAGATCAAGCAACGTATCGAAACCGGACTCGTGGATGAAGAGGGACCCTGGAAATTAATTGCGTGGCTCGAACAAGTCCAGCCGCCGTTCATGGAGGACAACCGCCTCTTCCCCAGCTTTGGCTTGGCTCTGTTACTAAAAGAATTGAATCTGGAATCAGGCGGCTTGCCGCCGGAACCGCAGAAGCAAGCTTCTGCATTCCAAAAAATTGTCACCCGCGCCATCGAAGCGGAGAACGCCCATCACCTCAACGCCATCGAAGAAATGATCGAACGCACCGAAGAAGCGTATGAGTTGCAAGTCGCCTCCCGCATGGATTCGGTGGATGCTTACTTTGATGGTTTGCGTGATGTGGAGGAAAAGCCTCGCCCGCAGAAAATGCTCGAAGAAGTTAATGCGCTGACTGGCGTACCGATCAAGTTAAGCAACGAGCAACTCCGTTCTTTCGGCGAAGACCCCTATGACGACAAGGAACTCGTCAAGAACATGGTCACCGCCCAACTGACTGGGCTGTATGCCTCGCGCTTGATCCAGTCCGTGCAGAACCGCATTGGCGAACCGCTCGGCGATAAGTTCGAGATCAAAGATTGGAACGATGCAGCGGACCAGATCCAGGATGTGGCAGGCAAAGCCATGGCGCGCCGCCACGAACGCCTGATCGGTGAGAACGGTCAGATCGCCAACGATATTGATGGAATGATGCCATCCGACCCTTCGACAGGCTCAGGGCAGGGATTAAACGACACGACAAAATTCCAGCTCCTGTTGTCGCTCTCACAAGGCGCGCGCACTGTTTTCGATCAAAGAACCCATCGTCAGGTGAAACAGGTCTTCAACCGCTTTGGCTATATCTTCCTCATCGCGCAATTGCTGGAAGGCGCCGACGCCGATCAACTCACTGAAGATGTTTTGGAACATCTTGAAAAAGCGGATGAGGCATTGCGGCTGGCGATCGGTCAGAGTGAATTCAACCGGCTCTCGGCAAATGCCGCACGCCTTGCGGACTTTGGTCCAGCGGCGAAGATGGCTTTCGGCGGGGAAAAGCTCAATGAAAGCGTGGCAAGCCTGAGTGAGTCTGACCGCGAGGCGTTGGTCGAATCCATTGGTAAATATATTTTGAATGAAGTCCGCCGTCAGTTGTTGCTGGGCGCCACATCCGAATTATGGGTGGAATATCTCACCCGCATCGAAGCCTTGAGAGTCTCGATCGGTTTGGAGGCTTACGCCCAACGCGACCCACTGGTACAATATAAAACAAGAGCCTCCGAAATGTTCGCGCAGTTGATGGAAGATATTCGCGGGCTGGTAGTGAGCCGCGCATTTGCAGCGCAACGCAGGTCAGTGGAGATTACGCCCGTGGAAACCGGCTCTGCGCCCGAAGTAAACCAGAATATTTCAACGGATGATACCGATAAAAAGAAAAAACGCAGGCGCCACTAACCAAACGTAGCAGTATGACAGAACGAGTTACCGCTTCGCTCAACACATATCGTGCCCTCCCGAAGGTGGAATTACACCGCCATTTGGAGGGCTCGTTGCGTTTGGATACCATGGTGGATATCGCGCGCCAGCATGGACTTGAGATCCCCGAAGATGTGTTGCGCTTGAGCACGCTGGTGCAGGTGCAGGAAGAAGAGAAATTCACCTTCCAGAATTTTCTTTCCAAGTTCAACACCCTGCGGATGTTCTATCGTTCACCTGAAGTGATCCATCGCGTTACGCGCGAAGCGATTGAGGACGCGGCGAAGGATAATGTGAAATATCTGGAGTTGCGTTTTACGCCGGTGGCGTTAAGCCGCGCTGAGCGTTTTCCGCTCCATGATGTGATCGATTGGGTCATGTCCAGCTCGAAGGAAGCTGCAGAAAAAAACGGGATCATCGTGAAGTTGATCGCATCGGTAAACCGTCATGAAAGCACTGATCTTGCCGAACAGGTTGCCTGGCTTGCCGCAGAACATATGAAAAATGGGATTGTCGGTCTTGATCTGGCAGGCAACGAAGCGGAATTTCCGGCTGCGCCATTCACCGGAATTTTCAAGGAAGCGAAAGAAGCCGGTTTACAAGTGACCATTCATGCCGGTGAATGGGGACCCGCAGCATACATCAAAGAAGCAATCGAAGAGATCGGCGCAGATCGCATTGGGCATGGCGTGCGCGTGCTTGAAGATGCCAATATCACCGCCTTGGCAAAAGAACGCGGCACTGCTTTTGAAGTTTGCGTGACAAGCAATTACCAAAGCGGAGTAGTTGCCGCATTGGATGCCCACCCCCTCATGAAAATGTTGGAAGCGGGTGTGAATGCCACTGTCAACACCGATGACCCAAGCATCTCGCGCATCACCCTAAGCCATGAATATTACACGGCTTGTGAAGACCTGCAGATGCCCCAACCTGTTTTGAAGCAACGTATTGTTGCCGCGGCGCAGGCTGGCTTCCTGCCGGATGCCGAAAAAGAAAAACTTGTAGCACAACTCAAACAAGATCTAAAAATATAAATAGCACCACATCAGCAAGGATAGCAAAGGCGCTCCTTTATGTTCTTCGCAAGTTTGTGGTGACTCTCCCTCACCTCTACCCCCTCTCCCAAAGAGAGAGGGGAACTCCTTCCCCTTTGGGGGGAGGGCTGGGGATGAGGGCAATTCACCAAAGGGAGTACCCTATGAACGATCTATTCAATTCACGCGACGTATTAAAAGTGGGGAATAAGAATTACGTCATCTACCGATTGGACGCGCTGGAAAAAGCGGGTCTGACTCAACTCAAGCGGCTGCCATTCTCGATCCGCATCGTGCTCGAGGCGGCTCTGCGTCAATGCAATGATAAAGAGATCACGCAAGCCGATGTCAAGAACATCGCTGCATGGACGCCCCTCACCCCTAGCCCCTCTCCCAGCGGGAGAGGGGGACGCCCAGGTATTCCCTTCCTCCCTGCGCGTGTTGTTATGCAGGACTTCACAGGCGTCCCTGCGGTTGTTGATCTCGCGGCGATGCGTTCCGCCGTTGCCAAACTCGGCGGCGACCCGAAGAAGATCAATCCGCTTGTGCCGGTTGACCTGGTCATTGACCACTCGGTGCAGGTCGATTTCTTCGCCACCGCCGATGCGCTCAACCGCAATACCGAAATGGAATTTCTCCGCAACCGCGAACGCTATGAGTTCCTCAAATGGGGACAGCAAGCCTTTAGTAATTTCCGCGTTGTGCCGCCGATGACCGGTATTGTGCATCAGGTCAATCTAGAATATCTTGCCGATGTTGTGATGACCAAACAGACCTCCGAGTTCTCGGAGAACTCGGAGGTCTTGGCATTCCCCGATACACTCGTCGGCACTGATTCGCATACCACCATGATCAACGGTCTCGGCGTGCTCGGCTGGGGTGTGGGCGGAATTGAAGCGGAAGCTGTGATGCTTGGTCAACCCATGGACATGCTCCTGCCGGATGTGATCGGTTTCAAACTCTACGGCAAACTTAACGATGGCGTCACCGCCACCGACCTCGTGCTTACCGTTACTCAAATGCTTCGCAAAAAAGGCGTGGTGGATAAGTTCGTTGAGTTCTACGGTCCCGGACTTGAGGTCATGAGTCTGACTGACCGCGCGACCATCGCGAACATGGCTCCTGAATACGGCGCCACGATTGGTTACTTCCCTGTGGATGCTGAAGCGCTTCGCTACATGCGTCTAACTGGTCGCTCCGAAGAGACCGTTGCCTTAACTGAAGCCTACATGCGTGCCCAGGGACTATTCCATGAGCCGGGCATGCCCGAACCCGAATACACCGACACGCTTGAACTGGACCTCACTTCGGTTGTGCCATCTCTGGCTGGACCCAAGCGTCCACAAGACCGCGTGCCGATGTCTGAATTAAAAGAGACCTTCAACAAAGCGTTATCCGCGCCCGTCAAAGAACGCGGCTTCGAACTCAAACCCGAAGCCTTGAACAACGAAGCTACCTTCGGAACCCCCGCTACGCAAGGGCAAGCCAACGGCGGCGTACAAAAGATGAGACACGGCGCGATCGTGATCGCCGCGATCACATCCTGCACAAATACATCCAACCCATCGGTGATGGTCGCGGCGGGACTGGTCGCCAAAAAGGCGGTTGAAAAAGGCTTGAACGTGAAGCCCTATGTCAAAACATCACTGGCCCCCGGCTCATTGGTTGTGACTGAATACCTCAAGAACGCGGGTTTGATCGATCCGCTTGCCAAACTTGGATTCAATGTCATCGCGTACGGCTGTACAACTTGCATCGGCAATTCGGGGCCGCTCCCGGGTGAAGTCGCCAAAGCAGTGA
>JAYUGV010000078.1:0-13545 GCA_043767565.1 Anaerolineales bacterium
TGCGGATTAGAGGTTTGGATCTATATCGCCTAGGAGAGTCTCATCAGGCAATCGAAGCATTGGAGCATTCCCTATCCCTTTATAAAGCATTGAATGAGACGGTCAGTATCCCAACAGTATTGATGGAAATAGGGATGGTATTACACAGTGCCGTGGGCAATATTGACGCTGCTAAGGTTTCATACCAGGAAGCATTAAGAATAATGCAGTTGCAAAAGAATCTATATTCAGAAGCTGAAATACTGAATAACCTGGCGGTTTTATATTATCAACTAGGTGAATATGAACTTTCATCAGAAACATTTGAAAAAGGTCTTGAGTGCGCGCGTAAAAGCCGTAATCAGCGGGCCGAATCCCTCATTTTGACTGGATTAGGCGATCTATATAGTGAAATAGATGAATTTGATGCGGCAATGCAGGCATACGAACAGGCAGAGACGATTGCCAGCGGGATCCCAGGTTCCTTTATTTTAAATTACCTAGTAATGGCAAAAGGGGTTCTAGCTCTCTTGAAAAAGGATTTGAAAACGGCCAGTGAAATTTTAACCGCTCACAGGCGAAAATTAAAATCGAGCCAATCTACCTATGAACGCGGCTTGTGGGGGTTATTTGAAGGTCGCTTTCATCTCTTGAAGGATGAGCATCGAAAAGCGATTCGTTTATTACAGGAATGTAAAAACTACTTTATTCAAGATGGCAGAGATTTGGAAATTCAATGTAGTACGATCTGGCTAGCCGCCGCATATTATCAAGCAGGAGAAAAGGATAATGCTCGTACAGAAATGAATGTACTGACTACTAGGGCAGACCCAGATCATGCATTGTTGATTGCCTTTCGACAGGCAAATGCATGGTTAAACGATTTGCAAAATGATGCTCAAATTGGAAAGCAACTTGGCGGTTTGTTTGAGAAGTCCCGATTGTTAGCTATGAATTTGCCTTCAATTAGAAGAACATTGCGCCGTCATGCACAGTCGATTCAATTACCGGCGGCCAGCCTTACCATCCGAGCATTTGGGCATGCTGATGTAAATATCAATGGCCGAAGCATTGCTATGTCTGAATGGCGTACCCAATCTGTTCGAGATCTGTTTTTCTACTTCCTCTATAAAGATGAGGCAGTCACAAAGGAGCAAATCAGTGAAACTCTCTGGCCCGAGGTGGATGCCCCGCAACTGTTGAAAGCACGGTTTAAGAACGAGATTTATCGTTTGCGGCGTGCCATAGGACGTGATGTTGTTATTTTTGATGAAGAGTATTATCGTTTTAACCGTGCATTGGATTATACATATGATGTAGAAGTCTTTGACTCGCACCTGCTCCGTGCTCGAAAAGCTATTGACAAAACGGAGCGTATCGTACATTTACAAAAAGCGGTTGATATTGCCCAGGGATCGTATCTTTCAGATGTTGATGCTGCATGGGCACACATAGAGCGTGAGAGACTGAGGCGGGCATATGTTTCAGCGTTGGAGGAACTGGCAAAACTATATTTGGATGAAAATCGACTAGAGCAATGTTTGTCCGTTTGCCAGTTGGTCTTGGATCGCGATCAGTATAATGAAAAGATCTATCAAATTGAAATGAGAGTCTTTGCTGCATTGGGTGACCGAATCTCAATTGCTCGCCAATACCAGATGTGTAAGACGACTTTGCAGGAAGGCCTAGGTCTGTTGCCTTCACAAGAAACAGAGCAAATTTTTCGGGAATTGACTAGCTAATCATATTTGCATAGACCACATTGGGTATTTTTTGCACCCTGTTTTGCATCCTGGGGCAGATTATCATGGAACAACATTCAATCCTAAGAAAGAGGTGTTCCATGAATAACAAGCTGACCAAACTGTATTTTGTAATTAACACCATTGACCCCCGTTACCTTCAATTAGCATATTTTGTTTTCGTACTGGGTGCTTCCCTGCTCTTTACGAATTCACCCACTGACGGCGGAAGCGGCACACGTTAGACTGAGAAATATAGAGAAGAGCAAAAAATGACTATGCTAACTGTAGATGCCTATCCGGCTCATGCGCTGGGCTCGCGCAGCCGTAGTGCTGGGCGTAACGGACTGCACCGCCTATTTGCAGCGGCGGTTGTCAGTGATCAATTCCGTGAGACCCTGTTGCGCGAACCGGAAACTGCGTTGGCGCGAGGCTATCTTGGTCAACCATTTGCGCTAACAGACCAGGAAAAAAGGATCATTCAGTCAGTGCGCGCCGATACATTGACTGATCTTGCCCAAAAAGTTAATCGAGCGCTCAAAAGTATTTAACCGCAAACGTAAAACGACAGTTTTAATTATAGAACAATTGTCGAGCTGATATGCGTACCGGGTGTTCCGGCTGAAGTGGGGTACGGTGATAATAAAGTCACTGTGCCCCGCGTTAGCCATTTAATCAGCATAGTTTAACCAATATGGATAAAAAATTGGCAAATGCAGTAGACCCCAAACAGAACCTTGAAGCGGACCTTCAAGCATTTGCCGATTTAAACTTGAACATCGATGCCAGTGGGGTGATCTTGGATTATAAACCTGGGTATTTCCTGCCCGCGGATATGCCCGAAATCAAACCAGGTCAAAAAATACAGGATGCTTTTTCCCCGTCAATGGCTGAACAGTTTGAGCAGGCTTTAAGCGTGACCCGGAAAACCGGTCGAATAAACACCTTCGAATATCATCTCCTGGTTTCAGGTCGGGTGCATTGGTTTGATGCACGCCTTGTGCCGGTCTCAGAAGCGCGGACTATATTTACTGCGCGCGACATCACAGAATGTAAAGAGACAGAAAATCGGATGAAACAAAAAATGCAGCAGCTCTCGGTGCTCCGATCCATTGACCTGGCGATCGCTTCAGGTCTGGACCTGAACCTGCTCTTGGCCATGCTGCTGGATCAATTGACCGAGCTTATGCAGATCGACGCGGTTGCGATCCTTTTGCATAATCATCAAACACATCTTCTGGAATTCACAGCCGGCAAGGGGTTCCGCTCCACCAGCTTGCAGTACACGCACTTGAAATTGGGTGAAGGCTGTGCCGGGCGGGTGGCATTGGAAAGAAAACTGCTAAACGTGCCCAACCTCAAAGAGAATCAAATGGAATTCGGGCGCTCGCCGTTATTTCAAATTGAGGGTTTTGCTGCCTATTACGGTGTCCCGCTGATCGCCAAGGGACGGGTTTTGGGCGTGCTCGAAATGTTCCACCGCTCCGCGCTGCAGCCCGATGCTGATTGGTTGAACTTCCTCAACATGGTTGCAGGTCAAGCGGCGATTGCCATCGACAGCGCCATTATGTTCCGGGAACTGCAGAGATCGAATATCGAATTAAGTATGGCTTATGATGCCACTATTGAAGGGCTGACGCGGGCTTTGGATCTGCGCGACAAGGAGACTGAGGAACATACCCGGCGGGTTGCGGACACAACGGTCAAGCTGGCAGTCCATTTGGGAGTCAGCGATACAGACCTAGTCCACATCCGGCGCGGGGCGATTTTGCATGATATCGGCAAGGTGGCGATTCCTGATCGGATCCTGTTAAAACCGGGACCTTTGGCGGATGATGAATGGACTGTCATGCGCCGCCATCCCGGCATTGCGGTTGACCTGCTTTCTTCCATATCTTATCTCGCGCAAGCTCTGGAGATCCCGCATTGGCATCACGAAAAATGGGACGGCACCGGCTACCCCGATCATCTGCGCGGCGAAATGATTCCGTTCTCAGCTCGGTTGTTTGCGCTGGTGGATGTATACGATGCATTGACCTCCAACCGCCCTTATCGAAGCGCCTGGTCGAAACAGGAGACGCTTCAATACATTGAGAGCCAATCAGGCAGGCATTTTGACCCAATAATCGTGCCGAAGTTCTTGAATTATATGAACAACCACTCGAACTGAAGGTCACAATCAGCTATCAAGCTCTTGACCATCGTATCCAACGGGGTTAGAATATCGCCCTGCTTGCCCTCGTAGCTCAGTGGATTAGAGCGCTTGCTTGCGGAGCAATAGGTCGCGCGTTCGAGTCGCGCCGAGGGCACCAAAGAAAAAACCGTCATTCAAAGACGGTTTTTGTTTTTTAAGGTCGTTGTGTCCCATCGAGGGATGATATTCGAGTTGCGCCTAAGGCACCATTTGAAAAAATACCGCCATTTCAAGCCGATAACCGGTGGAAGTGGCGGTATTTTTATTTCTCCCATATCCTACTCATAACTCAAGCCGCCGTCCTCAGCGGCGTTTTGCGGCAAGTTCTGCGGCGCCTTCACATAGCACCAACGCCCATGTCCATGTGACATGGGCGTTATAATGTAGGGAACAGATAAAATAAATGTGATGGTAAGATTGAACTTATATAAAAATCAGGAGCGCTAGTTAATGGATGCAATTGCAAAGAACGTGTATGTGGAAGACCGTTTTCTCGGCGTGACGCTGGGTGTCATCACCCAGTCACGCGGATTGATTCAAATCGATGCCCCGCCCGCGCCGGAGGATGGACGTTCATGGCGCGCGGCGTTGATGGGCATGGGCGGCGGACA
The DNA here is from genome assembly GCA_043767565.1 of Anaerolineales bacterium. Classification (GTDB taxonomy): domain Bacteria; phylum Chloroflexota; class Anaerolineae; order Anaerolineales; family Villigracilaceae; genus Defluviilinea. The sequence goes on from JAYUGV010000078.1 coordinate 4,527, forward strand.
TGAACGTATGTTGATCAATCTCGATTCACATCCCGACCGCACGCTGGGTGTGCGCGGCATGGACTGCACCGTCATCGCGCATGAGAAGACCGCGCAGGCGTTCCATAACCGCCCCAACACGTTCAAGGCGCAGGGCGATGAGACCGGTGCAAATTGGGAAGCGATCCCCGGGCTGGGCAGTGTCCGTTGGGCGCCGCCTGAAATTTCTTTCGGTCAGCAGCTCACCTTGCATTGGAGTGAGTCACCGGTGGTGTTGGAGAGTCATGCCGGTCCCACTGCGGGCGCGATCTGGGTAATCCTGCCGAATGAAAAAGTTGTTTTCGTAGGTGATGCGGTGATGAAAGGGCAGCCTCCATTTTTAGCACATGCCGATCTACCCACGTGGATCGCATCACTGGAAATCTTGCAGGGTCCTGATTACAAGGGCTTCATGATCGTCAGCGGACGCGGCGGTGTGGTCACGCCCCAGGCGGTCCGCAGCCAGGCAGAAGCGCTCCAAAATATTCAAGAAAAACTGGAGGCGTTGGGCAAGAAGCGCGCCGCCATCACCGCCACTGATAAACTCGCCGAGCAATTGCTCAAAGATTACAAAGCTCCCGCCGCGCGGCAGAAACAATATGCGCACCGCTTGAGCTATGGTTTGCGGCATTACTTCATCAGTCACTACCAGCCGTCTTCACGACATGCTGTGGATGAGTGACTCGTCTGATATATTAAGGGTGACCCGCCCGGTAAGAGAAAAATACCTTGAGAACCATGCTGGGTCGCCCCTCCAAACATATTTAGATCAAAATGATCAAGGTGAATAATTATGACCGTGCAGCCTCTCTTTGAAACCACCCGCGGACGCATTGTCGAATCGATCCATTATGGTTCGATCGCAGTTGTAGATTCAAACGGCAAATTGATTGCATCCTATGGCGACCCGCAAATGGTCGCCTTTTTGCGCTCAAGCGCCAAACCGTTCCAGGCGTTGCCTTTTGTGGAACGCGGCGGCGTGGAGCATTTTGGGTTTACCCAGCGCGAACTTTCAATGTCTTGTGCTTCTCATAACGGCAGCCTCCTGCATGTGCAAACTGCCGAAGCGATGCAGAAAAAAGTTGGCATTGAAGAACATCTTCTGCAATGCGGCACACATATGCCTGATGATGTGGACGAATTGAAGTCCATGATCGTGAATGATCGCAAGCCGACTCCGAACTACAACAATTGCTCCGGCAAACATACTGCGATGCTGGCACATGCCAAAATGCGTGGACTTCCGCTCGAAAATTATCTGGATATCAACCATCCCATCCAACAGGATATCCTCGCCACTTTCGCCGAGATGTGCCTGTTCCCAGTTGCTGAGATCGAACTCGGCACTGACGGCTGTTCCGCGCCGAACTTTGCGGTCCCGCTGTTCAATGCGGCGTTGGGCATGGCACGCTTTTGCGATCCGCGTGAATTGAGTGAAGCACGTGCAGTAGCTTGCCGCAAGATCACAACTGCCATGACGGCTTTCCCTGAAATGGTCAGCGGCTTTGGCGAATTCGATGAGCAATTGATGAAAGTGGGCGAAGGCAAGCTCGTCACGAAACGCGGCGCAGAGGGATTTCAGATTCTGGGCGTGATGCCGGGCGTTGTCTCACCAGATTCACCCGGTCTGGGGATCGCATTCAAGGTCTCAGATGGCGATGCCTCCCGCATGGCAGATGACCTCTCCACCAGCACTCGGGTGCGCCCGGCGGTGGCGATCGAGATTCTGCGTCAGCTTGGAGCACTCTCCTCGAAACAGGAACAGGCTCTGGCTGGGTTTGGACCCGTGAAGTCCATCAAGAATCATCAGGATATTCTCACCGGTCAGTCACGTCCTGCATTTAAACTTTAACCACAAAATGTAACGCATAGAATGTGCGGAGGCTGTTAGTATTCGATTAAATTTCGGGAATTGCGCCGTACCCATTACCCTAAAAAAGAAGTAAAATTCCAGTATTCACTCTATGCCTAAAACAGACCTTATCCTCCTCGCACTTGAAGCCTCCTCCACCTCAAATTTAATGGAGCGCGCTTTGCGAGTCAAATATGATATCGCCGTTGCCAATGATGTTAGGTCGTTAAATCGGTTGTTATTGGAATCGACCCCGGCGCTGTTACTGATCGGGGAGCGCTTTGACGGGCAGGATGGTATTCAGATCGCCGAAGAAGTGCTTGAGCGTTTTCCGACACTGCCCTTTTTGATCTATACCGAAAAAGCCAGACCTGAATTAATCAAGAGCATTTTTCGGATCGGTATCAACGGCTATTTGGCGCCTCCGCTTAGAACTGATGACATCATCGATGCCGTCGAGAACAGCCTCAAACATGCCCACCGTATAGGTGACTGGCTGCGCCGTGAGGTGAAACGTACCACGTCTTCATTGAAGAAACGCGCCCAGATCTCTGAAGCTGAACGCTCCCGTTTGGAAACGGTTTTTAACAGCATCAATGACAGCGTCATGATCCTGGATGAAGACAACCTGGTAATACTGGTTAACCCTGCGATGTGCCGCACTTTTGGCTTGAATGCACAGGAATTGGTTGGTATGCCGGTTCTGGATGTTTTGACCCACCCAGATCTGGTTGCGCTGATCAAACAGCCGCAGGTCCAAAATGTTCTACGGTATCATGAAGTCAATTTTCCGGACGGCAGAGTGGGCAATGCGCAGTTGACGTCAATCCCTGAGATCGGGTTTGCCCTGACCATGCAGGATATTACCGACCTCAAAGAGATCGACCGCGTACGGAGTGAGTTTATCCACACGGTTTCACATGACCTGCGTTCCCCATTGACCTCGGTGATCGGTTATACCGAATTGGTTGAGCGCGCCGGTTCCCTGAACGATACCCAGCGTGAGTTCCTAAAACGTATTCAGGAAAGTGTGCAGCATATCACGTCCCTCATCAATGACCTTTTGGAATTAGGGAGTATCGAAGCCGGGCTGGATACACGGCGCGAAGTTGTGCAATTGGACGGTATCCTGAATTACACGCTTGAGATGCTGCAGGGTCAGATCAAAGCCAAACACATCAAATTACAAACAGACATCGCACCCGCTTTACCGGCTTTGCGCGCCAACCCCGTCCGCCTGAGGCAGGTGTTGGATAATGTAGTGGGCAATGCCATCAAATATTCACACGATCAAGGTGACGTGACCGTTGCCATGCGGGCTGAGGATGACCAGATTATCCTGCAAGTGACCGATAACGGACCGGGCATCCCTGCCAAAGACCAGGCGCATATTTTTGATAAATTCTATCGGGGTAGTAATATCAGCGCACATGCTGGGTCCGGGTTGGGGCTGGCGATCGTGAAGACCATTGTTGAAGCGCATCAGGGACGGATGTGGGTCGAGTCCACGGTGGGCAAGGGCAGTACCTTCTTCATCATTCTCCCTGTGTTGGCTGAACCAGTTGCCCTCAAGAAGTAACTTTCATCCTGTACAACAAAAGCGAAACATAATTGCCCCTAAATTTAATTTGGACGCAGATGAACGCTGATTTACGCTGATAAAAAGCAGAATCAGCGTTTTACTGCGTTTACACCGCACTTGCGTTCGGTGCAAGTGTCAACGTCCCGTTTGGCTTTAAAACATACCCATCCACGAAAAATTAAATTCGGGGTGAGTCATGTATGCGGTACATACCCAATTAAAAATGCTTCCGCCAGCGTATTCACGCCAGCGGAAGCTTTCGCCAAAGGAGCATTTTGGAGGTGTCTTCGTTCCGTCTCCACTGTCCATCATAGCCCACCCAGTTCGATTCACCTATTGTGCAATGTCACAGAATGATCGTGATAATGCTCATTTTAAATTACGCGCTAAAAACTCCCTCAGCACGCGCACCCCATCATCCAGATCTTGATACGCCTGAACCTGCAAGTTGACATCTGGGTTGCCGGTGATCATCTTGGAAACCTTGCGCCCCTGCTGGTATAAAGCCAGCACCGGTTTCCCAAGCCCCAGCGCAAATGCGACTTCATACCCCACCCCGTGCGACGGGACGCTGACCTCCGCGATCAAGACATCACACGCGCGGATCCAATCCACATCGCGCGTGTATACCGTAGATGGATCAATACCCGCTTCTAACGCCCCGACGCCTGACTCAACCAAATGAGCGGTCGGTATCTGATGCCCGTCCTGCGCCAACGCCGCGACAAATTCCTGATATACAGACTCAAACTCACGTCCGCCTGTAATCGAGCACGCAAAATAGATATTCATTTCTTCGGTAACCTGGAGAGAATGGAATTGCTCTGCTGCTTTTTGGCGCGCGGCGGGTTCGGGTCAATGCCGGATTTCATACTGTCCAATTCAGAGCTGAGTTTCATCCAATCCTGTACCAGGATCACAAAATGAGGCGTCTTGTCTTTGAAAAAGAACCGCGAAAGGAACAGGCGCAGAATCACCGGAGAAATGGGAAAACTTTTTAACTCAATGATCAATGCGGTCTGGCTTGCCAGCGGAGAAAAAATATCCCGCATCCAACTCGACATGCTTTGGGGCGGGAACAACTGGCGCATTTCAGTTGTGGTCGTTTTGTGGATGCGCTTGTAGGAAATATTCAAGCGCATAAATGGCGTGACAAATTTCAAATAACCTGGGAAAGCCTGCACATAAGCGACCTGCCGGATGATCAGAAAAAAGATGCCGATCAAGATCGCCAGCACACCGATCACAACAAGCGGCATCCAACGCATCGGCAGAAAGGGTCCCAGCGGTTCCATGTATTGTCCGTAGGCGATGCCGAACATGCCCAAGCCCATTGCGAGCATGGGCGTCCACCAGCGGTTGAGAAGATGTTTGTAGACGATCAGTGGAAATTTTGTCCCGCCGCGCGCCATGAACTATTCTTCCTCGTCGTTCCTAGGGAGGGAGACCCGGTCCTGCGCATCGGTCTCGTGCTGTCTGCCGTTCAGTTGACTGCTCAGTTTGCTGATGGCTTGAGTGAGGTCTTCCCCGCGCAGGCTGAAGGTGACATCGCCGCGGGTTTTCTCGATGATGCCGCGCGCGAGATCGGTCTGACGTCGCAGACCGTTGGTGATCGCATCGGGGTAATCCATGGTCACCAATACAGAGTAGATCTCGTCCATGAAACCAAGCAGGCGTTCGGCTTCCTGTGAATAGCCATGCCGGAGGATATCGAGGGTACGGCGGCGCAGTTCGCCGACGACTTCCGCCAGCCCGTTGAGATAGGTCGATTCTTCAACGTTCAGCTCCTCGGGAGTCAGAAGCGGCTGGTTCTGGATCAAAGCGCAGGTCACGTTCGCCTCCACAAATTCCTTGAGGGCATCCTGGGTGTATCCGGCAAAGAAAAGATCGGGGTGCCCCACAAGTTCTTTGTGTAATTTATCCGCCAGGGCGTGCGCCTCAGACAACTGCATTTCCATGGTTTCTTTATCGTCGCGATGGACAGCGCGAATGGCAAGCGAGCAGGCGCGCGTTAATTGACGTGCCTGTGTCAGCGCCTGGTCGCGCATGGCAGTGCGGAGATCGAATTTTTGGCGGATCTGTTCGGCGATCTTTTCAAGCTTATGCATATGGGGAACCTGCGCTTTCGTGGTTATTCTTTGGGCGGTTCGGGTGGCGGCTGAAAGGGTTTGAAGAGGTTATCTGCCAGCGTGTTGGCATTGGGGACATGGATCTCGCCGAGCGCGGCTTCGTAGCGGGCGAGGTTTTCCTTCAAGGCACGCAGAAGCAATTTGGCGCTGAGCGGAGTCATGAGTACGCGGGCGCGGACATTGGCTTTGGCTTCACCCGGCAGGATCTGGGCAAAGTCGATCACAATATCAGCAGGGGAGTGGGATATCCGCGCGAGGTTGGTGTAGATCGGTTCCAGTCCCTGCGGTATTTCCATTTGCGGACCGGGTATTGGTTGTGGATTTGTCATGGTCGTCTGCCTGGTTGGTGGAGAAACAATCAGGTCTAACAAGCCGCAAGATATCGACCCGTTAGACCTGTTGCGGTACTGCCTAGAATGGGATGTCGTCTTCTGGCGGGATCTCGGCGCCTTCCATGCCGCCGTGCATGGGCATGTTAGATCCGCCGTCGCCTTCACCGCGTGAGGATAAAAAGCGTACGGTCTGAGCTGTCACATCAAAAGAAGAGCCGGCCGAGCCATCTGGCTTGGTCCAAACGCGCGGACCACCTGTGTTTTTATCAGGTGTCAGGCGTCCTTCAATTAAAACCTTTGAGCCTTTTTTGACATATTGATTACAGACCTCCGCTGTTTTGCCCCAGGTTGAGACGCGGAACCAGATCGTTTCCTTGACCTGTTCGCCGTTCCCGGTGGTGTACTGGCGGTTGGTGGCAACGGAGAAAGATGTGACAGCCTGACCTGAGGGCGTATAACGCATTTCAGGGTCTTTGCCGACATTGCCGACGATGATAAGAGTGTGATACATGGGGTTGAATCTCCTTGAGTTGAGGTACCCGCCGTAGCGCGGCGGGGGAAAATAGACTGGGTTATTTTACTCCATCATGTATTGTTCACCTAGAGAACAAGTACAGCAGTTGACTACACTGTTACATTTTATTACATGATATTTTCAGCACACCTAATTTTTTGTAAGAGATGTGTGGGTTTGGGTTGTCTATGTGCCAATAAAAAATTACACACCCGGAGGAGAAAAATATGTCAAAAGAATCCATACCCGCACGTTACCACCCTGTTCATGTTGTATTACACTGGCTGATCGCCATTATGGTGATCGGCGCGTTCGCGATTGGAATGATACTCCTTGATTCAACTCCCAATAGTGCTCCTGAAAAGGTCACCTACTTGCAATATCATGCCGGTTGGGGACAAATTCTGGCGTTGTTGTTGATCGCGCGCCTGGTCACACGTTTTGTGTTCAAACGTCCTGCGCCTGCTGATGCAGGCAGCCCGGCGTTGAATATCATTGCTAAAGCAACCCATTTCCTCTTGTATGTGGGCGTGTTTCTGATGTTGTTCAGCGGCGGAAGCATGTCGATGCAGGCTGGCTTGATAAACGTGTTTGCAGGTCAGGGTTCACTGCCTGAAGATTTTCACATTTATGCTGTCCGCACCCTGCATGGGATGACGTTCTCGTTCCTGTTCCTTTTGATCCTTTTGCATTTTGGCGCGGCGATGTATCACCAGTTCATCCGCAAGGATAATTTACTGGCGCGAATGTGGTTTGGAAAGAGATAGCTAATAACATGATTAACCTCAAATTTAATTTTGGACGCAGATAAACGCTGATTTTCGCTGATCAAGAGAAAATCAGCGTTTATCTGCGTCCCGTTTGCCCTTAAAGCATGACTCACCCACGAAAGATTAATTTCGGGGTGAGTCATGTTATACCTCAATCGAATACAAGATTGTTTCCATTTCCTGCGGCGTTAGCCCGCCGTGATGACCGTAATACGGCATTTCGAAGCGCCCCTTCTCATACCACCACACGGATTCATACCGATAGGACAGGATCACCAAGTTCCCAACGCGCTCCCGAAAACGGGACGAGACCTCCGTGCCGAAATATCCGTCCGCGATCAGCGTTTCGGTTTTGACCACATCCGCTTTGCCCTCGAGCCGCCTTGCCAAAAACGCCTGCACTTCATCCAGCATGTCATCGTGGATGTACAGGAACATATCGCGTGCCGACCCGGCCGGGACGATCAACTTCCCTTTGCGGTTCGTTTTGATGAATTTCTCAAAGCCGGTGAAGTTTGGATGGGTGTTGAGATACGTTGTCGTCTGCGGATCAACTTCCACTTGACCATGATCCGCCGTCATCAAGAATAGGACGCGCTTCTTTCCGCCTTTGAACATGCTCTCGAAATACTGACTCATCATCAGCAAAAAGGTCTGTGCCTCCGCCTCGGCTTGCGGCGAAGTGGGACCGTACTCATGGCACAGCGCATCGAACTTGTCAAAGTACAAATGGACATAGGTGGGATTGGTTTGTTTTTCCAGCAGCAAGCCGATATTGATGAACGCCTCGGACAGCGTTTTGAACGGACGTTTTTCCGCGCCCTCCATCACCGCATTCGAATAGGTGGACGGCGTATGCTCCCGACTCCCGAACACATACGGTGTGATACCCAGTCGCCGTAACTCAGGATAAAGGATCCCGCGCGGATACATTTCCTCCAGTTGAATCTTTTTGCGTTTCAACGTGTCGCGCGCTTTTGTGCCCGCATGCGAGAACAGCAGCGGCGTGATGGTTATATCCAGTTGCGGCTCATAGTAGATCCATTCATGCACCCCGCTGACGCCGACTGGCAGCCCGGTCTGGATCGTCGTCACATGCGCGGCGGTTGTGGATGGAAATTGTGAAGTGATCTTTTCGATCTTGCCGTGTTTCGCAATGCGCTGAATGAAAGGCGCATCTTGAAAGCGCTCAAAGAATCGCCAGCCGAAGCCGTCCACGAGAAATAATACTACTGCATCGTAGCTGCCGGAGGCGAAGGCGTTAGTAATGCGGTTTGGTATTCCCGCAAAACCGCCTTCGTCGTAACGAGGTTTGATGAATGTTGGGTTGAGTTTTTGCATAGCATGATTATACTTATCTTTATTCCAGTGCTTGCTGTAGTTTGCTTTTGATTGATGTAATTTCAAATACTAGCTTTGCCTGTAATGATTTGTAGTTTCACTCGCGGCGGAGTTTTTCTTTGTCTGTGTCACACGCGCTTAAACTAAATAAGAGTAGAATAATGGGTAGCGTGATAATTCCAGGAAATTTAAATGACATTGAAAACCATAATCACAGCATTGTCAGTTGGTATCATCTTGACTTCTTGTAAACCAGCGGTCAAACCCATTTCAACTGATGAAACGATAGTTTCTCCAACTGTGTTTGTTTCTGCGCCCACTCCAGTTGCCGCGTCATCAGATGAAAATACGATTCTTGATATTGCTTTATCGTCAGATGGAACCAATTTCAGTAAATCACAGATTGAGGAGAGACGTGTGTAGGAATAGAAGAAATTGAGCCATAGATCTTCTCAACTGTGCGGGTCAAGAAATTGGTAAA
>JAYUGV010000079.1:0-13515 GCA_043767565.1 Anaerolineales bacterium
TAGAAAGAAACTTGCCGATCAAGGCGCCTGTGATGCCAAACAGAAAAACTATGATCAAGGCATTCGTGTCAAAGACAGAAAAGTGCCAGCTTGCTGGCAAGATGATTAGTAACAGGAAAGCAACACCTGCAGAAAGTACAAGCCCGATTTTGGCTGCTTCCCAATTGGTCAATAGATTTTGTTTCATATCTCGCTCCTGTTGAATCTTCTAAAGATTAGTTGTGCGCTGAATACCAATCTAACACTCGCAAAGCGCGGAGTGTGTTCCAGCGGCTCGGCTGTCCCTCGCCCTCATTGATCTCGACTGGCATTGTACCGTGGTAGTGGACCTCCAGCGACCAGCGCCCGTCGCTGTCACGCTTCGACTTGACCAAGTCAATTGCCTCAGCCACACGCTCGTCGGGCGTGACAGCGGCGCGGCGCAGATACTCAAGTCCGCGTAGCACATCGTAATGCCACCAGGCTGGGAAGGCGAGACGGGTAAATACAGTGCTGCCCTCGCGATCTCGCTCAATCATCTCACCGGTTGATAGTCGGTGGAAGAGGCGGCGCTCGAGCAGATACTCCTGTCCGCGGAGACGAGCCTTCGTAATATCAGTGCTCATTCCGCCAGCCAGTTCATATTCGAGCAGGGCTTCCAACACACAAATCGTGGTGTTGAACGACGAACGCGTTGAACCGTTCTCAGCCTCACAATTCCAACCGCCATCGGGAAGCTGCTCATTAAGCAGGTGGTCGAGAATTCGCTGGCAGTCCTGACCAAAATAAGCGCCGCTCGCCATCACCTGTCCGTTGATACACGGCTCGACTTCGCCTGCGAAGAATGGATTGCCGACAAAATCCTGACCTTGCCATTTACCGTCCCAGTCCCAGCCCATCCACCTCACGTGGTCACGGACGAGTCTCACCGCACGATGCGCCTCGTCGCTTGCGGGATTAAGACCGAATTCACGCAGCAATGTCAGGACATGCATCGTGGAGTCCCAGCCGTGATTCCATGCTGTGCCAGCCCACGACCCGTCGGCGCCTTGGAGAGCAAGCAGTTGAGCGCCCCAACCTTCGGTAGCGACTTTCGCACGTTCCGCTGCGACTTCATCGGCAGGTGAATGGATTAAGTCTTGCATCACCTGCCAGCGGATCGAAGGATCAGAATCGAGCAGCCACTCTATGACCGATCTGTCTGCTTTCGGGTTCTGCGGTTTGGGTGAAGAGGTTTTCATATGCTCATACTCCTAAAATGTTGTTGATAAAAGGTCAATGGGTTTTGTGTTTATTATATCTTTTCATAGCGACATCATACGCTTCGGCAAGCATCGGGCGGATTTTTTCAAAGGTCGCCTCGCTCGGCGAAAGCACACAGAGGAAATGCTGCGATGAATAATCAGGGTGGGGCATGATCGTATCTAATACTGTGAAGTCATAGGTACTGACGTCGATCTTCTGGGTTCCAAATAACGCTTGGAACGTGTCTCTGCTCACGCCGATATTCAAGCGATAAACGCCGGGACGGTCAAGGTTGGAGATCTTCTCATACACATTGCCGGTAGATGCGATGGTCGCGAACGCATACATGTGGTCATCGCGGTAGAAGAAGAACATATATCCCAAATTGACAACGGTTGCGACATTTTCAAATGTGCTTGTGATGTAGTTCGTGATGAACGCTTCGTCTATCATGGATTTTCCTTTCTCAACCTTGGATGAGTTGAAATGGACCTGTTTGTAGGAATTATAAGGTTAACTCAGCAAAACACAACGACCAGTCATTTTCTTATTACCCATTTGGGTACTCTTCTAGACTGGCTGTGCACAAAACCATTGACTCACTATACATAGGTAGTAGAATTGCGCGAACTATGGATTACCCTTTTGTGTTATTGCGTACCCGTCGTCCGAAGCCGACATGGTTTAAGAAGGTCAGTCTTTTTGTTGGATGATGGAGTAACGTACACGCGCAACATACGCACAAATCTACACAAACAGCCTGCCTTCTCGGCAGGCTGTTTTTATTTTCCCTAAGCGATGAAGAGGTATATATGCAAAACATTTTTGAAATTGAAAACAAACATACGTCGGGCGTGTATGCCAAGCAGGCGTTGACCATCGTCCGTGGACAGGGTGCGTCGTTGTTTGACGTGGACGGCCTGGAGTATATCGACTGTTCATCTGGACATGGCGTTGCCAATCTCGGTCATGCTCACCCGAAAATTGCGGAGGCGCTCTATAAGCAGGCGTCCACGCTGATAACGCTTTTCGAGACGTTCCCCAACGATAAGCGCGCCGCGTTGATGGAGAAGATCACCGCGCTCGTAGATGGCTTGGACCGAGTCTTCTTTTGCAATTCAGGGACTGAGTCCGTGGAAGCGGCGTTCAAGTTCGCACGTATTTCAACCAGACGCAAAAATTTTGTCGCCGCCATGCGTGCCTTCCATGGACGAACCTATGGTTCGCTCTCTGCGACTTATAACAAAAAATATCGTGAAGGCTTTGAACCGCTCGTGCCGGGATTTAATCACGTAGCCTATAACAATATTGAAGCGTTGGATAAAGCTGTCAATGAAGAAACTGCTGCAGTTATATTGGAAGTAGTGCAAGGTGAAGGTGGCGTGTATCCTGCTACGGTTGAATATATCCAAGCCGCGCGGCGGATTTGCGACGAGCGCGGCGCATTGCTGATCGTGGATGAGATCCAAACCGGTTTTGGTCGCACCGGCAGTATGTTCGCAATCCAGCAATTTGGCATTACGCCTGATCTGTTGACCTGCGCCAAATCGATAGCAGGCGGCGTGCCGATGGGCGCGGTGCTGATCGGCAAGAACGTGAAGAATCTGACACCCGGAGTCCATGGCTCGACGTTTGGCGGGAATCCGCTGGTGTGCGCGGCGGCGCTAGCGGCATTGGAAGTGATCGCGGAAGAAGATCTGCCGCGCCAGGCATTGGTCAAAGGCGCTTATTTTCGAGATAAGCTGCGCGCTTTACATATCCCATCTATGCGTGAAGTGCGTGGCATGGGATTGATGATCGGCATTGAAATGAAGGAAAAGGTCGCGCCGTATATCAAGGTATTGCAAGAGAGAAAGATCATCGCTTTGAACGCAGGCATGACCGTGATCCGTTTGTTGCCGCCGTTGGTAATTACCTATGAACAGATCGACCATGTCGTGGATGCACTCGCCGAAGTATTGGTCACAGAGCTGGTGGCGGAAAATTAAGCGTATAAACAGATTTGTCAACGGATGGCTTCGCATAACGGATGAACGGATGTGCTCAACGGATACTTGCAAACGGATGAACGGATATGCTCAACGGATGCTTCGCAAACCGATGAACGGATGAAAATGGATGAATGATCTTGAAACACTGATCGGCTTGGTTTCGCAATACAGTCCCTCCGGGCAGGAACGTGGCGCGGTGGAATGGCTTGTTGCCCGGATGAAGTCACTGGGTTATGACGATGCATTTATTGATGAAGCTGGTAATGCGGTTGGTGTGATGGGGCAGGGACCGAGGCAGGTTGTGTTGCTAGGTCATATTGATACGGTGCCAGGGGAGATAAAGGTTGCCCTCATCCCTAGCCCCTCTCCCGAGGGCAGGGGGGAACTGCTTTACGGACGCGGCTCGGTGGATGCGAAAGGTCCGCTGGCGTGTTTTGCAGATGCAGTGGCGCAGGCTGGGAAAAAAGAGGGCTGGCAATTTGTTGTGATTGGCGCGGTGGAAGAAGAGCGCAATTCGGAGGGTGCGCGCTATGTTGTTGACCAATACAAGCCAGATTTTGCGATCATCGGTGAACCCAATCAATGGGACCGCGTTGCGTTGGGTTATAAAGGCAGCGCGTGGGCGAATGTGACGGTCAAGCGTGGACAGGCTCACACCGCTAGTGGCGAAGAGACTGCGGCTGAGATGGCGGTGGAAGTTTGGTTAAAGATAAAAGCCTACGTTGATTCGTTCAATACTGATAAACAAAAGGTGTTCGATAAATTATTACTCACTTTACGCGGCATGGAATCGGATTCGAATGACTTTGAGCAATGGGCGCGGTTGAAAGTTGGTGTTCGGTTGCCAGTGGAGGCTTCACCGGAGGCTTGGTATGAAAAATTGGAAGAGATCGTCGGCGGGGCGGAAGTTGAACGGATTGGTTTTGCCGTCCCGGCATGGGGCTGTGAGAAAAACACTCCGCTGGTGCGAAGCTTCTTGAGCGGAATCAGGTTAGAGGGTGGCGAGCCGCGTTTTGTGTATAAAACGGGGACAGCTGATCTGAATATCGTCGCGCCAGTATGGAAATGTCCCGCCGTGGTGTATGGCCCAGGTGATTCGGCGTTGGATCATACGCCGAACGAGCATATTTTGCTTGAGGATTACGCCAAGTCTGTGGCGGTTTTGGTCAATGTGCTGGATGGATTGGCAAAACGACCGTAGGGCGGAGGTAAAGCATACCTAACTCAAGGGGATTTTCGATATGTTCTGGCACTGTGCGGTAAAAAGAGTCTAAAATCACGCTGAATCTGGATATTTCCTGCTGTTAGATGGGTTTTAGGAAAATGTTTGGGCTGAGGGCGGTTTTCGAGGCTGAATCAGACCTCCATTAAGAATGAATCGGAACTTTCGTCAGGCTTGCAAGAGAACGGATTTGAGTCTATACTTTGCCCATTCCTGAAAGGAGGCTGGCATGACGATCTTGCGTGACGTTATCCACAAAAAGGGCGGCGAGATATATTCGATCCAACCGGATGCGAGTGTATTTGAGGCGCTCAAGTTGCTGGCGGACAAGAATACGGGGGCATTGCTCGTGTTGGCTGGGAGTAAGGTGCAAGGCATCCTTTCGGAGCGCGACTGTGTGCGAAGGGTGGATTTGCATGGGCGGAATGCGCGTGAGGCTAAAGTGAAAGATATCATGACTTCAAAAGTGTTGTACGCGCAAGCCAGCCAGACCTTGGAGGAGTGTGTCGCCATTATGATCGATAAGAACATCCGGCATTTGCCGGTATTTGAAGGGGAAGAGTTGATCGGGTTGATCTCAGCCCGCGATGCGCTCAAGGAAATGGTTGACCAGCAAAAATTCGTGATCTCGCAATTGGAGCATTACATTACAGGCGGCGGACGATGATGACATCCGTGACGTTTGCACGGTAGTTCAACTGCTGTGCAAACGGAGTTATAACTTTTTCTAAGGAGCAAGCGGGATGATTTTGCCAGAGTGGACAATTACAGATTTAAACGAAAAAATGGAATCGGGCGAGTTGACATCCCGTCAGGTCACCGAGTTATATATTCAACGAATTGGAGCAGTGGATAAAGGCGGACCCTATATCAATTCGGTGATCGAGCTGAATCCTGATGCTTTGGAAATTGCAGAGGAGCTCGATAAAGAACGCAAAGCGGGCAAGTTGCGCGGTGCGTTGCATGGCATCCCGATCCTGATCAAGGATAATATTGATACGCACGACCGCATGCAAACGACCGCGGGGTCGCTGGCGTTGGAAGGTAATGTCGCGTCGAAAGATGCGTTCATTGTGAAGCAGTTGCGTAAGGCGGGTGCGGTAATTTTCGGCAAGACCAATTTGAGTGAATGGGCGAATTTCCGTGGCAAGCGTTCTATCAGTGGCTGGTCATCACGTGGCGGACTGACGCGTAATCCCTATGCATTGGATCGTTCGGCATGTGGGTCATCCTCCGGGTCGGGTGCAGCGGTGGCGGCGAATTTATGTGTGGCTGCGATTGGAACGGAAACAGACGGTTCGATCATTTGTCCGAGTCAGACGAACGGGATCGTGGGTATAAAGCCAACACTGGGACTGGCGAGTCGCAGCGGCATCATTCCGATTGCACACAGCCAGGATACGCCGGGTCCTATGGCGCGGACGGTTGCGGATGCGGCGATTCTGCTTGGGGCGCTGACGGGGGTCGATGCAAGTGATTCAGCTACCAGGTTAAGCAAGAAGCGGGCTTTATCCAATTACGCCAAGTATCTCGATCTGGATGGACTCAACGGCGCACGGATCGGCGTCGCTCGGAATATGGCGGGAAACAATCCGCGTATCCTCAAGATCTTCGAGCACAGCATCGAAGTGATGAAGCAATTAGGCGCCGTGATCGTTGACCCGGCGGATGTGCCCAATTTCAACAAGTTTAGCGAAACCGAAGTCGAAGTGTTACATTACGAGTTCAAAGCGGGCTTGAACAAATATCTCAAGGGACTGGATGCGGGTGTACATGTCCATTCAATGGAAGATGTGATCAAGTTCAATGAAGAGAACGAAGACCGTGTGATGCCGTACTTTGGGCAGGAGCATATGATCACTGCGCAGGAGAAGGGTTCGCTCAGCGCGAAGAAGTATAAAGATGCACTCGCGAAGAACCTGCGACTGACCCGTAAAGCGGGGATTGATGCTGTGATGCGAAAACATAAACTCGATGCGATCATTGTTCCATCCGGCGGACCCGCATGGATGATCGATCTGGCAAATGGCGATGCGATCAACTGGGATATGGAAAGCACATCGCCTGCGGCGGTGGCGGGGTATCCGCATATCACCGTCCCGGCGGGGTATGTGTTCGGTTTGCCGGTGGGACTCTCCTTCTTCGCCAAAGCCTGGCAGGAAGCAAACTTGATCAAATATGCTTACGCTTTTGAGCAAGCTACACAATACCGTAGACAGCCGCGTTATTTGCCGACCGCGATTTTGAACGTTTGATGTAAACACAGCAGAACAAAACCTTTTATCCGCCAATCTCCGCTGACACTTGCACCAACACGCAAGTGCAGGTGTCTTCGCGAATATCGAAGATCAGCGGAGATTTTTTGATTAATCGAACCCATGTGTATCTGTAGAAAAGCACCCCGCTTTTTGACATTCATCCCTCTCTGACGATTTTAACTTGTCAGACCATTTGTTTCGGTCTATACTTTGCTTTGATTGGAGCAAAGTATGACACTCACTGAAGCATCATCTCTCCGAACTGCGATCGAACCGTATATTCCTTTGGGCCGCTCAGGGTTGTTACCAGCCTTGCACGCGGCTCAAAATATTTATGGCTGGGTCTCTGAAGAGGTCGCGACTGAAATCGCAAAATCTCTGCATGTGCCGCTGGCAGATGTGCATGGGGTTATCGAATTTTATTCGCTCTTCTATAACAAACCAACTTCCAAGCGTGTGATCAGAGTCTGTACGGATGTGGCATGTGCCTTGAAAGATGCGGATGGGATTCTTAACCATCTCTGCGATCATCATGGACTCAAACCGGGTCAGACGAAGCCGGACCTGTCTCTCACCATCGAGTCGAGTCCCTGCCTTGGGCTGTGTGAACATGCGCCGGTGGCATTGGTCGGTGATGAAGCTGAGACAAACATCAATCTCGAAAATGATACCTATGAATTGGGTCGTCCGCCTTCATTAGTGGATGGCTCAATTCGTTTATTGACCGCGAACTGCGGCAACGGCACCACGCCGCTTTCAAAATACGGCGAATACGCCGCGTTGAAGAAATCCATATCCATGAAGCCGGAAGAGATCGTGAATGAGATCAAAGCTTCCGGTCTAGTTGGACGCGGCGGCGCGGCGTTCCCAACCGGTATCAAATGGGAAGGTGCGGCGAACGCCCAAGCCGACCAGAAATACGTCATCTGCAACGCGGACGAGTCTGAACCCGGCACGTTCAAAGATCGCATTCTTCTGCTCGATGATCCGCATCGCACCATTGAAGGCATGTGTATCGCGGCGTATGCCATCGGTGCGAGCAAAGGCTACATCTATATTCGTGGAGAATATCCGTACATCGTCCCTGTGTTGGAGAATGCTCTGACCGAATCGCGAACAGCTGGATATTTGAGCGAACGATTTGATATTGAAGTCCGGGTTGGGGCGGGGGCATACATTTGCGGTGAAGAGACTGCGTTGTTCGAATCGATCGAAGGCAAGCGCGGCTTCCCGCGTGTGAAGCCTCCATTCCCAACTACTTACGGTGTCTTTGGCAAACCAACTGTCATCAACAATGTTGAGACGTTGTGTAATGTCCCATTGATCATTGCACAAGGCTCAGCTGAATTTAGAAAGATCGGCACCGAGAAATCTCCGGGTCCGAAACTCTTCTGCGTTTCCGGTGATGTGGGAAAACCCGGCGTTTACGAAGTTCCTTTCGGCGTGACGTTGCGCAAATTGCTTGATATGGCAGGCGGCGTGAAAACGGATGCGGCAACGGATGGCGAAACGGATAAACAGATGCAGGCGGTGTTATTTGGCGGCGCAGCGGGTGCATTTGCAACAGCGGAACATCTCGATGTCAAAATGACGTTCGAAGATCTACGTGCGGTTGGGTTGCCGCTTGGCTCGGGCGTGGTGATGGTCTTCGATGAGACACGCGATATGCGCCAGGTGCTTAAGAGTCTGGGTCACTTCTTTGCGCATGAATCATGTGGCAAATGTTATCCCTGCCAGATGGGTACTCAACGCCAAAAAGAAATTTTGGATCGTGTGGCTTCAGGCAAGGTTGTTGATGGCGATTTCGTGCGTCTACAAGATGTCGGCTGGACGATGACGGATGCGAGTCTGTGTGGGTTGGGTCAGACAGCGGCAAGTGCGGTGCTCTCGGCGATGAAGTTGTGGCCGGAGATATTCAAGGATGAAGGTTGAATGATGAAGGATGAAAGAGGAAAGAAGAAAAAATAATATGTCGTTGCGAGGGCGCGCTTGCTCTTTGCCCGAAGCAATCCCCAACTAACGAGGAGATTGCTTCGTCGGGAGGAACACCCTCCTCGCAATGACATGAATTTAGAGGCTACATGACAATTACATTAACCATTGATGGACAAGAAATTTCAGTTGAGCAAGACAAGACTCTTTTGGAAGCCGCGCGTGAAAACGGAGTGGACATTCCCACGATCTGCTTCCACGAAGCGACGACGGCAAACGGATTGTGCCGTATGTGTGTCGTCGAAGTGGAGGGGATGAGGGTTCTTCAGCCAGCGTGCATCGTTCAAGCCGCTAGCAACATGAAAGTCCAGACTCGTAGCGAGAAGGTTATTCGCGCGCGCAAGACGATTTTGGAGATGCTTGCGTCCACGATGGATCTGTCCGATGCGCCGGAGATTCTGACAATGATGGATGAATATGGTGCAAGCCATGAACGTTTCCCGGATGCCGAGCGGCGCGAGTCGCAAGTGATTGACGATAACCCGATGTTTATCCGTGATTATTCGAAGTGCTTGTTGTGCTGGCGTTGTGTACAGGTCTGTGCGGAGGATGCGCAATATACATTTGCGATCAACTTCGATGGGCGTGGATTTGAAACACAGATCGGCACGTTCTTCGATAAATCCATTCCTGAGACTTCGTGTGTGTTGTGCGGTCAATGCGTGGGGGTCTGTCCTACGGGAGCATTGAAACCGAAACGCCAGTTTATGCTGGAGCAGGGGATGAGTCCGAATGAGATTAGTGTGATGAATACTGGAAGAAAACGAAGGAAAGACCTAACCCCCGACCCCTTCCCTTAAAGGGAAGGGGAGTGAGCCTATGCCTGTAAAGAATATTGTGAGAGGACAGAAGGTTTCTGCTGAAATGCTTGAACGCGCAAAGGAGTTGCGACGTGAGATGACTCCTGCCGAGAAGATTCTGTGGAGGCAATTGAAAGGTAATCGGTTGAATGGTTTGCATTTTCGGCGGCAACAGGTTGTTCATGGTTATTTTCCTGATTTCTATTGTCATCAGCATGAGCTGATCGTTGAACTCGATGGGGGAATTCATGAATTGCAAAAAGAGTATGATGCTGAGCGTGAAGAATATTTGATTTCGCTCGGCTTTCGGATTATTCGATTTACGAATGACGAAGTTATCAAAGATTTGAAAACTGTTTTGCAAAAAATTGTGAAGGAATGTAAAAGTACCTAACCCCCGACCCCTTCCCTCAAAGGGAAGGGGAGAAGCCTCTCTCCCTCAGACTCCCCCCTTTCCTTCAAGGAAAGGGGGCAGGGGGATAGGTCAGGAGCTACCACTATGATCACACCCGAC
Organism: Anaerolineales bacterium; assembly: GCA_043767565.1. Classification (GTDB taxonomy): domain Bacteria; phylum Chloroflexota; class Anaerolineae; order Anaerolineales; family Villigracilaceae; genus Defluviilinea. The sequence continues at coordinate 10,002 of JAYUGV010000079.1, forward strand.
CGTATCGTCACCACCACCTGCCCCTATTGCGGAGTGGGGTGTAGTTTAGAGTTACACATCAAAGATGACTTTATCTTCAAAGTCACCTCACCATTTGACTCGCCTGTCAATCACGGGAACTTGTGCGTGAAGGGACGGTTTGGATATGATTATATTTATCATCCCAAACGTATCACCACGCCGTTGGTGCGCAGATATTTGCTCGAAGGCAAGCCGAAACCTGAAGGACGTGAACAGGTCTTCGCCATCAGCAAAGATGGAAAACCCATCGAGCATTCAAACATCTCTAATGATTGGGATTGGGTGGAGACGGATTGGGATACTGCGCTCAATATCACTGCCGATAAACTTGTTGAAATCTACAAACGCGATGGCTCGGATGCGATGGCGGTATATTGTTGTGCCAAGGCAACGAATGAAGATAATTATTTGTTGCAGAAGATGTGGCGGTCGTTGTTCCGCACAAATAACGTAGACCATTGCACGCGCTTGTGTCATGCGGGTTCTGTCGTTGCGCTACAAAAAGCGATTGGTTCATCGGCGATGAGCAACACCGCGTCGCAGGTCATTATGAACGATGTGTTCATCGTGGCGGGGTCGAACACGGGTGAGAATCATCCCATCATTGCGTTGCAGATGAAGGAAGCGGTGCAGAAATATGGCGCGAAGATGATTGTCATTGACCCGCGCCGCATCGATTTGGTGGACTTCGCTGAGATGTGTTTGCCGCTCAAGCCAGGCACAAATGTTCCGTTGTTCAGCGCGATGGCGCATGTCATTGTCAAAGAGGGCTTGGTCAATAATGACTTTGTCGCCAAGCGCACCGAAGGTTTTCAAGACTTTGTTGAATCGCTGGAAAAGTTCACGCCTGAATATGCGGAGGAACTTTCGGGCGTGCCCGCCGAGGATATTCGTAAAGCGGCGCGCATGTACGCTACGGCGAAGAATGGCGCGATTTATTGGGGCATGGGTATCTCGCAACTTTCGCATGGCACTGCCAGCGCGATGGCGCTCATCCATCTGGCGTTTCTCACGGGTCATATCGGGCGCGATGGCACGGGATTGAATCCGTTGCGTGGGCAGAACAACGTGCAGGGCGCGAGCGACATGGGCGCGATGCCGTTCCATTATCCTGGCTACATGCGCGTGGACAATGAAGACAACGCGGTCAAATGGGAGAAGACGTGGAACATCGAACCTGGCGGTCTCTCGCGCAAGCTCGGTCTCACCACCACCGAGATTCTTGGTCATGCGCACGAGGGCGGCATCCGTGCGTTGTTCATCATGGGCGAGAACCCGATGATGTCGGAACCGAATCTCAACGAGACGCGCAAGCACATGACGCATCTCGAATTTCTCGTCGCACAGGATTTGTTCATCAACGAGTCGGGCGCGTTTGCGGATGTCTTTTTGCCTGCGACTCCGTTCGCGGAAAAAGATGGGACATTCACCAACACTGACCGGCGAGTCCAACGGGTGCGGACGGCTCATGCTCCCCGCGGGCTGGCGCGTCCAGACTGGAAAATTCTCCTCGATTTGGCGAACAGGCTCGAGCGTAGATTGAAGCGGGTCTCGATACGTCCCGCGAAAAGCACGCGGGACTACTCGACCACCAGCACTACATCCAAGTGGGATTATGAGTCGCCGGAGGAAATCCTGCGTGAGATGGCGTCCGTCAACAAGGATTACGCGGGTGTGACGTATGAGCGTATCGAAAAGGTCGGGTTGATTTATCCCGTGCCTGATTTGAATCATCCTGGCACGCCGACGCTATTCACTGAGACCTTCCCGAGCGGGCGCGGAAAATTTCACGTGCTCGATTATGTGCCCGTGATGGAGGAAGCCGATGACGAGTATCCGTTCATTTTGACGACGGGGCGTTTGCTCGAACACTGGCACGGCGGCACGATGACGCGTAACTCGGCGCTGAATGAAGCGTACCCCGAAGCGCGCGTGGAGATGCACCCCGCGGACGCGGAGATGCACGGCATCACGAATAACATGCCCGTGCGTGTGACTTCTAGGAGAGGTGAAATTGTTTTGCGCGCCACAATCACCGAGAAGACGTCGGTAGGCGTGGTGTTCATCCCGTGGCACTTCGCCGAAGCTGCCGCAAATTTATTGACGAACGACGCGCTCGACCCGCAGGCGTTAATCCCTGAGTTCAAGGCGTGCGCGGTGCAGGTGTTCCCTGCGAGGGAGGAGGAGTTGGCGAATCCGGAGGTTGAGGTGAAGAGGGGGAGGTATTAGTTTTTACCGCGAAGCACGCAAAGAGCGCGAAGATTTTTTGGGAAGAGTAACCACGCTTCTTTCTACGTATGAAGTTTGAGCTTGCCCCGATAAAGTGGACACAAATAATGTTCGGATCCAGTAGACTTAGCAAAGGAGCAGGATCATGGACGAAAAGAAAACCAGCTATCGGAAGTATACAGAAGAGTTCAAGTTGGAAGCTCTGGAATTATTGAAAAGCAGTGGGAAAAGTGCTGGGCAGATCGAACGCGACCTGGGAATTACGCCCGGACTACTTGTGAAGTGGCGAGATCGATATCAAGTGATATCCAAAGGCATAGATCAAGTGCACTTGGAAACAAGTGACTTTGAAGCCGCTAAGCGAGAGATCAAGCATCTGCAACGGCGGTTGGCAGAAGTGGAAGAAGAGCGCGAGATCCTAAAAAAAACAATCAATATTTTCTCCCGGAAAAGCCAATGAGCTACAAGTTCCTTCGGGGGCATCGCCAGGAATATAGTGTCAAGCGCATGTGTCAGGTGTTGAGTGTGACGTGGAGCGGTTACTATGCCTGGCAACCGGAAAAAGCAGGTCCGCGAGAATTGGAGAACCAGATATTAGTAGAGCAAATCCATGCGGAATACAAAATGAGTCGCAAGACCTATGGTAGCCCGCGCATACAAGCAGGCTTGCAACGCAGAGGGTTTGCTTGCGGACGACATCGAGTGGCACGCTTGATGCGTAGAGAAGGCATTAGCCCGCAAAAACGACATAAGTGGTATCCCGTGACCACGCAACGCCAGCCGGGTGTAATCCCGGTGCCCAATCATCTGAACCAAGAATTTTCTGCAACCGTGGCAAACCAGAAATGGGTGAGCGATTTCACCTACATTGATACAGCGCAAGGTTGGTTGTATCTGGCAATTGTTTTGGACCTGTTTTCGCGGAAAGTGGTTGGTTGGGCAATGGCTGCGCAAATGGATACAGCTCTTGTTGATGCAGCCTTAGACATGGCATTACAAGGACGCCAACCCAAATCAACCTTGTTACACCATTCCGATCAAGGCAGCCAATATACCAGCGCTGCTTACCAAAGCAGTTTGGCAGATGCAAATATTCAGGTGAGTATGAGTCGGGTTGGGAATTGTTATGACAACGCAGTCGCAGAAAGTTTCTTTGGCACTCTCAAGGCTGAGTGTGCAACCAGCCAGTTCGCAACGCACACACTCGCAAGAACAACCATCTTTGAGTACATTGAGGTTTGGTACAATCGCCAACGCTTACACT
>JAYUGV010000080.1:0-13507 GCA_043767565.1 Anaerolineales bacterium
TGGATCGGGATGCCAAGTTGTTGTTCGAGTATTGTACGCGACTCAACGATCTCAGCGCGTTGTTTATCTGGATCGAGTTTGGTCAGGTCGTAGTGGTTCTGGCTGTGGCTGCCCACTTCCCAACCGGCGTTGTACATTTCCAGTACTTGGGCAGTATCCATGTATTGATCGGCGCCGATATAGTTGGTGACCAGATATAGCACACCGGTAAATCCGTATTTTTGCATGATGGGGAACGCGGCGGTGTAATTATCGAGATGACCATCGTCAAATGTGATGAGCATCGGGCGCGGTGGAAGTGCGGTCCCTAGTGTTATGGCTTGGACGAGTTGGGTTGTGGTGATGGTTGTATATTCCCAGTCATGCAACAGTTTCATCTGCGCTTCAAATTTTTGCAGCGTGACGTAATAGCGGCTATCGATGGGTGAGATGTCGATGCGGTGATAGAGCAGGATGGGAACGGTGATGTCGCCGGGTCCTTGAACAACCCAGGTGGCGGTGGGGATGGGGGACGCGGTAGCGGTAAAGGTTGGGGCTGGGGTTAAGGTTTGGGTGGCTGGAGCAGTTGCTGTTGGCGGAAGAGGCGAGGCTGTCGAATTGGAGAATGTCGCTGTAACTGGAATTCCTCCGCAGGCTGTTAAAAGCAAAATCGTCCCCAAGGTCAACTTCAAAATTTTCTTCATTAATTTCCTAGAGCGGGTGATTGAGATCCCAAAGAATGTGCAAGCCGTCGAGCGTGAGCCAGGGCGCGATGATTTGAATGACATCGGTCTCCTGCGCAACAACTTCCGCCAGCCCGCCGGTGGCGATGATCTTCATGGCGGGTCCGAGTTCTTTGCGGAAACGTTCGACCATGCCTTCAACCATGCTGACATACCCAAACAACAAACCCGATTGCATGGCATGGACAGTGTTGCGCCCAATGATGTTTGGCGGTCGTTGCAGATCGATGCGCGGAAGTTTTGCGGCGTGTGTGAAAAGCGCTTCAGCGGCAAGGTTGATGCCAGCGGTGATCGCGCCGCCAAGATATTCGCCCTCTTTGGTGATGGCATTGAAAGTTGTAGCGGTGCCAAAATCGATCACACAGGCGGGACCGCCGTATTGGTACATTACGGCAACCGCATCGGCAATGCGATCGGCGCCCACTGATTTGGGGTCTTCGTATTTCACTTTGATGCCGGTCTTGATGCCCACATCCACCACGAATGGATCCATATCCAAATATTCGCGGCAGGCTTGCACCACACGCGCGGTGAGTTGTGGCACAACCGACGCCAGGCAGATGCCGGTCAATTCTTTGGCGGTTTGATTTGCGTTTTTCAGTAGACCTTGAAATTGCAAACCATATTCATCCGGCATACGGGCGTGATCGGTGGCAAGCCGCCAGTGTGCGAAGAGATTGTTGCCGTCGTACAGTCCGAGGGTGAGGTTGGTGTTGCCGATGTCGATTGTGAGAAGCATGGGGCAAGTATACACGGAACACGTAGACAGGTAAACAGGTGGACGTGTGTACTTGCCTACGTGTTTACTTCTTAACCGCCTCGATGATCTCAGCGACCATATCGTACTTGTGGAATTGGGGCATGATGTACACGCCTCCAGCCCAAGCCTTGAGCTGGTTCACCAATTCGACCGTGATCTCCACCCCAGCCTTAACTCCATCTTCGCCTGCGGCTTCGATGCGTTTGCGGGTTTCTTCCGGGATCGAAATGCCCGGCACTTCGTTATGCAAGAAGGTGGCGTGCTTGACGCTGACCAAAGGCAAAACGCCAACAAGGATTGGTTTATCGAATTTTCCATGCCTGGCTTCGTACGCCTCGAGTAATTTTGGTCCATCGTCCGCGCGGTAGGTGGGTTGCGTGAGGAAGAAATCTGCACCGGCTTTCACTTTGCGATGTAGGTTTTTGATCTCATTATCCATATCGGGTGGACAAAGATTGAGGGCCGCGCCTACGAAAAAATTGGTGGGTTGTCCAATGGACGTTCCCGAATGGTCAATGCCTGCATTGAAACCCTGCTTGATGAGTTTGATCAGACCCGATGGCACAAGATCGTAATTGTCCATTGCTTCGGGGTAATCACCGATGGCGGTGGGGTCACCCATCACAACAAAGATATTGCGGATGCCCAACGCATGTGCGGCAAGCAAATCGCCTTGTACGCGGAGCAGGTTACGTCCACGAGTAGGGAAGTGGATCGTAGTCTCGACTCCAACTTTACGTTGCACCACATCACACACCGCCCACGCCGACATACGCATGCGTGCCATCGGCGAGTCGGCGACGTTGATCACATCCGCACCAGCATCGGCTAGGAGCGCAGCGCCAGCGAGCAGTTTGTGGGTCGAGAGCCCGCGCGGCGGGTCCATTTCAACTGCAATCGCAAATTCGCCGCGTCCCAGTTTTTGCGCGAATTGGGTTGGCGATTCTGTCTCAGAGATTTCCGAAGCGCCAAAGAACGGCGAGACTTCGGAAGTCTGGATGAATACCGAAGAATGCGCTGACGAATCCAATGCCTTGCGCATGGCAGTAATATGTTGTGGGGTCGTGCCGCAACAACCGCCAACAATGACTGCGCCGCTCTCTCGAAACGAAAGCGCGTAATCGCCGAAGTAATCGGCATCGGCGGGATACATGATGCGCCCGCCCACTTGCTCGGGCCAGCCCGCGTTTGGTTTCACCCAAAACTTCGCGGAGCGGTCGGGCACGGCTTGCTTCATCTGCTTCAAGATACGCAGTAATTGTGCGGGTCCACCAGAGCAGTTGACGCCAAGCACATCTGCACCAGCATCACGCAACGTGCGCGCTACTTTCATCGGCTCATCACCAAGCAGCGTGCTGTCATCGCGTGTAAACGTCACAGACGCAACAACGGGTAGATCGCAGGTTTCTTTCGCGGCTTTGATCGCCTCGCGGATTTCATATAGATCGCTGAATGTTTCGATGACGATCAGATCAGCGCCTGCTTCAGCCAATGCTTTGATTTGTTCCGCAAACGCCTCACGCGCTTGTTCGGGCTGCACCCGTCCGAATGGCGCGATCCGCACCCCAAGCGGACCAACGTCACCGGCGACAAGCACATCCTTGAACGATGCGGAGACAACCCGGCGCGCAAGGTCCACGCTGGCTTTGTTGATTTCAACTACATCATCCTGCAAACCATGTTTGCCTAACTTGAAGCGATTTGCTCCAAACGTGTTGGTGATAATTAGTTGTGCACCTGCCTCGATATATTCACGATGAATTTCAGCCACCGCCGATGGATTGGTGAGATTGAGTTCGTCGAAGCATTTATCGAATCCCACGCCGCGCGCATGGAGCATCGTGCCCATTGCGCCGTCGGCGAGGATGGTTTGTGATGAAAGTAAGTCAAGGAAATTAGTCATTGTGATCTCCGTAGTGCGAGATATTATCTCGCACTACATTGCATATTTACAGTAGGTCCATTTCCATTTTGTCCAATCATCGGTTAAACCTGCCTTGACTGGGTTGTAAAGTACATATTTGACAATTCGCTCAAGTTCTTTTTCGTCCCGGGCAAAATGATCATAGCTTTCATGTTGCCAGAATGCGCCAGTTCTGCCTAAAACCTTATTGGCATGGTTTGCCGAGTTACGCTTGATATTGTGCATAATTTTTTGCAGACTGTAATCTGCTGTATTCGAACTTTCAAAAGAAGTTAAAACCAAATGACCATGGTTTGGCATGATGCAGTAAGCCAATATATCGAACCACTCACCATCGTAGTACATAATCGAGTTGGCGACAATCTGAGCGATTCGTTCGTCTTTTAGCCAGAAAGGACCAGTTTGACTATTGTGCAGAGCATCGTCCCATTTTGCAAATAGTTTACGTTGTTCCTTGTCTCGCAATAGGAGTCTTTCTTGAGAATCGTTTACCGTTAGGAGCTTCCTTTCCATTTCTTCTGCATCTGTTCGTAGCCGTTCAATTACCTCAACCGGTAGCGAACCTGCCAAGCGGAAATTAACGAGAAATGTCGCTCCACGTGGCTGAATGTGGGGAAGATTTCGACGGTAGAACTCACGATAATCAAGATTTTTCATGTTAGCTCGTAAGAGCGAGATATTATCTCGCTCTACTTCATCAGTTGTTCGACTCTCGACTCGCCGACAGAATAATATTTCGCCTGCGGGTGATGGACAATGATCGCGGCAGTGGATTGTTCAGGAAGCAATTGATATGCCGTGCTTAGGCTCATGCCAAGTTCCTTTTCGGCGGCGGGCAAAAGTTGAAATAGTTTTAAGTGATCTTCCAATTCAGGGATGGCGGGATAGCCCCAAGAGTAGCGCTTGCCTTGATTATCAGGGATGCCCATTTCCCGGCGCAAGTGTTCGTGCAGATAATTCGCAGTCGCTTCGGCGGCTTGGACGGCGAGTCCGTGCGTGAAGTAGGCTTCGGTGTAATCGTTTGATGACTGGAGTTTATCGATGTGTTGAGTGGCTTCCTGACCAACTGTGACAACTTGGAAGGCGACTACGTCCATTTGACCGGATTCGACAGAGGCATAGTAATCAGATAACGCAAGATGTTCATCGTATGGCTGGCGCGGAAAGTTGAAACGCGTCAACACTTCATCAAGATTCTCGGGATTGTAGATGATGAGGTCATCGCCTTCAGCTTGACAGGGGAAGAGTCCATAGACGGCTTTAGGAGCCAGCCATTTTTCATGAATGGCTTCGCGTTTCATCCTGTCGAGACGCGCGTCGAATTCGGCTTTGAGTTTTGTCCATTCGTCTCCATGAGTATTCTTGGCGCCCCATGAGAGGCGATAGAGTTCGTTGATGTTGAGATGCGTTAGCACAATTTCCAACGGCATATAGTTCACAACGCGCTCACCGAATTTTGAGGGAGGCAGGTTCAAGGGTGCAGGGACAATGTTCGAGCGTTGCGCAACTGGAGCATTGGCAGGTTTGGCGCTGGCGCGTCCGAGTTCCATATCCGCTTCTTTGCGGACTTGTTCGAGTAGCGCGGGTTTCCGATTCGGATCAATTAACTGATCCATCGTTTCGAGACCCTCAAACGCGTCTTTGCAGTAGAAGACGCCTGAGTCGTAGAAGTCTCCGCCTTCGGTTTGGAGAATGCGCCGTCCGAAGCGACGGTTGATTGCCGCGCCGCCAACCAGCACAGGGATCTTGTGTCCGCGGCGGTGCAGTTCGTTGATGATGAGCGGCATTTGCTTGGAAGTTGACACGAGCAGCGCAGACAAGCCAATCGCGGTGGCGTTGACCTCCACGGCTTTGGTGATGATCGTCTCTGCCGGGACTTGCTTGCCGAGGTCGATGACAGTGTAGCCGTTATTGGCGAGTATCGTTTTGACGAGGTTCTTGCCGATGTCGTGTACGTCACCGTAGACGGTGGCAATGACGACTGTGCCTTTGGTAACGCCTTCCACCTTTTCGAGATAGTTCTCAAGGTGCGAGACAGTCTTCTTCATGGCTTCAGCGGATTGCAAAACGAAAGGCAGAATTAATTCGCCCGCGCCGAATTTGTCGCCGACTTCTTTCATGGCGGGGAGCAGGACGTTATTGAGAGTGTGAACGGCGATTTCGTGTTGACGCGCCCTCACCCCTAACCCCTTTCCCGTAGGAGAGGGGGACTCTGGCTCCCTTCCTCCCTCGGGGGAAGGGTTGGGGATGAGGGAGTTCGCTGGCAATCTCTCATCCAATAAATCCCAAAGTACGTTCAATACATCTTCTGTTTTATTCAGAACATCGCTATTCCAGAATCGAATGACTTGGATGCCTTTTCTTTCGAGCAAAATCTTCGTACGTTCTTCGTCATATTTGACTTGCTCATCCTCATTATGTTGACTTCCATCCAGTTCAACACAAAGCTTTGCTTCATGACAGTAGAAGTCAAGAATGAATCCTTCTTTTGGATGCTGGCGGCGAAACTTTGCATCGTGAAATGCGCGGTTGCGGAGGATTTTCCACATAAGTTGTTCGGCTTCGGTGGAATTTTTGCGAAGTTCACGGATGCGGGCTTTGAGTTCGTCGGGGAGACGTGGGTTTCGTTGGCGCGACTCGCCCTCACCCTGCCCTCTCCCGAAGGGAGAGGGGGGACTCCCTTCCCCAACGGGGGAAGGGTTGGGGATGAGGGTGCGATTGATGATCTCGTCAATATCTGCTTCGACGCCTTCTTTGTGGCGGTGGACGATTTTCCAGTGCAGGCGTTGTTCGGGAGTCATGCCCTCGGTGGGGTCAACTAAAGTTGACTCGGTTGTTGGTGTGATATTTTCAAAGTGTTCAATGAAAAGCTGTAACGCATCTGTGCGACGGTTGAAGATGAGGTCTTCACAGAGTTCTTTTTCTCCGGCGGGAATATCTGCATAGGCAGTGACATGCGCTGGATTCACGATCGCCATGTCCAAACCTGCCTGTACGCAGTGATAGAGCATGATCGAATTCAAGGCAGGGCGGGCTTGCGGTGCAAAGCCAAAGGAGAGATTGCTCACACCAAGCGAGGTCATCACACCAGGCAGGTTTTGTTTGATGAGGCGAATGCCTTCAATGGTCTCGATGGCAGAGTCGATAAACTCTACATCACCAGTTGCCAATGTAAACGTGAGCGCGTCGTAGACTAAATCTTCGGGCTTGAGTCCGTGGTCGTTGATGGCGATGTCGTAGATACGTTTGGCGACTTCGAGTTTTTTATCACGGGTCTTCGCCATGCCGTTCTCGTCGATGGTCAACACGATGACCGCGGCGTTGTGGTCTTTAGCAAGGGTGAAAATCTTATCGGCTTTGTCGCGACCGGATTCGAGATGGGTTGAATTAATTAAACAACGTCCAGGTGCAGTCTTTAAGGCGACTTCGAGAACATCAAGTTCGGTTGTGTCAATGGCCAATGGAACATCCACACCCATTTCCAGTTTTTTGATGACCTTGCGCATGAGTTCCACTTCGTCGGGGCGTTCGGTGACGGCGCAGGAGATGTCGAGGGCGTGCGCGCCAAACGCCACTTGTTCGCGGGCGATTTCGAGAATCGAGTCGTAATCTTCTTCGAGCAGGAGTCGCTTGAATTTGCGCGAGCCTTGCGCGTTGAGTCGCTCGCCGAGCAGGGTGGGCGGAGGATCTTGACGCATAGAAATGGCTGACATGGCAGAAGCAAGCTGAGGCGTGGAGTGAAGCGGTCGCTTGGGATGTGGATGCTGATTCAGCTTGTCCACAAGCAACTTAAGATGTTGAGGCGTCGTGCCGCAACATCCACCCACAATTGAAATATTATGCTTGGTCACAAATTCATACATGCCATTTGCAAATGGCTCAGGCTCGAGCGGATACACGGCTTGACCATCGACGTTGAGCGGCAAACCCGCGTTGGGGATGCACGAAACGGGGAGCGTGGAATTTTCGCCGAGGATGCGGATGGGCTCGCGCATGTGCTCGGGTCCGGTGGAACAGTTGAGACCAATGACATCGATGCCCATGCCTTCAAGGATGGCGAGCGAGGCGTTGATGTCGGTGCCGAGCAACATGCGACCGGTCGTATCGAGCGTGACCTGAGCCTGAATCGGCAAATAGACTTGAGTCTCGTCGAAAGCTTTGTGGATGCCGATGATTGCGGCTTTGACTTCGAGAATATCCTGCGAGGTTTCGATGAGGAGCAGATCAACGCCGCCGCGGATCAGACCGACAGCCTGTTCGCGAAATGTTTCAGAGAGTTCATCGAAGGTGACGTTGGAGAGTTCGGGGTCGTTGGTGGAGGGGAGCTTGCCGCTTGGACCAATTGAGCCAGCGACAAAACGGGGTTGAACGTCGAAGGTCGAAAGTCGAAGGTCGGGTGTTGCGTGTTCCGTGTGTACCTGTGTACCTGTGTACCTGTGTACCGAATATTCATCTGCCAAACGACGCGCTAATCTTGCCGCGGTTTCGTTGATTTCAAGAACTCGGTCTTGCAGTCCGTATTCCTTCATCGTGATGCGGTTGGAACGGAAGGTGTCCGTTTCGAGCACATCCACACCGACTTCGAGGAACGAGCGATGGACTTTTTCCACGGCTTCGGGATACGAGATGACGAGGTAGTCGTTACAGCCGTTGTATTGCTCACCGCCGAAATGTTCGGCAGTCAGGTTTTGGACTTGCAGGCTGGTGCCCATCGCGCCGTCGAAGACAAGGACTTTCTGTTCGAGGGCGTCGAGGTATTTTCTGTTTGTATATTTTCGATTCATATTGCTCCTAAATTATTTGTATTCTTCAATGAACTTATTGATCACAGACATCATGGCTTGATAATCGTCTTGCGAACTCACAAACCCTGACCATATTTCCTCTAGTTGCATATTTCTTCCATGAAGCACAATTGTCTTGTTGGGTATCTGGTCATCTCTTAGCATAACAATAGAATCTACTAGAATCCCTGATTCGATTTTGCCAAATCTTTTCACATCAAATGCATAAGAAGGCAAATGTTCTCCCTTGTATCCCCAGCCATTATCATAGCTCCATTCATCCTGTTCTCGAGCATATTTGTCAAAATCGTTAGGGTCTGTGAATTTATTTTCCATATTAAATCTTCAATCCTTGCACATCTTCCAGCGCGGGGTTTGGCGCGGGTTTGTGCCCGCCCGACGATGAACCGTCGGGCTACATCTACGAAGCCGACTGAAGTCGGCTAGTCCGCTTGAGCGGACTTTGTAGACATAGCACGGACGTTAACCGCTTGTGCGATGCTCAATTCTCATTTCAAATCAAGCGGCAGAGTTGCGCGTCCTGCCTCTGTCATCCTGCCTTCGGTAATCAGTTTTCTCGCTCGTTCCTTGTTCTTCTCTGACCACTTCGATTTTGATTTACGCGGTGTGTAGCGCGTGACATAACGTTCTGCATCCAAGCCTTTGAATCCAATGGATTCTGTCCAGCCGAAGCACATCGCCTCTTCAACGGCATCATGAAAATTAACGGATGGCTTCTTCGTGGCTTTTTTGTATTGAATCAACCAGATCTCGCTCTTGGTTTTGTGATTCGTTTCCAGCCACTTGCGGAAATCTTCGCGTGTAGTTACATAGAGTGTTTCGCTGATTTCCATGCCTTTATTTTGCACCTGTATGAATGGACGATGTCCCATCGTTCCACAATACCTTTTGTGTAATGCCGCTGATCTTCCAATCCGATTCAATCTTTGTTAGTCGGAAAGTATAGATGCAGTGTGACGTGAATTCTTCCTCGTCCGATTTGCGCCAGACGACCATCGAAGCGCAGCAGGTCGCAGAGTTTGAATCGCTGAAGTTCACTTCGTAGTTGCTGACCAGATGATGCAGTTTCAATGAGTCCAATGACTCGCGGCGTTGGCGCACGTATTCGCTTGCAGAAATAGTCTGTGGCGGCGTGCCGCGCAGGTCAGCGTAATCGGTGAATAGCGATTCCGTGAAGCAGGCTTGTAAGCCGTCCCAGTCCTTCACGTCAAAGCTGTTGGCGAAGCGTGCGATGAGTTGTTGAATTTTTAAAGTATCTTCCATATTTTAGCCTTTGAACCTTTGTATTTCTTTTGGCAACAGCGCCCGACCTGCTTCGGTCATTTTGCCTTCTGTGATCATCATGCGTGCGCGTTCAATATTCGCCTCGGTCCAATTGGATTTGGGGATGCGGCGCATGAAGCGTTTGGCAAAACTTTGATCGTCTATCCCTTTTTCCAAGCCGTCGATCCAGCCGAAACAGATCGCTTCCTCGACCGCGTCCGCGTAGGGGATGGATGGTTTCTGTGTCGATTTTTTGTACTGGATCAACCAGATCTCCTTGCGGAGTTTGTGATTCGCTTCCAACCATGCGCGGAATTCTTCGCGCGTCGTTACGTAAATTGTTTCGCCGATTTCCATATTTTTATCCTCGGTGGTCGAGTAGTGCGAGGGTTTTTCTCGCTCGTATCGAGACCACTACTAAGCAGAAATATTCCAATAACAGAAATACTCTTGTCAATTGATGGTCTCGATACGTCCCGCGATGCTTCGACTTCGCTATCGCTTCGCTCAGCATACGCGGGACTACTCGACCACCGTATTATTTATGCAACAAAATCGCCTCTCGTATGAGAGGCGACACGCAGAGCGCATATCATCTCTCATCTCCCAGACCCAGGGTTGGTCTGCCGAAGTTGGCACCGCTTGAACGGTTGCCGAAGCGTCATAGGGTCGGTCCCTCAGCTTCTCTGGATGAGTAAATCCGTAAGTTGTTCGTGTTTTATATCATGATGGGGAGGTGATGTCAAATAAAAATCCGCTTGACATTCACCACTTTCAAATGTAGACTGTCAGATAAGGAAAAACTTAATAGAAATTAGATACCGTCCCGAAGGTTTGATGAACTCAATATGGTCTTGCAGGAAAACCTTCGGGACGTTTTATCAGGAGAACTTAATCGAAATGAAAAAAGTAGAGACTGTTAATTCTTTTGACGAAATCAAGCTGTTAGCGGATCCCCGCCGCATGGACATTCTGCGCCTGTTGATGGCATCTCCTGCCACGCTCACGCATCTTGCACGGACCATAAAGCAGTCTCCCGCATGGGTAAAGCATCATATACTGACTCTTGAATCTGCCGACCTGATCGAGGTCAGTGAAGTCCGCAGGACTGGCAAGGTGACCGAAAAGTATTACCGTGCCAAAGCAGACGCACTGTTATTGCAGGAAATGATTCTTCCCAAAACCAAAAAACCTGCTGTCATCTTTTCAGGTAGTCATGACCTGGCGCTCGAAGGGATTGCTGAATATCTAGAAAAGCATGTCACGCTCTTGAGTATGCCAGTCGGCTCGCTTGACGGACTTGTGAATCTCCGTCAGGGACTATGCCAGATCAGCGGTTCGCATCTCTTGGATGTGACCGGTGAATACAACATCCCGTTCGTTCGCCATCTTTTTCCTGACCGTGACATGGAAATTGTCACACTTGCCTATCGCACGCAGGGACTTATCCTTGCGCGCGGTAATCCTAAAAGCATCAAAAAAGTTGCTGATATTGCCAGACCCAGCATCCGTTTTGTGAATCGCAATGCGGGTTCGGGGACACGTCTCTGGTTTGATTCTGAATTGAAACGGCTCAAAATCCTGGCCGAAAAAATTACTGGATATAAAAAAGAAGTGAAGACTCACAGTGAAGCCGCTTTGCTTATCGCAGATGGTAAAGCAGATGCTTCACTTGGTTTGCAAGCCGCGGCGCACCAACATAGACTCGATTTCATCCCCTTGTTTGAAGAACGCTATGATCTGATCCTGCCGCGTGAGAATGAAAAAACTCTTATGCCTTTGCTGGATTATTTACAGACGATTGATTTTCGTAATTCACTCAATATATTAACTGGCTACAACACTACACATAGTGGTGAGCAAATTCCACTCTAGGAGAAAAGAATGAAACCTCGTTTATCTTTATTGTTCAGTCTGCTGATCGTATTGACATTGGCGCTTGGCGCTTGTACGCCTGCGCCAACACAACCGCCTGCGTCTGTCGCAACCGAAGCACCGACTCAGACTCCCACCGATATACCTATCCCTGCGCCGACGACACCTGCCAACCCAGACCTGCTCCTCGTCAGCACTACCAGCACACAGGACTCCGGTTTGCTTGACGTATTGATTCCGTTATTCGAAACGGAAACAGGCTACAAGGTCAAGTTAGTGGCGGTGGGTTCAGGCGCGGCTATCAAGCTTGGGCAGGAAGGCAATGCCGATGTGTTGTTAGTCCACTCACCGAAGGCTGAAAGCCAATTCATGACGGATGGCTGGGGAAAAGAGCGTGCGCTTGTGATGCATAATGATTTCATCATCGTGGGTCCGGCAAGCGACCCGGCGAAAATCAAAGGGCTGAAACCGGCGGATGCATTCAAAGCGATAGCCGCGGCTGGAAGTACTTTTGTCTCACGCGGCGATGCCTCTGGCACCAATGTTAAGGAGTTGGCGATATGGAAATCAGTCGCCATTGACCCGGTGGCTGATAAATCTGCGTGGTATATCGAAACTGGTCAAGGACAGGGCGCGACATTGACGATTGCATCTGAAAAGGAAGGCTACGCTCTTACCGACCGCGCAACCTATCTTGCGACCAAAGCCAATTTGCAACTCGATGTTTTAGTGGAAGGCGACAACTCGTTATTGAATGTCTATCACGTTATTACGGTGGATCCTGCGAAGTGGCCCAAGGTCAATTATGATGGCGCGCTAGCGTTCTTCAAGTTTATGACCGAACCATCAACGCAGGACGTCATCGGTAAATTCGGTGTGGATAAATTCGGGCAACAGTTGTTCATACCCGATGCCGGTAAGAAGGATTCTGATTTTGGGCTGTAGTAGTAAGTAGACAGGTAGACATGTAAACAGGTTGCGAAACTTGTTTACATGTTTTCTTGTTTACCCGTTTGCATGTTTCCTTGTATACTTACCCCATGGAAATTTTCCAGATCACACTGCTCTCGTTAAAAGTTTCCACGCTTGCCACCCTTATTAGTTTATTGATCGGTCTACCCTTTGGTTCATGGCTTGCGTTGGGAAATTTTCGATTTCGCTCATTTCTCTTGAGCATCATCAATACGGGCATGGCTCTGCCGCCGGTGGTGGTGGGACTTGTGGTGGCGATGATGTTGTGGCGCAGTGGTCCGTTGGGAGATTTGAAGTTGATCTACACGTCCTGGGCGATCGTCATTGCGCAGACGGTGATCGCAGCACCAGTGGTGACGGGACTCACAGCCGCCGCGCTCGAAGCCTTGGATCCACGACTGCAACAGCAGCTTCTGGGACTCGGCGCCTCACGCCTACAGA
This sequence comes from Anaerolineales bacterium, assembly GCA_043767565.1. Lineage (GTDB taxonomy): Bacteria > Chloroflexota > Anaerolineae > Anaerolineales > Villigracilaceae > Defluviilinea. Next base: position 12,763 of record JAYUGV010000080.1, read on the forward strand.
TGGTCTGGTACCTGTGGCGGGAAGCCCGACTGCCCCTCCTGGCTGCGTTGATGGCGGGCTTTGGTTCCGTGATATCCGAGGTCGGCGCATCCATGATGGTGGGCGGGAATATCAAAGGGCAGACACGCGTGTTGACCACTGCGATCGTTCTGGAAACATCGAAAGGTGAATTCAATCAGGCGCTGGCGCTGAGCGCATTATTGCTGGTGATCACATATTTGATCAACCTGGCGTTGACGTCGATTCAGCAGAGGGGGCAGAAGCGATGAATACATTTTGGAATCCAGAAGCTTGCTTCTGGATTTTGGACAGCAAGCTGTCCGACTCCAGAGTTTGCTCATGATCGAGATTCGTAATTTATTGATTCAACGAAATGGACGTGACGTGCTTAATGTCAATTCGCTTGATATTCAACGCGGCGAAACGCTGGCTGTAGTCGGTCCGAATGGCGCGGGGAAAAGTACGTTGTTGTTGGCGCTGGCGTATTTGCTCAAGCCATCGCTTGGTGGAATTAGTTTTGATGGGAAATTGTTATCGCAGTGGGATGAGTTGGAATACCGCCGCAAGATCTCGTTCGTGTTTCAGTCGCCGCTTTTGCTGGATATGACCGTGGAGCAAAATATCGCTCTGGGTTTAAAATTCCGCGGCGTATTGAAAGAAGAGACTCAAGAGCGGGTGGGTAGGCGGATCAAGCAATTGGGCATAGAGTCGCTTTCGAAACGACGGGCAAGCCAGTTATCGGGGG
>JAYUGV010000081.1:0-5361 GCA_043767565.1 Anaerolineales bacterium
ATCTTTCAACACCGTGGTGCTTGGCAGGGCAATGATCGGCACACCGCCTTTGGAGCGTGAAGCGCCGTAGATAAAATCGAGTTGACCGCCCACGCCGCTGTAGAGCTTGGGTCCGATGCTATCGGCACAGACTTGACCGGTGAGGTCAACTTCGATGGCGGAGTTGATGGCGACCATGCGTTCGTTCTGGGCAACCACGAACGGGTCGTTGACGTATTCGGTGCGGTGCATTTCGATCAACGGATTATCGTCCGCCCAGTCGTACAGTTCTTTTGTGCCGAGCATAAAACCGGCAATGATCTTGCCGGGGTGCAGGGTCTTGCGGGCGTTGGTCAAAACGCCCATGTTGACCAGGTCAATCACGCCATTCGAGAATAACTCGCTATGGACGCCCAGATCTTTTTTGTGATGCAAATATTTCAACACAGCATCGGGGATCGCGCCAATACCCAGCTGCATGGTGGCGCCATCGGGAATAAGATCGGAGATAAAACCGGCGATCTTTTCCACGACATCTGAATTCCCATCTTCGCTCATAGGCATTTCAGGAATGGGATAGTCGACCGGAATAATGTGATCCAAGCGGCTGACATGGATGAACGAATCACCCAGCGTGCGCGGCATTTGCTGATTGACCTCAGCGATGATGATCTTCGCGGTTTCTGCTGGTGTCTTCGTAAGCCCAACTTCAACGCCCAAGCTGCAAAAGCCGTGCTCATCCGGCAGAGAAACATGAATGATCGCCACATCCAACGGCAAAACTCCACGTTTGAACAGAAGCGGGAACTCGGAAAGCAGCACCGGCGTAAAATCGGCGCGCCCTTCCTGCACAGCCTTGCGGACGTTGTGACTGATGAACAACGTATTGACCCGCAGATGACCTTCCATATCAGGGTTCACATAATCAGCGGGACCGATGGTCAACGCCTGGCAGATTTCCACGTTCTCAAGACTCGGAGCGTATTCGACCAAAGCTGCGAGAACTTTCTGGGGCACCGATACGTTGCCGGTGAGAAAGATGCGGCTATTTGATTTAATCGCCTTGACGGCTTCCTGCGGAGTTGTGATCCGTGATTGATAAATGCTATTCCAATCCATCGTGACCCTCCTCAAGCAGGTTCAGGTGGACAAGTTTTCCCGCATGGGTGTTGATGCCCTTTTCCAGCGCTGGGTCAGCCGCGATCGCGGCATCGACCCCGCGGTTGGCAATTTCCAAAATATACGGCATGGCGGCATTGACGAAGGCATGGCTGGCAGTCCGCGCGATCACACCCGGCATGTTGGGTACGCAATAATGGATCACGCCTTCTTCCACATAGGTTGTCAATTCATGCGTGGTCGGGCGGGATGTTTCCACGCAGCCGCCCTGATCAATGCTGACATCAATGATCAGCGAACGTGGCTTCATGCCGCGCACCATTTCACGCGTGACCAGGATCGGCGCGCGCTGCCCCGTGACCAGCACCGCACCTACCAACACATCGGCATAGGCAGTTGCCTTTTCGATATTGCGCTTGGTAGACATCATCGTGGCGATCGCCGGAAATTGCTCAAGCATTTTCTGCAACCCGGCAAGCTCCTTGCCGATCACGGTCACGTGCGCGCCCATACCTAGAAATCCGCGGGTGGCATACGCGGCAACCACGCCACTGCCCAGGATCACAACTTCAGCAGGCGGCACACCCGGCACACCACCCAGCAAAATACCCTTGCCGCCGCGATTACACTGCATGAAGCGCGCTGCGATGGTCGCGGTCATGCTGCCACCGATCTCACTGAATGGCCGCAGGACCGGCAGGGAATTATCTGCCAGTTGGATCTGTTCGTACGCAAGCGATGTGACCTGCTTTTCCAGCAGCACTTCCACTTTATCGCGGCGGGAAGATGCCAGGTGCAACAATCCGGCGATAATCGTGCCGGGACGCAGCCAATCCAATTCTTCTTTGGTGGGACGCGCGATCTTGAGCAGGAAATCGGCGCGCGCGAAGACTTCATCGGCCGAGTAGACGACCCGCGCCCCAACTTTTTCATACTCCTGATCGCTGAATCCAGCGCCCAAGCCCGCTTCATGCTCGACGTAAACCTGATGCCCGTGCTGAGACAGTATCTCCACCCCAGCCGGGGAAAGCCCCACACGATACTCGAATGGGCGGGTTTCTTTTGGTATTCCTATGTTCATAACGAACCTCCAATCTTAGACTTCCGAAGTCTCGGGGACTTCGGAAGTCTAAGATTTTCTATTTCATATTCAATACTTCCCGAATAGATGGCAACGCCCAATCGATGGTTTCTTTATCGATGACCAGCGGCGGCGCAAAACGGATCACGTTATCATGCGTCTCTTTCGCGAGAATGCCTTTTGTTTGTAATGCTTCGCAGAAACGGCGCGCACCACCCGCTTCGGGTTTCAATTCCACACCGATCAATAAGCCCTTGCCGCGTACTTCCTTGACATGTGGGCTGGGAATCTCGGCTAACTGCTCAATAAAATAATCGCCTAATTGCTGGGCACGCTCTGCCAGTTTTTCATCACGGATTACTTTGAGTGAGGCACGCGCGACTGCCGCCGCCAATGGATTCCCACCAAAGGTCGAACCATGTTCACCAGCGGTGAAGAGACCGAGAAGGGGTTTATCTGCTAACACCGCAGAGACGGGATAAAAACCGCCAGCCATTGCCTTGCCCACGATCACAACATCCGGGCGGACGTCTTCATGGTGCGAGGCGAACAGCTTCCCGGTCCGCGCGAGACCGGTTTGAATTTCATCCGCCATAAATAGCACGTTGTTCTGTTTGCAAATTTCTGAAACCTTTTTCAAATATCCAGCCGGAGGGATGATGACACCAGCTTCGCCTTGGATCGGTTCAAGCATCACCGCTGCAGTGTTGGGCGTAATGGCTTTTTCGATGGCATCGGCATCGCCATAATCCACAACGATAAACCCCGGCGTGAAAGGACCGAAATCATCGCGATACAACGGCTCGGTGGAAAACGAAATGATCGTCACCGTGCGTCCGTGGAAGTTGCCGCCCGCGACAATGATCTCCGCCTGATGACGCGGAACTTTCTTCACCTGATACGCCCACTTGCGGGCTAGCTTGACCGCAGTCTCCACCGCTTCGGCGCCTGAGTTCATCGGCAGGGACATTTCGTAGCCGGTCATCTCAGAGAGTTCTTTGTAAAGCAGAGGCAACTGATCGTTGCGGAAGGCACGCGAGGTGAGCGTGACTTTCTTGGCTTGATCCAATAACGCCTTCAATATCTCAGGGTGGACATGTCCCTGATTAACTGCGGAATACGAGGAAAGACAATCGAGATATTTCTTGCCGTCCACATCATAGACCCACACCCCTTCGGCGCGTTCGATCACCACATCCAGCGGATGATAGTTGTGCGCGCCGTACTGTTCTTCCATATTGATAAAATCTTGTGTATTCATTGATTCACCTTTATAAAAAATATTCCGGTGGTCGAGTCGCCCTGAGCGTTCGTTGCGAAGGGCATATCGAGACCACCACTAACCTAAATTATTTTGCTTACTTGGTGGTCTCGATACTCCCTCAAAGAGCATTCGGACTACTCGACCACCGAGGCTTCTTTACATCACACCAAACAACCGCGCCAAAATCGCCTTCTGCGCATGCAGACGATTATGTGCCTGCGGGAAGATGACTGAATGCGGACCATCAGCCACATCATCAGTCAATTCGTGATTGCGATGCGCGGGGAGACAGTGCATCACGATCACATCTTTATCCGCTTCGCTGACAAGCTGGGCATTGACCTGATATGGCGGGAAGACTTTCTCACGTCTGGCAGTTTCTTCTTCCTGCCCCATCGAAGTCCAGGTGTCAGTGTAGATCACCTGCGCGCCTTTAACGGCTGCATGCGGATCGCGGATAAAAGTTAATTTGCTGCTGGTTTCTTTGGCGATCTCTTTCGCGGTCTCAACCGCCTTGGGAGTGATGTCATAATCTTCGGGGCTGGCGATCGTGAAGTTCCAACCCAATTTCGCAGAGACATGCATCAGCGAGACCGCGACATTGTTGCCGTCACCGACATACGTCACATTCAAGCCTTTGGCTTTGCCGAATTTTTCTTGAATGGTCAGCGCATCCGCCATGCCCTGGCAGGGATGGTTGTAATCGCTCAAGCCGTTGACCACGGGGACCTCAGACCACTGCGCCAGTTCAAGCACATGTGCGTGATCGAACGTGCGCGCCATGATCGCCTGCACATAACCCGACATCACGCGCGCAATATCCGCAATGGACTCGCGCTTGCCAAGTCCAATCTCATTCGGCGAGAGATACAGCGCATCACCGCCGCAGTGGCGCATCGCCATATCAAATGAGACGCGCGTCCGCAGGCTGGGTTTCTGGAAGATCATGCCCAGCACCTTGCCTTTGAACAACGGCGGATTGCCTTTCTTGAAATATTCTTCCTTGAGCTTGATCGCTACATCAAGCAGATCCTGTGTCTCTGCGGAAGAAAGATCAGAGATTGCCAAAAAATGTTTCATGCATACTCCTTGTGGATAAAGTATAGTAGTTTAGGTCTATTTTGACCTGTTCAATACGTCACTCATTCAGAGTGATGTTCATCGCCTGTAAATCTCTTGTCTAACCAGCCTGCAAAAGATATTATACCGAAGGTGTCTGCCGCAGAGACACAGAGATCGCAGGGATGCTGATTTTTTTGATATTCTCAGCAGCTCTGCCGTAAGATCAGAATTCATGGGGACAACAATATGACCACACCACCCCTCTACTTCCAATCTTCTTGACCCGAGCATGCGCCCACCATCGTCTTCCTCCATGGCAGAGGCGGCGAAGCATGGATGTGGAATCCGGTTATCCGGCATCTCGCCGAATCACTGCCTCGTGGGAACCCTCCGAGGGTGCGCAAGTGACGGTGCAGCTCTTAGCAACCGCACCTGAACTCGTGGAAAAGGCAATTGTTTCAAGCGCTGTTCATCCCCATGTAAATTTTTATTAGATCAAAATATCATTCCGCGTTGACCGGTGAACGGCTTATCCGTATATACCGTCCCAGTAGTGAGACACATCTCACCGCCAACTCCCTCTAATGACTTGACCGTCGCGACTTACGAGGGGTTCTCCCCACCCACCGCGGACCGCTCCGCGTCCCTCACGACCTCATCATTCCGCTTCGACCCGTTTGGATTTATCTCATTCCCAATCACTGCCCTGACGTGAACGTCTGGGCTACACCTACAAAGCCCGCTAAAGCGGACTGAGAAAAATGCCCATCGCCGAGTCTCCCCCAAATCCGACGATTCAACTGCTCAGTTCGCGTCCCAAATTTCCATTGTCGTACGCTTCGCGGGGGAGATGTCC
>JAYUGV010000082.1:0-2129 GCA_043767565.1 Anaerolineales bacterium
TCAAAGCGTTCACAGCAAAGTAGCTGCATCCTTCCAGTAATCGTTTTTAGCCGAACGACTAAAGTCGTTACTACGTTTTCGTGATCTACTGATAATCAAAAGAGCCGTCAACTCAACGTTGAGTTGACGGCTCTTTTGATTTCAAGAAATATTTGAATTCTATTCGATCCGCAGCTTACTTCCACAGGTACGGCAGAAACGATCCTCGACATTTGCCCGGGCGCCACATTCGTGACAATAGACCTGTTCGTTCTCGTCTTTGGCGCTGTGACTTCGTTTGCGCGGTTTGGCTGTCTGAATGGAATTCGACCGCCAGAAATAAAAGATTGCCGCAACGATCAACAGAACGCCCACGCCGCCGAGGATATAGGGCAGGTTATCCAGCGTGACGCGCCCGGCTGTATCCTGAGTGACCGGTTCAGATGCCGCCACCTGGGAAGTTGAGGCAGGTACCACCGGAGCTTCGCTAATGCGTGAATAATTTACAGCCAATTGATATGTTTGCCCGGCCGCCAGATCGCTGACCGAGGCGCTGCCGCTCAAAAATGGTTGATTGGGTATAAAGGGCAGCATGGGTGTTGCCTTGACCGCTGAACTGTCATCCGGCAGTTGCACCTCAACCCGAAAGTTCTTGACGAGGTATGCCCCGGTCCACTGGAACTTGAAAGACCGGTCCGTACCATCGCGTAGGATCGGTTCATAATATTCGAGATGATACGTGGTCAATGTTTTGGCGAAGAAGGTGATGATCTGATCATTGCCCTCCTCAATCGGACCTGCAAACTCAGTATTCACGAGTTGACTTCCCTCTACATAAGCCACGGCTGTAATATTCGCGTCCTTGGGGATGCGAATATCCAATTTGGCGGGCAGGGTGGTATCAGGCGCCAACTCAATATCGTAGATCACCAGCATGCTGGGCTGGTCATACTCCGCCCATAAGCGCACATTCAAAGAGTCAAGCGTCACCGCATTTTGCGCCTGCGCTGAAGATGGAAAGATAAGCAACAGTAAGAATAAAAGAGTGAACCACTTGCGCATGAAAAGCCTCCGAACCAGAAATGTTACTTTTATCTTACCATGCCGTGAATGTTGGGAATACAACAAAATGCAAGAAAGTCACCCCTGTTTGCTCAGCGCTTTCACCAATTGCCAGCATGTCCAGTTTGCGGGTGCGCCGAGCTTATGCTTTTCAGCAACCTGGACAATCGCCCCGCAGATCGCGTCTATCTCGGTGGGTGCGCCGCGTAAAACATCCTGTAACATGGATGAGCGATTCGCGGCAGTCTTGCGTGCCACCTCTTCCACCGCCGCAACCGGGTCATCGAATGGCAGGTTGATATTTTCTACATACGCTACGTTCGCGGCTTCTTGTGCCAAGGCGCCCATCAGCGCGCGCGCAGAGGGACGTTCCAGCAATTCGCCGTTCGTGACTTTCAACAAGGCTGTCAATGGATTGATCGCCGCATTGATGACCAGCTTGCCCCAGATCAACGCCTGCGGATCATCGACAACTTGCACATTGAACTTTGCGGATCGAAGAGCCGCTTCGATCTCACCGAGCGCCTGATTCCGTTCCAATGAAACGATTCCTTCGCCCCCGGCTTTTACCAACCCCGCGCCCAGTAACGTGGCTCCAGTGGTGGTACTGCCCAACGCAACTCGAGTCAAGCCCAGGCTTTGGATGAGCGTTTCATAATTCCCTAGTCCGTTCTGGAGAGTGAGGGCGAGTCCATCGTCAGCGAGGCAGGCTTGCAGTTGATGCGAAGCGCGTTCCGTCTGCCAGGCTTTGACCAGTACGATGGCATACTTCGCTTCTGCACATGCACGCGGATCATCCGTGGCGTGGACATTAAATCGCTGTTCGTTGCCGTTTGAATCGACAAGCCGCACACCATGTTCGCGCAAGGCATCCAGTCCCGCTTGCCAGGTACCCAGCATGGTAACGTTATGCCCCGCCTGCGTTAATCGCGCCGCGAAGAGTGTGGCGAGTGCGCCTGTGCCGATGATGAGAATGTTGTTGTTCATAAAAAATCAGGTGACAGTCATCTTGTAGGATACTGTTGGCGAACTCGGGTGATAGGCGAGTGAATGCCAATGTTGTTGGTGGCTGTCGGAAAATTTTCAAG
>JAYUGV010000083.1:0-2112 GCA_043767565.1 Anaerolineales bacterium
CAGGTTCTCCCCATCCACCGCAATGGACTTCAACATGCTGCTGCCGTGCATGCCCACTTGAAAATAAAGGGTCTTACCGCTATTCGACCAAACCGGAGCCATTGTTTCAGGCGTGCCGAAATCATTAATGACCATACCTGAAACTTCAATATCATATTTTTCGATCAGGTTCTTCGCGGGCTTGGAACCATCAGCTGGGACGACCCACAAACTATCGTTTCGATAATCCAGCCCCTTGCCTTCGGTGCCGACATAAGCGATGAGGTTTCCATCCGGTGAAAACGAGGCGAGATGCTTTGAGCCTGCGGGAGTTTTAATTTTACGCGGCTCGCCGCCGTCAGCAGAGAGGATGAACAGGTCAATGGCATACAGGTCGAGGTCCGGGTCGGAGGCGTGATTTGAGAAGAAGGCAATCGATTTGCCGTCGGGTGAAAACGTCGGATTCAATTCATCCCAGACAGCATGCTCGGTTAATTGTTTGGCTTTGCCAGTACGCGCATCGATCAGCCATAAATGGGTGCGTTCATGCGGCAGATAGCCTTCGCCATCGAGTTTATAAAAGAGACGGTCATAATGTCGCGCGACCACGCCGAGTTTTTTCTTTTGCTCATCCTGTTCACGATCCAACACTTCCTGATCCATCTTGCGAACAGCGCACAAAAGCTTTTTGCCATCCGGCGACCACTGTATCTCGCGGATCTCGCCATCCATGGACGTGAGCTTGCGCGCCTCACCGCCGCCGAATGGAATTAAATAAATCTGCGGAGTCTTTTCTTTCGATGAGCGCTTTGAAAGAAAAGCGATCTGACTGCCATCCGGTGACCAGCGCGGGAGTACATCATTTTGATCGCCGTACGTGAATTGCCGCGCATCCCCGCCCAATGATGTTGGCACAATCCACAAGTTTGAATATTTTGATTCAGTCTGACGGTCCACGCGTTGAAGCGTGTACACCGCATGTTCCCCATCCGGTGAGATGCACACGTTTGATAATACTTGCATGCGGTAGAGATCTTCCAGCGTGATCGATTTCTTTTGAACAGGCATGGTACCCTCCGATATGATTAGACTTTATCCGAAATTAAATCAGGACGCTGACGCGAAGTGCGCAGACGAACGCAGATTTTTCTCTTTTGTATCAGCGAAATCAGCGTTTACACCTGCCCTTGTCCCGTAGGGACGGTGCAAGGGTCTGAGTCCAGGTGTTTTTCGTTTATTACAATAAAGTTCATTTTATAGCAGCACTTGTATCAAGAACAACGTCAGCATCCCAACCAGAATCGTGATCAGCGTATTCTTCGTCAGATAGGCAGTGATCATCGCAATGATCCCAGCCAGCAAACGATGGTTACCCAATGATAGTTCCAATTTCTGATTCTGTAAAAAGATTTCGGGGAAGATGATCGCCGAAAGCACCGCAGGCGGGACGTAGTGCAACGCCTTACGCAGTGTTTCGGGGATGTGAAACCTGCCAAATAAATAAATGAACGAGAAGCGCATCCCGAATGTGATGAGACCGCCAAATAACATAACCAGCCAGATATTCATATATTCCTCAATCAGGTGACAATCACTTTATCCCACTCGCATCACTCGGGGATACCTCGTGAAAGTGACTGTCACCTTTATTATTTTCCAATATAATTCCAACTGCAATCCCAACCACCGCCGCAAGGATTAGTCCCAATCTGAACGGCAATGCATAAGCTGCCAGCGCGACCACGCCCGCTGATAATGCTGAAGCGATTGCCGGGCGATTCTTCAAAACGGGGACGACCATTGCAATGAAGGTGAGCGGCAGAGCAAAATCGAGTGACCATGATTCAGGGATGGCTGTGCCAAGAAAAATTCCGAACGCGGTGCTCGCCTGCCAGATTGTCCAGAGCGCCAGCCCGGCACCAAATAAGAACCAGTGAGCGGTTGGGGTCACGCCTTCTTTTTCATATTGCACAATGCTGGGGGCATAGGCTTCATCGGTGAGCAAATAGCTCAGGAGTATTTTCCAGCGCGTCGAAAGCGAAGCCAGATACGGGGCGAGCGAAGCGGAGTACAACATATGCCGCAGGTTGACGACCGCAATCGTCAACACGATCACAAAGCCCGGCGCGGACT
>JAYUGV010000084.1:0-5300 GCA_043767565.1 Anaerolineales bacterium
CTTTCGATCTGGCGTTTCAATTCATCTTCATCGTGTGGATAGCCGTGCCCGCCGCCGATGGCAAGGTCACGCGTGTCTTTCTTGCGCGCCATACCAAAGTGTAAAAGCACCTTATCGGTCACCTGCTCTGAGAAAGCACGGAAGGAAGTCCACTTGCCGCCGACGAGGGAATAGACCGGGAAAGCGAGGTTGGTCCAATCGCCGCTGAGCACTTCGATGCTGTGATCGCGCGAGATCTGCCCGGTGGTCTTCGCCCCGGAGTGCGGGAGCGGACGAACGCCCGAGAATTGAAAAATGATATCGGAGCGAGACAGCTTAATGGTTGGAAAGATGCGGAGTACCAAATCCAAAAAATAATTGATTTCGTCATTGGTGCAACGCACATCATCGGCGTCTTCTACCGGGATATCCGAAGTGCCGATGATCACGCGGTCGAACAACGGGAAGATCAGCACAATGCGTCCATCTTCGTTCTCGAAAAAGAATTCGTTGTCGCCGATGGCTTTGCGAAGTTCGTCGTGCTTCACAACAATATGCGAACCCTTTGTGCCGCCAATATACCGCGTGGACATGCCGAGCTTGCGATTGGTGAGATCGATCCACGGACCCGCAGCATTGATGACAAGTTTCGGACGGATATCATACGTGTCATCAGTCAGTTCATCGCGCAGGATCAGCATATCTTCATGCCCGCCCACCATGCTCATGTAGTTCAAGGCGTGGGCATGGGGCGATTCAGCTTCTGCATCCAACACCAACTCAACACCTAGACGTTCGGGGTTTAAGATCGCACCATCGTAATACACAGCGGTGTTGACGATCTCGGGGTTCAGCTTATCCCATTGTGCCAGGGATTTTTTGCGTGAATGAAATTTATGTTTGGGCACAACACGTTTTCCGCCTTGCGCACTGGTGTAGGCATCGTACATCATCAACCCGAGCTTGATCACAAGTGAGCCGCGTTCAGACGGTTTGTTCAACCTACCGAAAAACTTTAAAGGCGCATTGAGCAAACCTGAAAAATGTTTAAACATTGGGATGGTCGTTGGCAACGGCTTGACCAAATGTGGCGCGTTCTGCAATAAGCGATTGCGTTCTTGCACCGCTTCGCGCACCAGACGGAACTCACCATTTTCCAAATAGCGGATACCGCCATGTGCCATGTGTGATGAGGCGGCACTCGCACCGGAACAAAAGTCACCGCGTTCCACCAGCAATACATCCACGCCGTTCAAAGCCAGGTCACGGAATGTGCCAATGCCGTTGATGCCGCCGCCCACGATCAGCACAGAGACTTCAGGATTCTTCTTTAGTTCAGAGAGAGTTTCTTGTCGATTCATTTTTTACTCATTCAACCCAATCGAATGTACGAGTTACAGCTTTCTTCCAACCCGAGTATAACTTCTTTCGCAAATCCGAGTCCATTGCGGGTTGCCATTCTTTTTCCTTTGCCCAGTTGGCGCGCAATTCATCGTAGTCCTTCCAAAAGCCGACCGCCAATCCCGCCGCATATGCCGCGCCAAGCGCTGTCGTCTCAGCCACCTTGGGTCGAATCACCGGCACATCCAAAATATCGGACTGGAACTGCATGAGCAGATCATTGAAGACCATGCCGCCATCCACTTTGAGCGCGGTCAACTTCACGCCTGAATCAGCATTCATCGCATCCAGCACTTCGCGCGTTTGATACGCGGTCGCTTCGAGTGCAGCACGCGCAATATGACCCTTGTTGACATAACGCGTCAACCCGACGATCACGCCGCGCGCATCGGATTTCCAATACGGCGCATACAATCCGCTGAATGCCGGGACGAAATAGATTCCACCTGCATCTTCAACGGACTTCGCCAACGCTTCCACCTCAGCCGACGATTGGATCAGTCCCAAGTTGTCTCTCAGCCACTGGATCAGTGCGCCGGTAATCGCAATGGAACCTTCGAGCGCATACACGGCTTTTTGATTCCCGATCTTATAACCGAGCGTTGTCAACAAACCAGATTTACTCTGCACCGGTTTTTCGCCGGTGTTCAACAACATGAAGCAACCCGTGCCATAGGTATTCTTCGCCTCACCGGGGTTGAAACAGGTCTGACCGAACAATGCGGCATGTTGATCGCCAAGATCGCCCGCAACAGGGATGCCTTTCAACGGCATGCTCTCGCCGCCGTCCCCGGCGGCGAGGACACCGCCTCGAGCATTAACATGACCATATATATCCGACGAAGATTTTATTTGCGGCAATACCGCCTGTGGAATATCCAATACCTGCAAGATCTCATCATCCCAATCCAGAGTCGATAAGTTCATCATCATCGTGCGCGAGGCATTGGTTACATCGGTGATATGCTCGCCTGTCAAATTCCAAATTAGCCAGGTATCGATGTTGCCGAACAACAAGTCCCCGTTTGCGGCTTTCGTACGCGCACCTTCGACGTTATCAAGAATCCATTTCAGCTTGGGACCAGAGAAGTAGGTAGCGAGAGGCAAGCCGGTCTTGAGTCTGAAGCGGTCTTGTCCTCCACTTAAAGAAAGTTCGCTAATGATGACATCCGTCCGCGTATCCTGCCAGACGATCGCGTTATGGATGGGTTTGCCAGTGTGCTTATCCCACACCACCGTCGTTTCACGTTGATTAGTGATGCCAAGCGCGACGATATCTTTCGGTGAAATATTTCCTTTCGATAACGCCCCATGGATCACTTCCTGTGTGCGCGCCCAGATCTCAAGCGCATCATGCTCCACCCAGCCAGACTTGGGATAAATTTGTCGATGCTCTTTTTGATCAACAGCGGCAACATTCCCATTGTGGTCAAAGATCATGCAACGTGTGCTGGTCGTTCCTTGATCGATTGCAGCAACATAGGTAGTCATATTTGCACCTCCCCGCTATTGTACCCGTCACGGGCATAAAAATAAAACAAAAGTCCCCGCCTTGCAGGTGGGGACTTTTAGGTTGTGCTTTATTTATTTCTTCATGCTCTTGCGTACGGCGGGTTTCTTCGCCGGTTTTTCTTCTACAACAACTTCTTCAACTTCCGCTACTTCGATCTCATCGTCTTCTTCAACTACGGCGGATTCAGCCGAGAGGAATTGATAAACCAACACCGCCAGGATCGCGCCGATGAACGGACCGACAAAGTAGATCAAATATAACATCGGGTTTTGCCAATCGGGCGTGCCCGCTTTGATCGCCTCGGTAAAGATCGCGGGACCGAAGGAACGTGCCGGATTCATGGATGCGCCCGTCAAAGGTCCGCCAGCTAGAATAGCGATCGTGAGGGTTGTGCCGATCGCCCAACCCGCAAATGGACCAGCTTTGCCACCCACTGCAGTGTGCAATACGGTGTTGACGAGGAAGAACGTCAATAACGCTTCCAAGCCCAATGCATAATAGGTATACTTAGCGGTAAGTACGCCGTTGGTCGCTATACTATTTAAGGCACTGGTATCAACAAGTGTCATTAGAACAAGTTGTTTCAGGAACAGATTCAGTACGAACGCCGCGAGTGCAGCACCTGAAAATTGAGCCACCCAATAAACAGCCGCATCGCTCCACTTGATGTTGCCATTCGCCGCAAGTCCTAGGGTCACGGCTGGGTTAATGTGTGTGCCCGAAATATGACCATAGGCATACGCAAACACAGCTAACGTCAAACCATGCGCTAAAGCCACGCCAAGCAAGCCCGCTCCCGTAATGCCAGCCGCCGCGCCCACAAATACAAGTGCAAACGTCCCAATAAATTCTGCTACAAACACTTTTGGACTAGCCATATACAACCTCCGATAGATTTAGATTACAGCCCTATAACCCCGCCGTTCTTGATACGCTACGCCCAACTCCGCGCACCCGCCAAAAAGGACTTTCCGCTCATGGGCTTTTTCCCAGCGGGCTGCACTTCATCCAGGATGAGAAGCCCGCCTCGCGCCCCAACCCCGGGTTGATCTTGAACAATCAACCTTTGCCCCTCTTCAACATTGCCCTGCTCCATTTCCGCGTGTGCGCGATGGACTTTGAGAATCGTCCCATTGAAATCCATGAACGTGCCGGGCCAGGGGTTGAATGCCCGCACCCGTCGTTCCAGTTCATTCACATCGTGTGTGAAGTAGAGTTTGCCTTCCTCTTTCTTCATCATCGGTGCATAGGTCGCAAGGGAATCATCCTGCGCTTGAGGCTGGATCTCACTGGCAATCCAACGTGGGAGGGTCTCAAGCAGCAAATCCGCTCCCAGTTGGGATAAGGCTTGAAAAACAGAACCAGCCGTATCGGTCGATGTGAGGCGGATGGATCTCTTCGCCAGCATGGGACCGGTGTCGAGTCCTATATCCATTTGCATAATGGTGATACCTGTCTCTTCATCCCCTGCCAATATCGCAGCATTGATCGGCGCAGCACCGCGCCAACGCGGCAACAACGAAGCATGGACGTTGATGCAGCCATACTTCGGCAATTCCAAAACATCCTTTTTGAGGATCTGTCCAAACGCTGCAACCACAATGAGGTCAGGCGCCCAGGCACGCAATTGCTCCATGGCTTCAGGCACGCGTAGTTTTTCGGGCTGCATGATCGGAATGCCAAGTTCCAACGCCAATGCTTTCACCGGCGGAGACTTCAACTCACGCCCGCGTCCCGATTCGCGATCCGGCTGTGTCACCACGCCAACAACTTCATAATCTTTTGCCAAAGCACGCAAACTGAATAACGAGAAATCCGGCGAACCCATGAAAACAACTTTTGTCATAGCGTCATTTTACCAGTACTTAGGTTTTATAAATTTGGTTGATTTTTGTCCTGTTTGGTTGTACAATGACTGAAATCCAAACCTAGATCATTCCGGAGGAACTTATGTCTCAAGAACCAATGTCTGATGTCACTAGCGATGATAAGTTGTGGGCTTTGCTAGCATATGCACTCACCCCTCTTATCCCCATTATTATCTTGTTAATGGAAGACAAGAAAAACCGTCCATTCCTTCGCGCCCATAATGCGCAGGCGCTCGCTTGGGGTCTTGTCAACCTTGTTGGCGGAACAATTCTAAGCGGCTTATTGTTCTTCTGCGTTGGATTGCCCTCTCTCCTGATCTGGGGTATTGGAGTTTATTGGGGCATTCAAGCCTATAACGGCAAGATGGTTGAGATTCCGGTTATAACTAACTTCGTCAAGGCTCAGGGCTGGGCGTAAAATAATATTGTGCAAGCAAAAGGCTCACGAAAATTCGTGAGCCTTTTTATTTTCTCAGTTCATCCAGCAGTTGAACCGCTGGATGAACGTGTCATTCCACAAACGGACTTGCCGAAGGTGC
>JAYUGV010000085.1:0-35981 GCA_043767565.1 Anaerolineales bacterium
AGTTCTTCGCGTGATTGTTCCTCCATTTTCAACTTTCCCGTCTCTGGTATCATGGCTTTTACAACACCGCTTTTCAATTAAAGTCGTGAACTGTTACGATTTGTCCATAGTGGAGTGCGTGCAAGGGAAGTGGGATGAGATGTTTGGGGTGGGGGAGGAAGTTGTGGAAGTGGTGAAGGTCAAGAAGCCGAGGAAGAAATCTATCGCAAAGAAGACTGTTGCTAAAAAGACTGCAGCGAAGAAGGTTGTAAAAGAGACAAAGAAGATCACAACCAAAAAGAAACCTGTGGCGTTGAAGACTACTGTGAAGAAATCACCCGTGAAGGTGATAAAGTCAAAACCGAAACTGGCTGAGAAGAAGGTTGTGAGGAAACCTGCGAAGAAGAAATAGTCAGGCAAATAAACCTGAGTGCTCGAAGGCAATCTTACCTCACTCGCTCAAAGGCGGTCTGTGACCGCCGTGTTTTGCATGGTAGTTTCACTTGGAATGCCAAAGCCGCAGGGTCGCAGACCCTGCGGGAGCATAGAGGTGCGAAATGCTCGTCAAACCCAACTTCAGCCCCGATTATTTTTACTTCGTGACTACTACAGCAGTGGGACATGCTCACTTATTTCGCCGTGATGTGATCAAGCGAATTATCGTTGATAGTCTTCATCACATAAGAGCCTCTCGTGGTATGAAGTTATTTGTCTTTGTGATCATGCCGAATCATATTCATATTATCGTCCAATTCACGGACGAGTACCTGCTCGCTGACATGATGCGGGATTTCAAGAAGTTCACGGCGCGGCAGATTTATCGCCAGTTCAGCACGGAGGGAAATAACAGAGTATTGGATGTGTTGAAGAAAGAAGGGGAGAAAGTAAAGCAGGAATATAAAGTTTGGGATGACGGCTACGATGCCCGCGATGTCTTTTCCGTGGAATTTTTGCAACAAAAAATGGATTACATCCATCGCAATCCATGCCAGCCGCAATGGAAGTTGGCTGAAACGCCGGAAGAGTATATCTGGTCAACGGCCGGATATTATTTGGATGGAAAGCCCTGTGTAATTTCGATTAATGATGTGAGGGAGTTTTTGACATAAATTATTACGGCTGAAACAGATTCACTGTGAAATAATCGAACACCGCAGGGATTTCTGTAGGAGCTTGCGCGGCTATTAAACCAATCTGCGCCTTTGAAAAATCCCGAACGTGTTTACCCGTCATAATCCAATTTTGACCGTCTTCGCTGTAGTAACCGGTGTAGGTATTTCCCACCCGGCGCAGGCGCAGGTAAATTACTGACCCATGAAACGCAACATGATAATTACTCCCGGTTGTAGAGCCATTTTCAAAGTTATCAAAATAGACGCCATCGCCAACGCACGAATTTACTACATCGCAAAACGCGCGGCTCAGTTGCAAAACATTTCCTTGATCTTGAAACACAACCAAACCAGCCGCTTGAAAATTGCTCGTCGGTGTAAAGTGTAAGGCGGTGCTGATCTCGAAGTCTCCTGTTGGGGCATCGCGTAATAGGATATTCAAAGGAAGATACGGACCATCAAAGCTCGCATCAGATGCCATGATCTGTAAAGACCCGGCTGTTTTCGATAGGCTCCACTTTGTCGGATCCTCTGCCAGCCATGTCCAGCCTTCGGCGAGTTGCTTATCAAAGTCGTCTTGAAAATTTGCGCTCAAGGTTGGTTCAGTTGGTGGAGCAGAAGTCAACGATGGCGCTGGCGAATTTATTATAGGTGCAATTGCTTTCGTAACGAATTCGGTCGCGCTCGGTGCAGGCGCAACTTGATTCGTTGACCGATTGATCCCGATAAGTATTGCGATTGCGACCAATGCAGTGATTCCAATTGTGACGAATATCCAAGTAGGGGAGCGACGCTGGGACTTCGCCGCCTCTACTTTAAGTTGAGTTGCAATACTCTCCGATAGACTTGGTTGCAAGCTGTGAGTTGGTGCAAGGGAACCTTGCGAGTTCGATTGATCAGCCGTCGCTATATCTGGGATCGCCTTTTGAATTGCACGGACGAGATCTTCCGCGTTTTGATAACGATCATCCGGATTCTTCGCCAACACTTTAAGTAAAACCAATTCAACGGATTCGGGTAAATCAGGATTTAGTTTGCGCGCGGATGGGAGCGGGTCTTGAATATGTTTGAATACAATTGCGACGGGAGTCTCAGCTGTATAGGGGACACGCCCAGTGACCATTTCATAAAGAATAATGCCCAGTGAATAAATGTCACTGCGGTGATCAATGTTTGACCCCGCGCCTTGTTCCGGTGACATATAAGCAGGTGTACCCATAACTGCCCCTGAAGATGTGATCTTTGTGGCTGACTCCGCCATCCGTGCCAGACCGAAATCGGTCAACAGGCAATTGCCGCGTTCGTCGATCAACACATTGCTAGGTTTGATATCGCGGTGGATCATGCCCTGGGCATGGGCATAGCTTAGCGCTTCGCCGAGCTGCGTCATGACACGGCGTATCTCAGGAAGCGGCAGTTGTCTTTTGTGGAGGAGTTCTGATAATGTCCCGCTTTGAACAAAGGGCATGACGATATAAGGATAGCCGTCTACTTCGCCGTAATCGAATACAGGCAGAATATGCGGATGCTGAAGCTGTGCCAGTAATTTGGCTTCGCGCTTGAAACGATTGACGAACTCTTCTGAGGTTGACATGTGCCGCGGCAAAACTTTAACGGCAACGTAGCGTTCCATGCTCGGCTGATAAGCCTTGTAAACCGCCGCCATGCCGCCTTCCCCCAGCGGGGCTGTGATCTGATAATGCCCGAATTGTTTTCCAGTCAGGTCTTCCATGTTACCGACTTCCTCGTGTTCGTGCAATGCGATTCGTCAGACTTGCTGTAAGAAAAGGAATTTATAAATTGATCAGACTTTATGGTAATAAGCAAAGAATTTTATTTGGACGCTGAAAACGCTGACCTTCGCTGATTCAAAAGAAAACAATCTGCGTTTTCAGCGTCCCGATCTAATTTTTGAGTCTATTATATATCCATCAATTTTTGAAGCGCGTTCCGATTTCATAACGAATCGGGGGCGAGCATGCTATTCGTAGCTGAAGCAGGTGGCAGCTAGGAATGAAGCGGGTTTAATTTCCCCATCTTGGCTGATAATCGCAGTAACTGTTATCCGTCAGGTTGCGGATGTTGGTCCCATCCACATGCATAATGAAGATATCGCAGGACTCTGGGGTTTGTTTTGAATCGGCAGTGTAGGCGGTGAAGGCGATCCACATGCCATCAGGGGAGAGGCTAGCGCCTTGTGAGTTGTTGCCCTGTGTGAGCTGGCGCAGATCGCTGCCATCGGCGTTCATCAGGAATACATCATGCAGATAGGGGTCACCCTGATCGAGCGAGATCAGATTTTGGGACCAGTCGCTGCGTCCGCGTGAATCGATCGTGTCGTTGACCAGTTGTGGATCGCCGCCGTTGAAGTCCATGATGTAGAACTTGTTGCTTTCGGCTTTTCCCAACGCAAATAGGATCTGCTTGCCATCCGGTGACCAGGTGGCATCGTGGGCGTCTTTGCCCGGGGAGCTATAAAACTCGTGCGGGTCGCTGCCATCTCGATTCATGACCCAGAGCGATGTGTTGCCGTTACCAGAACGATAATGAAAAATAATAGTTTTGTTATCTGGCGATATTTCAGGCGAGCCAACGTTTTTACCGAAATCGGTCAACTGGACAGACTTTCCGGTATCAATGTTCAATTCGTTGACCTCTGAATATTTTCCGTTGCTGATCACGTATACAGCCTTTTGCCCATCCGGCGATAAGGATGCGTTGAACGCGGCATACTGGGAGTCTGTCAGTTGTTGCCAGCCTGAGCCAGCGGCATTCATGATGCAGACTTCATTGCCCTGAATGTTGCAGGTGTATATGATCTTTCCGGCTGGTTCGGGATAATTGACAACCGGTTCGGTTGTGCTGGGTGTAATCGTGATCTCTAAGGCTGGCGATGTAGGTGTATGGGTGAGATCGCTTGGGGTATCTACACTGAAATTCGAGATCGCGCGTATTGCAACGGCTATGCCAGTAATGCATAATAACCCGATCAAAACCAGGGCGGCTGGCAAGGCGAATTTTTTCAAGTCAATGGTAACTGGTGGCTTCGATGGTTTCCTGACCTCGGCGTTGATCTTGATGTTCACAGAAGTAGCGCCAAGGTGGTCTTTCAGTGCGTTGGCAAGATTATTTAGCCCCGCGCTGAAATTGCGGCGCAGGTCCACGCGCTGATGGCTGGAGAGCCGCAGCGGGATTGAGTCGTTCTCGTCGCCCCGAATATGGATCGGGAAAATACGCTTGTCATTTTCTTCTGCGAAGCTGATCTCGCGCCGTACCCATTCTGAGTTGTTTGAATCAGGGGAAAGGAGCACGATGATGCCGGATGCCCCACGGATGGACTTTTCGATCTCACGTTCCCAGGCTGGAGAACCAGGTACCAGATTTTCAATATCCACCCAAGCGTTTATGCTGCGTTCACGTAACCCAGCAACGATCTTTTGTTGTAGGGCTGTATCTGCGCGACTATAGCTGATGAAGAAGTATTGACCCGAAGGCACCATAATAGCTCTCTTTGTGCGGAGGAATAGGATGGATTATAGGATAAAAGCGCAAATAGGTAAACAAGATCTTGATGCGATCGGATCAGTGACTTTTATCACTGTGTCGCAGGCAGTGAGATGCATATAATCATTTCGATAATAGACCTCTTGCAAAAATAAATACAATCAGCCCCAGTCCCCAAAGGGGATGCTAAGCGCACAGAGACCTTTGAGAAAAAGCTTTTAAAACTCATTTTCTCTGTGACCTGCCCTAGCACCTGCCGTGATTTGCCAAGCAAATCACGGCAGGTGTGTGGCAAAGAAGGCTTTTGCAGGAGGTCAGCAGACCCTTATACCTGGCGCAAGTGCAGGTGTAGGCGCGAATCAGAGCCCCGAATTTGACAGCATAAGGTAATCAATCCTATGTTACAATACCGCCCCGAGCGTAGTACCCTTCGCTCCTGAGGTCATCACATGTGAGACCGAAGTGCCGCCGCTCTTTAGCGGCAATACCACCTTCATTTGCCAGAAAGGGCTTAAAACATGAAAGTATTACTCACTAAAGACGTCTACAAACTGGGCCGTGCCGGCGACATCAAAAAGGTCGCTGATGGTTATGGCCGCAACTTCCTGCTTCCGCAAGGCTTGGCTGTGCTCGCCAGCGCTGGCGCGCTCAAGCAGGTCGATCGGATCAAGTCGCAGGCTGATGTCCGCCGCACCGAACAGAACTCAGAGTTGAAGGATCTCGCCGCTCACATCAATGGCGTTGTCCTCGTTTTCTCTGCCAAGGCTGGCGATACCGGCAAACTCTATGGCTCCATCACCACCCAGGATGTCGCAACCGCCATCCAAGAGAAGACCCGTTACGAAGTCAAGAAACAGCAGATCGAAA
Organism: Anaerolineales bacterium; assembly: GCA_043767565.1. Classification (GTDB taxonomy): domain Bacteria; phylum Chloroflexota; class Anaerolineae; order Anaerolineales; family Villigracilaceae; genus Defluviilinea. Next base: position 5,463 of record JAYUGV010000085.1, read on the forward strand.
TGCAGCCCATCCGCACACTTGGCGATTTCATTGCTCGTGTCCGCCTCACGATGGACCTCGTCCCTGAAGTTAAGGTTATTGTTCACCGTGATGGTGAAGCCCTAGAAGAAGAAGCGGCTCCCGAAGCACCCGCTGCTCCTGCCGCTGAAACTGCTGAAGCCTAGTACAATCCTTGCAAGTCATGACATCACCAGTTCATTCCCGTTCGGTGGGGTGCTGGTGATGTTTCGTTTATTCACAGCATCTCTTCGCATATCATGACGCAAACCCTCGGTCAGAAACTCAAACAAGAGCGCGAAGAACAGCGCCTCACGCTTGAAAAAGCCTCAGAAGCCACGCGCATCCGCGCCCCATATCTGCAAGCGTTGGAAGCAGACGATCTATCTGCCATGCCTTCGCCTGTGCAGGCGCGCGGCTTTCTACGCAACTATGCCGAATATCTCGGGCTGAATATTGAACAACTCCTCGATGAAATGCGCGCCGAACCAAAACCATTGGATGAAATTATCGGACCCGGTGATTTATCTGACCTGCTAGCGACTCAAACTCCTGAATTCGCACCTACTCAACAAGCAGCGCCTCTTATCAAGCCTGAACTTGATCCAGCCTCCCAAACTGAACCTCAACTTGAAGCGACTCCTGAAAAAACCAAGCGCCGTGGACGTAAAAAAGTTGAGCCCCTCGACATTGCTCAGGACAAGCCTGAACTTGTTGTCGAAATTCAACCAGAAGTGATCGAAGAGCCCGTTGCTCTAAGCGAACCAGAACCAGTTGCAGAAGCACCTCTTGAACCTCAGCCTGAAGAGATAGTATTACAACCCGACATCACTGAGAATCTCTGGCAAACCTGGCTCAACAGGTTAAGTAATGTTATGCCAGCGCGTACAAAAACTCTGGAGTCAAAAGCTCTGGAGTCGGACAGCTTGCTGTCTGACAAACAAGAGCCAGCCCCTGCACTCCAGAGTTTAGGATCCACGCAGATTTTCCAGGAGATCGGCGCCGACCTTCGCAAACGACGTGAACTTCTCAGCTTGCATCTTGCCGAAGTGGAACGGAACACGCATGTCAAGGCGCATTATCTCGAAGCCCTCGAAAAAGGCGCCATGGACGATCTGCCGTCCACTGTGCAAACTCGCGGCATGCTTTCAAACTACGCCACCTTCCTTGATCTGGATGTGGACGCCATCCTCCTGCGCTATGCCGATGCGTTACAGGCGCGCCATCGTGAGAAGAATCCTCAAAAGCTCGCGCGGCACCCGGGGCAGCCGATCGTGAGTAATGTCCCTTCCATTCGAAATTTCATTGCGGGGGATATGATCTTCGGCGTGGGCATGGCTGTGCTCCTGATAGGTTTTTCCATCTGGGGCATCAACCGCGTGATGATGCTTCAAAGCCTGCGCGAAGTTCAGCCGACCGCGCCATCCATCTCGGATGTCTTGCTTGCTTCGCCTGACCCATTGTCCATCACCTCAACAGCAACTTTATCCCCAGTGGGACCGTTCGTTGAAGCCACAGCGACCATCCTGATCCCTACACAAAATTTAAACGTCAATGTGCAGGTGAATCTGGTGGCGGTCGAACGGACGTTCATGCGCGTGGTCGTGGATGGCGAAGAGGTTTTCAATGGCCGTGTCGTGCCCGGGACTGCGTATCCATTCGAGGCGGAGGACCAGATCGAAGTCCTAGTCGGAAGCGGCGCAGCCATCCGCATCGTCTATAATGGACGGGACATGGGCTTGATGGGCGGGCTGGGACAAGTAGTCAGCAATATCTATCGCGCTGATGAGATCATCACACCGACTGCCCAACCCACGCTGACCGCCACGAAAACGGTTTCGCCCACATCAACATTGCCGCCAACTCTGACGCCTGTGCCATCAAGTACGACTGCGCCGTAAAATACTGCCCTCAAAACTTTATAGGAATATACACTGTGTCGAAAAATACTTTTCATGTTGTTTCCCTTGGTTGTGCCAAAAATACCGTGGATTCAGATTCCATGGCTGAACTCCTGCTGCGCGATGGTTATCTTTCTGTGGATGACCCCGCGCGCGCAAATATTTTGATCGTAAACACCTGCGGGTTCATTGGACCAGCAAAGCAAGAGTCCATCAATGTCCTGCGTGAGCTTGCTGAGGGGAAGCAGAGTAACCAACTCTTGATCGCGGCAGGCTGCCTTACTCAACGCTATGGTACCGAGGTGGTTGATAAAGTCCCCGGCATTGATGGGGTCTTGGGCACACGGCGCTGGATGGATATTGTGCAGGTGGTGCGCGAACTTCGTAAAGGTCCGCACCCTGAGCCGTTGTATCATTTACCTGAAGCTAAGACTGTTGGCGTAGATGAGCATGAAGCCTTGCGCGCCTCGGTCGCTGGAGCGAGTGCCTACCTCAAAATTGCAGATGGCTGTCGCCGTCCGTGTGCGTTCTGTGCCATTCCGCTTATCAAAGGGACAGCGGTTTCACGTCCCGTTGATGTGATCGTCAACGAAGCGCGGCGGCTGCGTGATGCCGGTGTGCGCGAATTAGTCTTGATCGCACAGGATACGACCGATTACGGTCATGATCTAGGCATGAAAGATGGACTGGCAATCCTATTGGAGCAGATCACAACATCCGTTCCTGATATGGAATGGATCCGGGTGATGTATGCCTACCCCGGTTATGTCACTGACCGCTTGATCGATGTGATGGCATCCAGCAAGCAGGTACTGTCGTATCTCGATATGCCGCTGCAGCATGCGCACCCCAAAACCTTGTATCGTATGCGACGTCCTTCAAATATTGAATGGGTGCATAAAACTCTTGGCAAGATGCGTTCTAAAATTGCTGATCTTGCCATTCGCACGACTTTCATTGTTGGTTACCCGGGCGAGACTGAAGAGGAATATCAGGCGCTATATGATTTTGTACAGGAGACCCGCTTTGACCGTGTGGGCACGTTCCAATTTTCGTTTGAGCCTGGCACCACGAGTGAGCCGCTCGGTGACCCCGTCCCTGCGGAGGTGAAGCAGGAACGTTTTGAACGCTTGATGGAATTACAGCAGGGGATCTCCATGCAAGTCAATCAATCCTACGTTGGCAAGACATTGGATGTGCTGGTGGAAGGCAAGGATAAGGGCATCACTATTGGACGCTCTTATCGTGATGCACCTGAGATCGATGGCTTGGTCTTTATCGAAGGCGATGCAAAGATCGGCAGTATTGTTCCCGTGCGGATCACAGGCGCAATGGCTTATGACCTTACAGGCGCTCTCGCTCCAGAGTTGATTAAGTTGTAACCTTTTAATCTGCGACTATGCAGATTTGTTTGCTGTCAAGCATGGATTTTGAATTAAACTGAGTTCACCTTATAAAGGATAAAACTCATGATAAAAAGATTATTTTCACTCATTGGTTTAGTGGCTTTGATGGTGTTGCTGACAGGCGTATTGACTGCCGCGGCACCGGTGCCAGTAACAACGTTCAAGCTCGTACAGGGTTTGCCCTCCAAGATGAATGTTGGTGATACATATATAGTCATTGTGCAGGTTACCAGTGACCAGCCGTTCACCTCTGCGCAAGCCATGCCTGATTTTCAATATGCGGGTAAGGGTGTTGTAGCTGTTCAAGGCGGTGACCGTGTAGGACAGAATACCAATGCAACTTTGCAGGTGACCTTCAAGGCAAAGAGTTCTACTGCAAAGATGACTGACGGTGTTGCTCCTGTTTCAGTGGTCGTTGGTGTCCGTTATGGTGGTGGATATGTTGCGGTTCAACAGTATGATTTCACTGTGCAGGTTCCGTAGAACTGTCTGTTTGGAAAAGGTAAATTAAATAGGAACAGCCCGTCTCGTAGAAAGAGGCGGGCTGTTTTGATTTTAAGTCCTAGGATGCGCGCGCGAAAGCTGTCGCTAAAAGGATCAGGGTCGAGAGTCCAAAATTGATACGGAGGAGGGTGATCTCGCGGCGGCGTAAGGCATCCAGTTCTGCGGCGTTGTCATGTTTTTTTGAGATCAGAATTCCGCGACGAATGGCGGGAATGACTTCCCAGGTTTGGATGGCGCTGACGACGACCATGATCATTCCCAAAATGTGTTTGGATAGAATGGCGAGCGACCATTGTGTGCTGGTTGAGAGAAAGCCATCGTAGTGCGGGTTGAGACTCATCTGGAATAAGCCTGTAAGGATCAACAAACTGATGCTGAACCACGCAATCGGCTCAAGCCTTTTTTGCATGGCTTCGATGAAGACGAGTTGAGTTTCAGCGTTCAGTGTACGTTTCATGGCTGGCAGGATGAGGAATGAGATCGCAGCGAGACTGCCAACCCATACCACGGTGGCAAGCAAGTGCAGCCAATAGATGAGCGCCAAAACCCAGGTTGGGGGAGCAGAGATCATGGTGGGGTGGGAGTTGGCGTTTCAGTGGGAGTTTCCGGGATGGCTGTGGGAACTTCCGTAGTGGCGATGACACCGGTTGTCGGTGTCACGAGGGCAGTCAGATCGATGGTTGGGGTTGCGGGATTGCACACCAGCATCAGATCGTCGTAATTCTTTTGCGCGACTTTATCGAGCGGGGCGATCGTTTGGGCGCTCTCATAATAGACCCGGGCTTCATTTTCTTCGCAGAGTTTGCCCTGTGCGTAGAGTTCATCGGCATACCGCATGGAGGCAAACCAATACCGCTCGGACGAGGTCATGGTGCCATCCCATAGGTTGCCCCAGTTGCGGGCTTGTTCAAAATAGAAGATGGCTTGTGCCCAATCCAATTCCCAAAATGATGCGCCGATGAGGTAGACGCGCGCGCCCTCGCGTAAGCCGTTGGTATCACGATCGAGCGGACCGAAGCGTTCTGCCAACGTGAGTTGGTAGATGCCGCCTTCGAGGTTGCCCTGGTTGATGATCAAGTCATAGCCATAATTGCGCAGGGCAAAGTAATACATACCGTCTACTTGTGATTGCTGGTAGGTCTTATCAAGCTTGCGCATTTGGTCAAGCGCGCCTAATGCGCCGGGCCAATCCTGCGCGGCAATGAGTTGATTTGCGCGGGCATAGGCTTGTTCAGCTCCGCTAAAATCAGGCGTTGGCACAGGCGATGGCGTGACGGTCGGCACAGGCGCATTCATCAACACCAACACCTCGGTCAATTTTTCTTTTACGCCGGGGAAACCCGGGTCGTTCGTGATGATGAATTCCAGGCGTTGTTTGGCGATCTCGTATCTGCCCGCTTGAATATCATCGGCTGCAAATTGAAATTGCTCAGTGAGTTGTTGCGTGACTACCGTGGTTTGGTTGTGCTTGCGGATCGAGATCCCTTGTTGATAACCAAACAGGACAGTGACCGCCGCGATGACTAGAACGATCAGCGTGGTGAGCAGAAATGAGCGACCCCGTCCGCTTCTTTGGATAGGCTTACTGGGTTGTGTACTTCCGGGATTTTGAATCATAGTTGGTTATTATATCAGCCTTGTTTTTACAGTTTTAAGAACAATTTAATCTCAGACCAGATGATCGGGATGCAGATGAGTCCGCCGACGATCATGCCCAGCAAAGCAGTCAGCACTGCGGAGCCGGGGACGATCACCGCCAAGCTGTAAGCTGCCACGCCTCCGATCAACGCCGCGACTACGCCTTTGCCGACCGCGCTCCACACACTGAGCGGCTCGTGCATTTTTTTGCTCAACCAGATGAACATGAAGATGGCTTCGATGGTCAACGCGATCTCTGCAAACGCAACGGCAGGCGCGCCGATGTTGCCGAATACATTCAGGGCGAGTAATCCAATTGGAATATAGATCACAAAACGGATTGCCACGCCAAAGAAGGGCCACCAGGCTTCCTTGCGCGCATAGAAGGAGCGTGCCGCAATCTCCTGGATCGAGAATCCGCACAAAGTCAATAAATAGATGCGCGTCGTCCATGTCAGGAGGTTTGTGCCAGCTTCATCGAAGTGGAACGCCGCCTGCACCAGCGGATGGATGCCCGCTGCCAATACTGCCGCAACCGGCAGGGTTAACGATATCAGAACTCTCAGCGCTCTCTCAATCGCCAAACGGAAGCTATGCCAATCTTCACGCGCCGCATATTCCGAAAGCGTGGGCAACATTGCGGTGGCGATGGCTGTCCCGAGTAACGTTTCAGGCACTTGCATGATCATCCAGCCATAAGTGAGCGCGGAAATCGCGCCCACTTGATCGAGCCGCGAAGCGAAGTTATCACGCGCAATGAACATGAGTTGGATCGCGAACATCGTCAACAAACGCGGACCGATGATCTTCAAAACTTCGCGCACATCATCAGTGATCGTAATGGAGGGCGTCCATTTAAATTTATATCGGATGAGCCCCGGGATCTGAATTCCCAAGTGCAGCACCGCGCCGATAATCACGCCGTAGACGAGTCCATGTACGCCGTAACCAAGTGCGGGCAATGTAATGGCACCAAAACGGTAAGGTTCAGTGGGCGAAAGCACTAACGCACCGAAGATCATGCCGACGTTATATAACGAGGGCGCGAGCGCGGGCAGAATGAAATGCTGGTTGGCTTGCAATCCGCCGATGACAAGTCCGCTGATCGAGAATATCAACGTCGCGATGAGATTAAGCCGCATTAACTCTGCGATGAGTTGTTGTTGTTCGGGTCCGAAGCCGGGCGCGATACCGATCTGCGCGCCAACGATCTGTTTTGCAAAAACCGCAATGATGATCGCCGCAAATGCTGTCACCAGAAAAGCAATGTTTGCCACGCGCGAGAACAGCGCCCATGTGGCATCACGCCCTTTAACCGTCAGTGTTTGCGTCAGCACAGGGATGAACGCCATCGAAAGCGCGCCGCCTGAAATAAGTGCGAACAACAGATCGGGTAAATTATTCGCGACATTGAACGCATCCAATTCAAAGGAAAGCGAGAATTGCCGCGCTATGATGATCGAACGCGCGAAAGCTAGCACTTTATCAATGCCAAAAAAGAAACCAATAATGAGAGAAGTTTTTGCAAGGAACGAGAATTTGCTCATGAGAGTTAGTGCGCTGCGGGTGGAGCGATTTCCACACCGGACAATTTATCAGTCAACAAGTGTATCTTGTGAATTAAGATTGGGAAGCATTGTGCGCAAATATATTTTGCTTCGCCTTTGAAGGTCAAATTCAGCAGTGGGATTTTTTCGTCCGTTTTTCCGCAATTGAGGCAATTTTTTTCTTCCATGGTTCTCCAATCGTAAACCCAAAATCGTAAATCAAAAATTTAAAGTATGCCTTTGACAATGCCACCGTCCACAGTCAACATGCTGCCGTTGATATAAGATGCCGCCGGTGAAACCAGAAACACAGCCGCGTTGGCGAACTCTTCCGGCTGCCCTATGCGGCCTAGTGGAATATCGGCTGTTAATTTTGAAATTTCTTCCTGCGCAGTGGTGTTGTTATTCTTGGCGCGAAAAGCCATCAAGTCCTGAACGCGTTCAGTTTCCGTCCAGCCGGGCAGGATGGAGTTAAAACGAATCCCATCCCTGCCAAGTTCCAGCGCCAGCGATTTGGTCAAACCGATGGTTGCCAGGCGCACACTGTTTGATAGCACCAAATTAGCCAATGGCTGTTTGACGGTGAAAGAGGTCACTGTCAACACGCTCGGCGCGGACGATTTTCGTAAATGCAGCAACGCTGCGCGGATCAGGCGCACATGACTCATGAACGATACATCTATAGCTTTTTGCCACGCCAGTTCATCGAAAGATTCGAAAGAACCTGCCGGAGGTCCGCCTGCGTTTGTGACCAAGATGTCGAGTCCGCCAAGCGCTTCGACGGTAGACTGGATCAACGTCTCAGCCTTGGATGCATCGCTCACGTCTCCTGCCAACCCGTAAGCCTGTGTGCCGGTTTCGTTGACTATTCTCTCCGCCGCAGCTTTGACCTTGCCCTCGTCGCGCCCATTGATCGCGACTTTACAGCCCTCCCTTGCAAGCTGCAGCGCGGTTGCATATCCAAGTCCGCGTGACGAGCCGGTGACGAGTGCGCGTTTGTCTTTGAGTCTTAAGTCCATGTGTGCCTCCAAAATTCGTCATTGCGAGGGCGGATGCTTTTCCGCCCGAAGCAATCTCCGCCATCGTGTTGGGGATTGCTCACCTGCACTTGCGTCAGGTGCAAGTGTCGTCGGGCTACGCCCTCCTCGCAATGACGTTAGATTAATTCAATCTTCGTATCCCAAACATCCCCATCCGACCAATTGCCTTCCACCCATTTTGCCGCATTCCCCAAAGCGGACTGTAAAAACGCATGGTCATTCCCAACCATCGCGCAGACGATAACTGCTTCGTCCCATTTATCCTGAAAATCCATTTCCGCCACAGAGACATTGAACTCGCGGTGCAAACGTGAGATGAGCGGCTTGATCCGTCCACGCTTTTCTTTGAGCGAGGCGCAAGTGGGGAGGTGGAGATGGATGGTGAGGGTGGCGAGCATTATTTGTGTAGCCGAGATTGATATATTTCTACCCACTCAGCGACAATATCTGGTAATCTCTTAACCACTTCATACCCAAACAGCACTTCATCAATATAGCCCATATGCAACATATCAATGATGCGACATAAATATGATTTCCCTTGCTTCCACCATGTATCATGTGCGTCAACCATTAGATAATGTTTTATATCTAAGTTTTCGTGTTCTCGAAGTTCCTCTATCTCTAATCCATCCAGTAGTGTTTCGTAAATACCATCTGCTACTCGACTCCCAAAAGAAGTAGTGTAGTAATATTCTTTAATCTCCCAAATTGCAATTGGATTAACGATACTTGGAAAAGCGCCATCCACTCGACGTGCAAACGTCCTTATAGGTAAGTTGTTTCTTGTGGCAGTGGTTAATTGATGTGGATCGTAGTCGCAAGGTAAACCATTTGAATTTTCTTCAATAAGCATATTTACAAGCCCTGTCAAATAAGCAGGTGTTTTCATTTTTCCTTTTTGCTTATTCATGGGAATTGGGCAGGAAGGTTGTAAATCTTTATATAATTGTTTGAAAACTTTACTTGCTTTTGTTACATTCATTAACTGTGGTTCAACAAAATTATTCAATACATCTGCACGGTAAGAAAAATAATCTTGCAAAAGATTACTGAATTTTCCAGAATCCGACCTTTGTTCTTGTACCCGGTAAAAATCAATGCCAAGAATTTCAAGTTTTTCATTTATTTCATCGTTGGTTGGGATTTTTATTTGCCCAGTTGTTCTCTGAGTGTAACCAACTTCCTGACTTATCAGACGAACACTAGCCCAAAAAGTTTTGGGCAAATTCATAAATGCATTATTTGGCTTCATTTAATTTTTCCTCCAATTGGCGACAAAAATTATCAAAAGAAATTCCAAAATGTTGACAGATTTCTCGTAATTCCAGAATATCAAGTTGGCGTTCACCTAACTCGTACTTACTGACGAATGACTGTGGCACACCAAGTTTTTCGGCTAACTCGACCTGAGTTATGCCGCGTTTCTTGCGCATTTCTTTTAAAAAAGTTAAGAACTTCTCACGCTGACGATTTTCATTTGGAATTTTCATGGTTTTATCCAGTTGACGTATATCCTAAAATAGGATATTATTCTTTTAGAATGATGGTATATTACAACCTATGAAAACAGTAAAAGACACATCACAACTTTATTTATTTGAGGCACAAGTTAATAAGAAGCGCCATGTCGAGCCATTTAACACATCTCTCTTGAAGTGGATAGGGAGCAAGCAACGCATGGCGCATGAAATTATTTCTTACTTTCCAGTCGAGTTTGGCACATACTTTGAGCCATTTCTAGGTAGTGGTGGAGTTCTGGGTACTTTAGTTCCAAAGATCGCTATTGCGTCAGATACCTTTGCGCCGCTTATAGAGATTTGGCAAACCTTGAGAAAATCACCAGATACTGTCAAGCAATGGTATCAAGAGCGTCGGGAGAAAATGGCAAAAGGAAATAAGGTTGAAGTTTACGAACAGATTAAAGCATCCTATAACTCTCATCCTAACGGACCTGACATGCTTTTCTTAACGCGTTCTGCTTATGGCGGCGTCATCCGTTTTCGTAAAGCCGATGGTTATATGTCTACGCCTTGTGGTATTCACAATCCAATTTCACCTGAAAGTTTTTCTCGTCGAGTTGATGAATGGCATAAACGGGTTTCGGGTACAACGTTTTTGCATTTGGACTACGAAGAAGCAATGAGCTTGGCAAAACCAGGCGATTTAATATATTGTGATCCTCCTTACACTCATAGTCAAGCGATTTTGTACGGGGCGCAATCCTTTAGTTTGGAGCATTTATTAAGTGTAATCGAAAAATGCAAGGCAAAGGGTGTTTATGTTGTCTTGAGCATTGATGGCACAAAACGATCTGGAAACTTGATTTGTGATCTGCCAATTCCTGATGGGCTTTTTGAGAGAGAAATGATGATTGACATTGGTCATTCGATGTTGAAACGATTCCAAATGAACGGAAAAACCCTTGAAGGGGAAAAAGTATCTGATAGATTGTTATTAACTTATTAAAGTTGGATTTCCATGTTTTGAAGGGTTGGGAAAAGATTAGGTTCGGGGGTTATTTTCAAGTTTACGAATTGCGAATTACGTTTTACAATCCCTCGCATGAATATTGACGCAGAATACAACAAAGCCCTCGACTACCTCTATTCTTTCGTGGATTATAGCCTGAAACATTCCTCCGAACTTGCCAAGGCAGAGTTCAATCTTGACCGTATGTTCGCGTTGATGGAAGCGCTTGGGAATCCACAAAGCAAATATCCCCTCATCCACGTAGCAGGGACGAAAGGCAAAGGTTCGGTGTCGGCGCTGTGCGCGTCCGCGTTGCAGGCGGAGGGATATAAGGTTGGGTTATATACTTCTCCGCATTTGCTGGATTATTGCGAACGGATTCAAGTCAACGGTGAACCGATCTCACACGAGTTCATGGTCGAGTTGGTCGAAGAGATCAAACCAGCTGTGGCGAAGATCCCCAAACTTACAACCTTTGAGATCACCACTGCGCTTGGTTTTCTAGCATTTGCAAAACAGGGATGCACTGCGGCGGCGATCGAAGTCGGATTGGGTGGGCGGCTCGACGCGACGAATGTTGTCGTGCCGAAGGTTTCGGTGATTACGTCACTCTCGTTTGATCATATGGCGGTGCTCGGAGATACGCTGGCGAAGATCGCCGGGGAGAAGGCGGGTATTATCAAACAAGGTGTGCCGGTGGTCTCGTCACCGCAAAAAGCAGAAGCCCTTGAAGTTCTGGAGCGCGTAGTCAGTACGATGAATTCAAAGCTAACGCTTGTAGGGAAAGACGTAAAGTTTGAGTTGCTTGAGTCATCTTTGGATGGACAAACTTTCATCCTTCATCCTTCATCTTTCACCCTTTTGATTCCTTTACTCGGCAGTCATCAACTCGAAAACGCCGCGACAGCCTATATCGCCCTCAAAACCAGCGGCATTCCAATATCTGACGAAGCCATCCAAAAGGGATTTTCTCAAGTAAAATGGCGAGCCCGCTTTGAGATTGCCCGCCGCGAGCCGCCAGTCATTTTTGAATCGGCTCATAACCAGGATTCGTTTGCCAAACTGAGTGAGACATTGGAAGAGTATTTTCCGGGCAGGATGGTTACTCTCATCTTCGGCGCATCGGAGGATAAGAATATCCCCGGCATGTTTGCCGAGCTGAAACCGAAGATCAAGAAACTCATCGTGACGCGTGCCGATCATCCGCGGGCGTTGGAGCCAGAGAAAATCATCGAGTTGGCGAAGCAGGCTGGGCTGGAGGCTGAAGCAGTGAGTCCGGTTGAGTCCGCGTTGGCGCGTGCGCTGGAATTATCAGAAAAAGATGGTAGCATTGTCCTATCCGCTGGCAGTATGTTCGTAACGGCGGAAGTTATGATGGCATGGAATAAAATTAAATAAAAATATGTCGTTGCGAGGAGGGTGCTCTTCCCGACGAAACAATCCCCTTGTTGTGTGGGAGATTGCTTCGGGCAAAGAATAAGAGCGCCCTCGCAATGACATGAGGTTATGATGAGTCATCCAAAAGAGTGGAACGAAGAAGAAGATAATTTTGACCTGACCCTCTCGCAGCGCACAGAGGAGTTGTATCGTGTTCCCAATCGCGAACCGAATGCTGAAGGCTTGATCGAAGCCGCAGTGCTGCCGCTGCGCGACCTGGTCGTTTTTCCGCGCATGGTTTCGCCGATCTTTGTGGGGCGCGAGGCTTCCCTGCTGGCGGTCGAAGAGGCGCAGCGCAAAGGGCAAACCATTATTGGGCTTACGCAAACCGACGCCGAATTGGACAACCCCGGCGTTGGTGATTTTCTGCAGGTGGGCGTGGAGCTGGCGGTGGGGCGCTTGCTGGCGATGCCGGACGGCTCGCACTCTGCGCTGGTGCAGGGACGCCGCCGCGTGGAGATCGTGGAGTTCATCCGCACGACTCCTTATTTGATGGTGCGAGCGCGCGTCATTACGGAGCCTCAAACTGGTGACCGCCAAACGCAGGCTCTTATGCGATCAGCCTTGGACCTCTTCGACCGTTGCGTACAGCTTGACCGGACGATCCCCGAAGAGGCGCATCTTTTCGCAATGAACATTTCGGAACCGGGCTGGCTGGCGGATATGCTTGCCACGTCGCTGGCGTTGAATTATGAAGCGAAGCAGAGTCTGTTGATGCTGCTCGATGTGCGCGGACGTTTGCAGGCGTTGAATAAAATTCTGGCACAAGAAGTGGATGTGCTGGAACTTGAAGATGAAATCCATTCGCGGGTGCAAAGCGAAGTGGATAAGAGTCAGCGTGAGTTTTATTTGCGCGAACAGATGAAACAGATTCAAAATGAATTGGGCGAAGGCGATATCTTTACGCGCGATGCCAGTGACTTGAAGAAACGGATCGAAGAAGCAAACCTGCCCGCAGAAGCGAAGATGGTCGCGCTGAAGGAATTGGATCGCCTCAACCAGATGCCGCCAATGGCGCCCGAAGTGGGGATGATTCGCACGTATCTGGAGTGGATCGTTGACCTGCCGTGGGCGAATAGTTCACCCGATAATCTCGATGTAAAGAACGCGGCGAAGATCCTGGAACGTGATCATTACGGACTCAAAAAAGCCAAGGAACGTATCCTTGAATATATCGCTGTCCGTTCGTTGAAACCGAAGAAGGAACGTCAGCCAATCCTGTGTTTTGTTGGACCTCCCGGTGTTGGTAAAACTTCATTAGGACGTTCGATCGCCGATGCACTGGGGCGCAAGTTCGTGCGCGTGTCGCTCGGCGGCGTACGTGATGAAGCCGAGATCCGTGGACATCGCCGTACATACATCGGCGCGCTGCCCGGCAGAATTATCCAAACCATGAAACGCGCCGGGACATTGAATCCGCTGTTCATGTTGGATGAGATCGATAAGCTGTATTCTGATTTCCGCGGCGACCCCGCCTCCGCGATGCTGGAAGTGCTTGACCCTGAACAGAATTACGCTTTCAGTGATCATTATCTTGAAATGCCGTTCGATCTTTCCAAGGTCATGTTTGTGACAACTGCGAACTCACTCGGAAATATTCCTGCGCCATTGTTGGATCGCATGGAAGTGATCGAGTTCCCCGGTTATATCGAAGAAGAAAAACTCGAGATCGCGAACCGTTATTTGATCCCGCGTCAGATCGAAGAGAACGGCGTGGATGAACTCAATCTGACCTTTGAGACGGATGCGGTGCGCCGCATTATCCGTGAATATACCTATGAAGCGGGCGTGCGTAATTTGGAGCGTGAGATCGGACGCGTGAGTCGCAAAGTCGCGCGCATGAAAGCGGAAGCGAAGAAATATCCCACCACAATTACGGCTGAATCGATTGAGAAATTTTTAGGTCCGCAGCAAGTCTTCCAAACCGAAGCCGAACGGACTGATGAAGTTGGTGTTGTGACCTCGCTTGCGTGGACGGAGAACGGCGGCGAGATCATGCCGGTGGAAGTCGCTGTGTTGGAAGGCAAAGGCGGTTTGCAAATGACCGGGCAAATGGGCGATGTGATGCAGGAATCCGGGCAGGCGGCGTTGACGTATATTAAGTCGCGTGCAGCGTCGCTTGGCATCGAGATGGATGTCTTCGAGCGTATGGACATTCACGTCCACATGCCGGAGGGCGGCATCCCGAAAGATGGACCGTCCGCGGGCATCACGATGGCAACTGCGATCATCTCCGCGCTCACGGGACGTCCCGTGTTCAAGCACATCGGCATGACTGGCGAGATCACCCTGCGCGGGCGCATCCTGCCGATCGGCGGCGTGCGTGAAAAAGTATTAGCCGCGCATCGCGCCGGTTTGAAGACCGTCCTACTCCCCGAAAAGAATATGAAAGACCTCATTGATCTGCCAAAGACTGCGAGATCAGAATTGAAGATAATTCCGATCAAACACATGGATGACGTGCTAAACATAGCATTGGCGGCCGAAGCTACTATCGAACCGCCGCGACCGAAGAAATTGAATAAAGAAGAAGCGCAAGATGAAGGCGAATGAATTTACCACAAAGGGCACAAAGTACACAAAGGAAATCTGGGGAAAGGCTATTCGTTCTTTACTTATCAAACCTTTGTGACCTTCGTGTCCTTTGTGGTTAAAAAAGAGTTGGCGGAATAATCCATGGCAATCGAGCTTAACCATAAAGTCGTTCTCATCACTGGCGCATCCTCAGGGTTTGGAGAAGATGCGGCGCGTCTTTTTGCAAAAGAAGGCTGCAGGGTCGTGCTTGCCGCGCGTCGTCTCGATAGACTTCAAGCGCTTGCGGCAGAAATCCAGAACACTGGTGGTGAAGCGCTTGCGATCCCCGTGGATGTCAATGTGCCTGCTGAGATCGAAGTGATGGTGCAGACCGCGCTCGATCTTTATGGACACATCGATATCCTCTTTAATAACGCAGGCTACGGCAGTTTGGATTGGTTCGAAAACCTAAAACCCGAGCGCGACATCGAAACGATCATCCGCGTCAACCTGGTCGGGACCATGCTGGTCACACATGCGGTTCTGCCGCACATGCTCAAGCGGCGCACGGGTCATATCATCAATATGTCGTCGGTCGCGGGTCTCATTGCCGCACCATTGATCACAACGTATGCCGCGGGAAAATTCGGCGTCCGCGCTTTTACCGATGCGCTGCGGCGTGAAGTTTCACCGTTTGGCATTAAAGTTTCAGGTATTTATCCGGGTCCTGCCACGACTGAGTTCGGTAAAAAACTCGAGCGCACGCGCTCACGCGAAAAGGTCAAGAAACTAAAGTATCCGCATCTCACATCCGAGTATGTTGCCCGGCGCGTTGTTGAGGTTGCTCGACGCCCCGTGCGCAGTCTTGTCATTCCGTGGTGGTTCCGTATCATCACAACGTTTGATATGCTCTTCCCGGTTGTTGTCGATTGGATCCTTTATCTCTTCTCGAAGAACAATCATAATTTGGATTAGCCCTCGCTCAAGCCGCCGTCCTCGGCGGCGATGTTTGCATGACCACGAACGCCGAGGACGGCGTTCTGAGCAGAAAATATACCAAGGAGACTCACATGACCCATGCCCGCTTTGACAAACTCAACGCTTCACTCCACGCCTCAGATCTGGATGCGGTTATTCTGAATGCTGGTCCCACGCTGACGTATCTTTCAGGTCTGGGATTTCACCTGAGTGAACGTCCGGTTGTTTTACTGTATGCAAAAGACCAGGACCCTGCGCTCGTTCTGCCTGAATTGGAGCTGCAGAAGGTTGCGTCGCTCCCTTATAAACTGCAGGTCTTTGCGTATCCCGAAAACCCGTCAGAGTGGGACAAGGCTTTTCGTAAAGCGGTGCAGGCTTTGGGGTTGGATGGGAAGCGGATCGGCGTCGAGCCGCGTCAATTGCGGTTGCTGGAATTCCGTTATGTTAAAAACGCCGCACCCGCAGCGGACTTCCCCGATGCGAGCAGTGTGTTGTCTAACCTGCGCTTGAAGAAAGATAAAGCCGAAGTGGATGCGATGCGCCGCGTGGTCAAGATCGCGCAGGATGCGCTCGAAGCAACGCTCACGTTCATTAAAGTGGGAATGACAGAGAAAGAAATTGCATCCGAGTTGGTGATGCAGTTGTTCAAACACGGCTCTGAACCCGAAATGCCGTTTTTCCCCATCGTTTCCGGCGGACCCAACGCCGCGAACCCGCATGCTTCACCGAGTGATCGTAAATTACAGATCGGCGATCTGCTTGTCATTGATTGGGGGGCGACGCATGCTGGATATATTGCTGACCTCACGCGCACCTTTGCAGTGGGGCAGTTAGATGCAGAGTATGAGAAGATCCACAAGATCGTGCAGGAAGCGAATGCCGCCGGTCGTGCCGCTGGCGGACCGGGCATTCCATGTGCGAACGTCGATAAAGCCGCGCGAGATGTGATCGAGAAAGCCGGATATGGCGTGTACTTCACACATCGTACGGGTCACGGCATCGGCATGGAAGGTCACGAAGAGCCGTACATGCGCGGTGACAATATGCAATTGCTCGAGCCCGGCATGGCATATACAGTTGAACCGGGCATTTATCTACCGGGCAGAAACGGCGTCCGCATTGAAGATAATATTGTCGTCACCGAAACAAGCGCGGAATGTTTATCCGATATGCCGCGCGAGATACGTGTGTTAGGATGATTCTTTTTAGCCGCGAATTACGCGAATTTCCACGATTTTTTTAAACCAATTCGCGTCAATTCGTGAAATTCGCGGCTAATCTTTAAGGAGGAGCAATGACTGAGATACTGTTCAAAACATTGTCATTTGCAATTGTAGGCGCAGCGATGGAAGTGCATAGCATTCTCGGTCCCGGCTTTCTTGAGTCTGTTTATCAGGCTGCTCTCGAAAAGGAATTGACTCTCCGTGGTATAACTTTTCAACATCAAGTCGAACTGCCTGTCTCTTACAAAGGCGATCTGGTGGGAATATATAAGGCTGATTTGATTATTGATAACGAGATTATCGTTGAAATCAAAGGGATATCCAAACTCAATGCTTCACATCAGGCGCAAGCTTTGCACTACCTTGCGGCAACTGGGTTAGAGCTTGCTATTCTTGTCAATTTTGGCATGAGCTCTTTGGAATATCGTCGTGTGGTTAAATCAGACAATAAAAATTCGCGATAATTCGTGCAATTCGCGGCGGAAGGATTTGGCGTGTTGAAAAAAGTCCCTGTAAATACGCAACGAATAAGACTTCAAACCGCAAACGAAAAATACGGAAAAGTTTTTTTGATTGCATCCAGCCTGCTGATTGGGTTGGCGATTCTTTTAGCATTCAAAATTTATGGATATGATGAGACTTGGAGACTGTGGCGTGTTCCCGTTGAACACCCACAGTTTTCTGATTTTCGGTTAATACCTGGCAGCGCCGAATCTTATCGTGCAGGCATCGAACCAACGCAGAGAAATCCGGGTGACCCACATAAACGGATCTTTAACTATCCTGCGTTTTGGCGTTTGTTTTTCTATACCGGCATTACCCAGAGCGATACGGTTTGGATTGTGGTGGTCATGTTGGCGCTGTTTTTTGTGAGTGTTTTCTTGTTTCCTCAAGGTATTACGATTTTAGATTCGATAGCGCTGTTGTTTGTGATCTTTTCGCCTGCGTCTATGCTTTTATATGAACGCGGCAACGTGGATTTGATCGTCTTTTTTCTATGTGCCATGATCGTGCTTTCAACGGATCATTCCCTTTTCATTACTTCAGCATTGTTAGTGTTTGCAATGATCGTAAAGTTGTATCCGTTTTTTGGGGTTACGGTGTTGCTCAAGGAATCCAGATCTAGATTCATTGGATCGTTTCTGGTCTGTTTGGGTGGGCTGGTTGCTTACTTGTATGTTACATCCAAGAGCGTAAAAGCAGCATGGGGATTAACGATGCGCGGCAATGAGATCTCTTATGGTACCAATGTGTTTTTCTTTCGATATAGTCAGTACTTTTCTAATCTTTTTGGGATCCCATTAAATACCCCAGTTTTGAAGTACGGACCCATAGTTTTGGCACTTGCCTTGATAATGATTGCCGGGTTATTTGGATTATCCGATCGCGCGTTATTGACAGCTTCCTCGCTGAAAAATTTGGCTGCGTTCCGGATGGGCGCATCCATTTATGTTGGAACGTTTTTACTCGGCAACAATTGGGATTATCGGTTGGCGTTTCTTATCCTGGTTATGCCTCAGCTTTTGCAGTGGTCAAAGGATACGGACCGCCGGAATAGATTTGTAGTTGCCGCAGTATTAGCTTTGGTTTTCCTTTCCTGTTGGCACTTTATAGTATGGTTCGCTCCGTCATTGATAAGTGTGAAAGAACCAATATTTATTATTGATGAGATTGCTAATTGGATGCTGGTTGGTGGCTTTAGTTATCTGCTTTTTGCATCCGCGCCAGATTGGGTAAAAAAACTAGTTTGGTTTCTGCCTTTTGAAAAGGTTCCTGTGCGTGTATTGTAAATGGACGGGGTGCGCATTGAAGATAATATTGTTATTACCGAAAACGGGCGTGGAATGTTTGTCTGATATGCCGCGAGAGATAAAGGTAGTAATTTGTAGGGCACAGCTATGCTATGTCCTATTTTATCAAATTACGGAATAGCCAAATGGCGGAAAATATTCTTTCTGATTACCTCGATTTGATTGACATGTAACGCGAGTCTACTTTTGCAGTATTATCCAGCCTATTAAGGAAAATCAGGTCTTAATCCGCGTAATGGATAATCGGCAAGGAAATCTATAGGAATTTCTTGTGAGGAAAATCTTTTTCCATTTCGAATAGGAAAATGTAGATCACATTATAAAAAGGAATATGCTGCGATTATAATCGCGCCTAACAAAGCATACCGGAAGATCATCGGCATAATGCCACCGATGTGTGGGACGCTGCGCGCGCGTAGTTTCCAAGCTTTTTCTGGCTTCGAGTTTTTCTATTTTCAGGCAGAGTTCACGACCGTGCACTATCCACAAGAGCTAATTGGCAGGCTGTAGTTGGGAGCGCTATCATCAAGAACAGGAAAGATGAATCTATGTTTCGTGCCGTGAAGACCAAATCTATTTACGAATTATCTATGCCGCAAAAACTCCTTTTCGGGGCATTGGTTTTTATTTGTGGTGTAGTAATATTCATACTCTTTCCGCCCCAAGCCTTAGATTGGCGTTACACCTTTTACCCGGTTTCTCAGATTCCTTTGCATCCATACAGTATCAGAACCTTTGTTAACCCGCCTTGGACAGCATTAATACTATATCCTCTGCACTTTTTTTCAGAAAATGCGAGTTCTGCAATTAACTCCAGCCTCAACCTGGTTGTTTTTGGATTATTAGTCATCAAAAGAAAAGGTGATATATTGTCCCTTTTTCTCACCCTGACATCTTACCCTTTTCTATTGTTGCTTGCTAACGGCAGTATTGAATGGCTTCCTGCTCTTGGTTTTATACTCCAAAACGCATGGGGACTTCCTCTGGTTCTTACCAAGCCGCAATCTGGGGGAGTAGGAACATTAGCGTGGTTCTTGCCGGTTAAGAAAAAGATAGTATTTCTTGCGCCAGTTTTTATAACCAGTATTGCTTCTTTTATCATTTGGGGAAATTGGTTTGCAGCAATGATGTCAAATATACATTACATGAATGATGCCAAAGTAGGATTATTTATTGTAAGTATAGCCCCCTATCCATGGGCAATTCCACTAGGGCTGGGCATTATATTTTATATTCTCAAATACAAACCTGATCAAAGCGAGATACTTGGATCTTTATCCACCTTTTGTCTTGTACCTTATTTTGTTCCACATTCCTTGACTATTTTTTTTGCTCTGTTGAGTGTATCGCATCGCCGGGTCGCCATCTTACTTTGGCTTTTACTATGGTTGCCACCTATGCTAAGACATTAGTCAATTTTTTTTCAGGTATTGGGTTTTCGTTAACAATAAAGCGATCTAACACGGCGTGCTCCCTACAAGTGGATGCTTCGTGGCGTAGTTTACGGCAAGTATTTTTCTCGCTTCGAGTTTTTTTCTGTTTCCGAACATTGTCCATGTTTGCCCTACGAAAATGCTGAGCGCCGACCTGAAGTAGCTGATCAGTTGCATGACCTGCCGATCAAGGAGACAACATTATGACCACGTACTGTGACTATTGCAACACCCACCCCGAAGACAGCTTCAATAAAAATTATCACGATACCCAATACGGATTCCCACTCGATGACGATGACCTGCTCTTTGAGCGCCTCGTCCTTGAGATCAATCAAGCTGGGCTTTCGTGGATAACGATCCTGAAGAAAGCGGATAACTTCCGCAAGGCGTATCATCGATTCAAGATCGAGAAGGTCGCGAAGTACGGCGAGCAAGACCGTGAACGTTTATTGAACGATGCAGGCATCATTCGCAACCGGCTCAAGGTCAACGCGGCCATCGTCAACGCGCAGAAGATCTTGGAGCTGCGCAAAGAATATGGTTCCTTCAAAGGCTGGTTGGATGCTCATCATCCGCTTGCAAAGGATGAATGGACGAAACTTTTCAAGAAAACATTTGTTTTCACAGGCGGCGAGATCGTGAACGAGTTTCTGATGTCCACGGGGTATTTGACGGGCGCGCATCAGAAGGATTGTCCGGTATATAAAAAGGTCGCTTCTCTGCGCCCGGCATGGATGAAGTAGCGGATTATTGAAACGGATAAACGGATAGTTTCAACGGATGGGGAAGAGTCAAAAAGAAACAATTGTTTAGCAGTTCTTGCTATAATCCCAGTATGTCACAGATCATCCCAACTGCGGAGCCCTTTTTCTTTTTAGGCGACCGTTCAAAGCCTGCGTGTCTGCTGATCCACGGATTCACTGGGACGCCCAAAGAAATGCGTTGGATGGGGGAATATCTCAATCAACAAGGATTTACCTGCCTCGGTGTGCGACTTGCCGGGCACGCCACCACCCCTGAAGACATGATCGCCTCACGCTGGACCGATTGGACGGTTTCGGTTGAAGAAGCTTATTCACTCTTACGTGACGTGACCGAGAATATTTATTTTATAGGGCTTTCCATGGGTGGGGTTTTATCGCTGTTGATGTCTACAAAGTTGAATGTGAGAGGTGTCGTCGCCATGTCCACGCCGTATAAACTGCGTGATGACCCGCGTCTGCCTTATTTAAAAATCATCAGTCGATTTATCCGTTTTCTGCCAAAGAGCAGGGAGCTGCCCGGCTCCGGTTGGTTTGATAAGGAGGCCTGGCGTGAGCAGGTTTCGTACCCGCAGAACCCGGTGCATTCATTAGGTGAGCTGAATACCTTGTTGGGCGAAATGCGCGGGGCACTGCCAAAAGTCAACGTGCCGGTTTTGTTGATCCATTCAAAAGATGACAAATATGTTTTACCGGAGAATATGGAACTCATTTATAGCGCGCTCGAGAATGCGTCAGATAAGACAAAGTTTTTCGTAACAGAGTCAGGTCACGTGGTCACGCGCGATGCAGCTCGTCGTCAGGTGTTTGAAGCGGCAGTTGAATTTATCCAAAGAGTGGAGTCGACATCTAAATGAATCGTTCCTTGATCTGGCTCGGCGCGGCATTGTTCACCTGGGGGATCGGTGAGGCGATGTTCATGATCTTTCAGCCGATCTATTTGCAGCAATTGGGTGCCAGCCCGCTTGCCATTGGCGGGATCCTCGGTGCCGCTGGGTTGATGATGACCTTGGTGCCCATTCCGGCGGGACATATTTCTGATCTTTGGGGTCGCAGGCAGATGATGATCGCCGCGTGGATCTTTGGGGTTTTAGCCACGCTGATGATGGCGCTTGCAACAAGTCTGTTCGTTTTTGTGATCGGCGTTTTGATGTACGGTCTGACGTTGTTTGTGGTTTCACCGTTGGATAGTTACCTGACGGCGGCGCGCGGCAAGTGGTCGGTGGCACGCGTGCTCACATTTAGCGGCATTGTCTACAACTCCGGTGTGATGATCGGTCCTACGCTGGGCGGCTGGATCGGTGACCATTATGGTTTGCGTATGATCTATGCAGTGTCTACCGGTATTTTTATTTTCTCAACATTTTTTATTTTTCAGATCGAAGCGCAGCCGCGCGATCACCATGACCCGGCTGATCCACCCGCAGGTTTGTTCACCAATAAACGCTATCTGGGATTTTTGGTCGTGTTCTTCATTGTTGCGCTGGTGGTTTATCTGCCGCAGCCTTTCACGCCAAATTTTCTGGAAAACCAGCGCGGACTTTCTTTGACGCAGATCGGTACCCTGGGATCGATCCTCGGCATTGGGACTGTGGTATTTAATTTCCTGCTTGGCATGTTAGAGGCGCGCATCGGATTTCTGATCGGACAGATCGGTGTCGCCGTGTATGCGCTGTTGTTGTGGCAGGGCACAGAGTTCAGTTGGTTTGCGATTGCCTACTTTATGCTGGGCGGGTTCCGTACCCTGCGTGGTTTGGGTGTTGCGCAAGTCAGACCGCTCGTGCACGAATCACAAATGGGACTGGCATATGGCATCACTGAAACAGTTGGGGCGGCAACGGCTTTTGTCATTCCCCCGTTCGCGGGTTATTTGTATTCTCTCAACCCTTATATGATCTATCCGATTGCGTTGGTCGCGATCGCGATTGGGTTCGTCGTCAGTTTTATTTTCACTCCGCACGCCAAACATACTCCGCCCGATCACATTGAACTTACTCATCAACTATAGGTGTCAACATGCTTGAGATCGTTCCCTTCACATTAGGACCTGCGCAAACGAACGCGTATCTGATCGCCGACCCTGAAACCAAAGAAGCGGCGGTGATCGATCCAGCCTGGGATGGTCATATCATTTTGGCTGAAGCGCAAAAGTGCGGGTGGCGCATTGGTCATCTTTGGTATACGCACGCGCACTTCGATCATATCGGCGGCGCGGGCGCAATTGCAGATGCGTTGAATCCCTTGCCCCTGGTGGCGCTGCATCCGAACGATCATGTCTTGTGGCGCGCGGGCGGCGGCGGTTCTCTTTTTGGATTTGATATTGATCCCGGTCCCGAACCGACGATTGATTTTGTGCATGGGATGAAATTACACCTCGGCAGTACGGACTTTGAAATCCGCTTCACACCGGGACATACAACTGGTCATTGCATTTTATACGTTGCCTCACCTGACAATGCCCTTCGTCTCCAGGCTTCGCAACAACCGCTCCGCCTTCCGCTCAGGGCGAATCAAGGAGTCTGCTTCTGCGGCGACTTGATCTTCAATGGTTCCGTCGGACGCACTGATCTTCCAGGTGGGGATTGGGATACGTTGGTGAAAAGTATCAGGGAGCAAATCTATTCATTGCCTGATAATACGCGCTTATTATCTGGTCATGGACCTGAATCAACGGTCGGCGAAGAGAAGTTGAATAATCCGTTTGTGAGTGGGATGTAAATCAAAACGGGACGACATTGCGTCGTCCCGTTTTTTGTTTAAAATCCGTTCTTCTTGATCACACCCTTATACCATTTGGCGCTGTCTTTAATTGTACGCTTTTGCGTTTCGTAATCTACCCAGACGATCCCAAAGCGTTGACTATATCCAAACGACCACTCGAAGTTATCCATCAACGACCACACGAAATAGCCTGCCAACGGCACGCCGGCCTGGATCGCGCGATGCGCCGCAGCAAAGTGTGTGCGGAGATAGTTTGTGCGGTGAACATCCGGCACATTGCCCTTTTCATCCGGTGGGGTTGAATAGCTCGCGCCGTTTTCAGTCACATAAATTTTGCGCGGGTTGTAATGGAAATAAACCCGTCCAAGAACACCGGTTAATCCCTCGGGGTAATTCTCCCAATCCATCTCGGTCCAGTTTTCGGGAGTCTTAGGTTTTGGGAAATCAATTTGCGGGTCGTTGTTTGAAGCGCCTGAACGGTGCAGATTGCGGGAATAATAGTTAATCCCGATGAAGTCTGTGGGGGTGGCGATGATTTTCATGTCGCCAGCTTGCACAAAATCCATGCCGTTGGGCAGTGCGCCAAACTTTGAAAACGATTCAGTCATATCGGCGGGATATCCGCGACCATAGACCGGATCGCCAAACCAGCGGAACCATTTGCCGTCATCGAAGCGCGCACTTTCCAGGTCGGCAGCGCTGTTGGATGCCGCCACCTTCCAGCCGATGTTAAGTGTGATGCCAACTTCAGCTTTCTCGCTGTTACGGCGGATCACTGGCACAGCCTGCCCATGTGACAATAATAGATGATGTGCGGTACGCAACGCTGACTTATAAGTTGGGTCTACAATTCCCGGCGCATGAACGCCCATCTCATAGCCCAGCCAGGCAACGACCGCAGGTTCGTTATGTGTGATCCAATTCTTGACGCGGTCACCGAGTGCGCGTGAAATTACATCTGCATATTCTACGAACGCATCTGCAGTTGAGCGGACGGCCCAGCCGCCTTCATCTTCCAGTTTTTGAGGCAGATCCCAGTGGAAGAGTGTGGCGAAGGGTTTGATATCTGCCTCTAGCAAGCCATCCACAAGTTTGCTGTAGAAGTCGAGTCCCTTTTGGTTGACCTTGCCGCGTCCGGCGGGCAAGATACGAGGCCACGCAATCGAAAAGCGATAGGACTGCAACCCCAATTTCTTCATCATGCCAATATCTTTTTTCCAAAGCCGGTAATGATCGTTCGCGACATCGCCGGTATCGTTGTTCTTGATCTTGCCGGGCGTATGTGAAAAACGATCCCACGTGGATTCGCCCTTGCCGTGTTTGTCCCAGGCGCCTTCGATCTGATACGAGGCAGTCGCCGCGCCCCAGATGAAATTGTCAGGGAAGATGATTTTATTTGCCATTTTGATTCTCCGTTTGTTTTATGATTGAGATAATTGCTTATTCAGTTTGCGGGCCGTTCCCAATGCTGCCGGAAAGTCCCCAATTATAACCTGCCATGTTTCGGCATAGGTAATTGTATCGCCTTGTTCCAATTTTTTCAGGGAACCCAGCGTTTCCAGTTCGATGCACGAATCCTTTACATAGGCTTCCACGCTGCAATCCATGTCAGGGTATGTCCCGGCTGTGTCGGTCGTAAATCTTTTTATGAACAACACATTGCCTAATGCGCAAGCGATCCAGCCGTGCGAATTTCTGTTTCCAATCTTGCAGGCTTGTTCACTTCTTGATCCATGTAGTAAAACCAGATCATCGTGAAGCTCAAGACGTTCATCGCGTAATTGTGTATAGGGCCACAGCACAAGATTCCGATTGGGTAATAATCCATCAGCTTTCGATAACGGCAGAATTGCCATACCGTCCAAGCGCAATTGCGTGATCGCCCAGGGTGCGAGTTCGATGGGTTCCCTGCTGTGCCATGTCACGCGGTGTTCAAGATGCACGCAGTTCTCGTCCAGTTGGATCGCGATCTCTTTTTCGAGACCAGATGCATCCACCGGGCTTTTCAACACCCCTTTACCGCCAGCCGCCTCAACCACATCCAAGCCAGCTTCGGGGCATATATAAAAAGGATTCTCTGGCGCAGTCCACAAGCGGTGCCCGCCGTGCAGATAATATTCGCCGTGCGGTGTGGCCCAATGCACATCCGGCGTCTCTGCGAGCAGATTGCCGTTCACGCCTTTTGCGAACAGCCCGACAATTCGCGGACCCGCCGTCGTTAAATAATCGAGCCGCAGGAAATTATTTTCAATGGATGCAAATGGAAGCTGGTACGGCACGAGTTATCCCATCACCACTTCGACATGCACTTCGCCCGAACCTGCCTCCGCGCGGACCAGACTCCCTTCAACCTGCTTCCCGTTGACTGTGACCTTTTCCACGCTCTGGCAGACATGCTTCGGATTCGTCACCGTGATGTTGTATGTCACGCCGCGATATTTGCGTACGGCGCTGAAACCATCCCAGCTTGCAGGGATCACTGGCGAAATTTCCAAACCATCTAAGGTGGGTCGAATCCCCAGAATGTTTTGTGTGATGGCGGCATAGTTCCAAGCCGCGGTTCCAGAAAGCCATGAGTTCTTGGCTTCACCGTGCGTGGGTGCGTCCTTGCCTGCAATCATTTGAGCGTAGACATACGGCTCGCACTTATGCAGTTCACTGATCTCTTCGCGTGCCGACGGGTTGATACGTTTGTAGTAATCGAACGCCCTATCTCCACGCCCAACCATCGCCTCCGCAATCATGATCCACGGGTTGGTGTGACAGAAGATACCAGCGTTCTCTTTATAGCCGGGCGGGTACGACGATATTTCACCGAGATGCAAATAATACTGACTGAACGCCGGTTGCTGTAAAACAATTCCATGGGGCGTGGCAAGATGTTCTGCAACTGAATCTAATGCCTTTACAGCGTTGCCGTTTTCCACGCCGAGACCCGCCATAATGCAGATGCCTTGTGGTTCGATGAAGATGCGTCCCTCGGTGTTTTCTTTCGACCCCAATACATGACCGTAATCGTCATACGCACGTCGGAACCACTCGCCATCCCAGCCCGCCGCCCAAACGGTCTTTTCCATTTCAGCGGAGGCTTCGGTGTAAAAGGTCGAAGGTCGAAGGTCAAACGTCAACTTCCCGACGTTCGACCCTTCGACAAGCTCAGGGCGGGCTGTTTGACCTTCGACGAAATGTTCCGCAAGTCCCTGCATTTCACCACATGCCAACACAAACAGCCCGGCGATAAAGACACTCTCAGCAGTTGTGCCGTCTTTATTGGTTATGGTCTGGAAGGATTGCCCCGGTGTATCGGAGAAACAATTCAAGTTCAAGCAATCGTTCCAGTCTGCGCGACCGATGAGGGGAAGTTGATTGGGACCAAGACGGTCAAGGGTGTATTGAAGGGAGCGTTGTAAATGTTCATATAACGGACTCTCTGTCCTAGGTTCGTTTTCGTATTGAACCAGTTCATCGAGAATCGACCAGTCACCGCTTTCTTTGATATATGCGGAAACACCCAACACCAGCCAGGCGGGATCATCGTTAAAGCCTGAGCCTACATCGTTGTTACCGCGTTTGGTGAGCGGTTGGTATTGATGGTATGCACCGCCGTTCTTCAACTGTGTCGCTGAAAGATCAAGGATGCGTTCACGCGCCCGTTCGGGGATCATGTGCACGAAGCCGAGCAGATCTTGATTTGAATCGCGGAAGCCCATGCCGCGTCCGATACCGCTTTCGAAGTAGGAAGCCGAACGGCTCATGTTGAATGTCACCATGCATTGATAGGCGTTCCAAATGTTGACCATGCGGTTGGTATGTTCATCGGGTGTGGTTACTTGCAGTTTGCCTAATAACATTGTCCAGTAGTCGCGCAGTTCGTTGAAGGCTTTATCGGCATTGACTTGCTGAAGATATTTTTCGATCGTTTGCTTTGCAGCTCTCTTGTTGATGACCTGCGAGCCGGGCGGATCGAACTTGTCATCTTTGGGATTCTCTTGATAACCGAGAATGAAAATGACTTGCTTTGATTCACCTGCTTCTAATTTGATATTCACATGATGTGAGCCAACAAGCTGCCAGCCGTGTGCAACGGAGTTGCCCGACTTGCCGGTTTCCACAACGGTGGGCTCATCCCAGCCGCGATAGGAGCCAAGGAAGGTTTCGCGTTGAGTATCAAAGCCCGCCAATTTTTCAGAACAGGCGAAGTAGGCGAAATGATCACGGCGTTCGCGGTATTCAGTCTTGTGATAAATAACATCCCCAACGATCTCAACTTGACCGATGGAGTAGTTGCGTTGGAAGTTGATGTTGTCGTCATTGGCTTCCCACAGACAAAACTCAATGGCTGAGAACAGGCTCAAATCCACGGGCGAAGCGCTCTCGTTGGTCAGAGTTGTCTGCCAGATCTCAAGCGATTCCCCGAGCGGGACAAAGTAACGGGTCGAGGATTTAATCCCATTGAGTTTGGAGGTGATGACCGTGTAGCCCTGCCCGTGACGGCATTCGTACTCATCGAGTTCAGTGCGTGTGGGCATCCACGAAGGCGACCAGAATTTGCCGGTGCCGTTATCGCGGAGATACAAATAGCGACCACCCATATCGAGCGGGGAGTTGTTGTAGCGATAACGTGTGAGGCGGCGGAGGCGCGCATCTTTGTAGAACGAATAACCGCCGGCCGTGTTCGAGATGAGACCGAAGTAGGCTTCACTGCCGAGGTAGTTGATCCAGGGCAGGGGCGTATCAGGTTGGGTGATCACATACTCACGTGATGCATCGTCGAAGTGTCCGAATTTCATGATAGTTCCTTTTCGTTGTATGTCACCCTGAGCGGAGCGAAGGGTCTCTACTGCCGGAGTAGGGATTCTTCGCTCCGCTCAGAATGACAAAATATTTACAAGTTATTTGCATTCTAAAATTTCAGGCGCGGATTCGCCGTACTTCAAGCCATAACCAAATGGGAAGAGCGGTGCGTCACAGCCGGTTTTATCAGCCGAGTTGTTGATGTTGATGGGCAGTTGTTCGTTGGTGCGCGGCCAGGAAAAAGCTGTCTTGCCTGTGATCGGGAAATCACCAAATAATACATCCGCGATACCTGCGCCTTCGGTGCCTGGAAGCCAGGCCGCGACCCAGGCTTCTGCCAATGGGAGTCCGTCCGTGATCACGCGCGGACGACCCGATAACAAAATAACAACCACCGACTTGCTTTGCTTTTTTACTGCATTTAACAATTCGATCTCGGAATTGGTCAATGAAATGTCGGCGCGATCACCAACACCTTCAGCGTATGGGTCTTCCGCAAGGACAACGATCCCTACATCGGCGGTCAATGGATTGCCAGCAGTATCTTTGAACTCGCTGAAATCGCCATCGCGGTTATATTCAATTTGAGTCGCAGGATTGACTGCGGCGCGGAGTCCGCTAAAGATGGTTGTGCCCTCGTTATCGTTCCCCTTTTTGCCCTGCCATTCGAGAGTCCAGCCGCCGGATTGCAGACCGATATCATTCGCGCCTTCGCCAGCGACAAATATTATAGGGGTATCCTTTTTTAGCGGCAGGATATTATTATTGTTCTTCAACAATACCAGCGACTCACGTACCGCCTGGCGCGCTAATTCCAAATGTTCACGCGAGCGGACGGTGGCTTGATATTTTTTATCGGGCATGGGATGTTCGAATAAGCCGAGGGCAAATTTAACGCGCAGGATGCGGCGCACAGCTTCATCGACGCGTGATTCGGGGATGTCGCCGTTGTTGACCGCGGTTTTCATCGTCTCGATGAAATTGATGTAATCGTACGGTACCATGTTCATGTCCACGCCTGCATTGACCGAGGTAACGATCGATGCGTAATAGTCATCGGGATAGATCTGATCCATCGCCTGCCAATCGGAAACGATAAAACCGTTGAAGCCGAGTTCGTCTTTGAGAACCGTGGTGACCAAATATTGCTCGGCGTGCATCTTCGTACTTTTCCAACTGCTGAAAGATGTCATCACGTTCATGGCGCCCGCATTGACTGCGCTTTGGTAGGGCGGCAGGAATAGTTTTCTCAAAACATCCTCAGGGACTTGCATGTTGCCCTGATCGAGTTTGTAGTTCTCCGTGCGCGATGAACCCCAAAGAGTCCCGCCATCGCCGATGAAATGTTTTGCAGTTGCCAAGGCAAGCAGGGATTGTCCTGGAGACGCCGCATCGCTGGCTGCCAGTGTTTGCATGCCCTTGATGTATGCAGTGCCCAAAGACATGACGATCTCGGTGTTTTCGCTAAAGCCTTCATACGTGCGTCCCCAACGGACATCCTGCACCACCGCGATGACCGGCGAAAAACTCCAGGGAATTCCAGTGGCAAGAATTTCTTCGGATGTGGCGCGCCCGATCTTTTCAACTAATTCCGGGTCGTTCGCTGCGCCGAGACCGATGTTGTGCGGGAAGATGGTTGCGTTTTTTAAATTACCATGCCCATGCACCGCATCCACGCCGTAGATCATGGGGATACCCAAACGCGTATCCAGCGCTGCGTTTTGGAAGCCTTCCACCATCGCGTACCAATCCTGTGGTGTATTACTGATGGGTGAGCCGCCTCCGCCGCTCAGAATGGAGCCAATGAAATATTTAGTGACATCGGTTGGCGGGATGCTGTTCTTTTCAACCTGCGTCATCTGCCCGATCTTTTCATCGAGAGTCATACGCTTAAGCAGATCTTCCACGCGGGCTTCGACGGGTTGTGATGAGTCGGTGTAAATGACCGGACCCTGATCACTAACCTTTGTAGGTTCTGCGGTGACAATCGGCGTGGCAGTTTCAGCTCCACAAGCGGAGAGGATGAAGGAAAGAAGAAAGAGGAAAGAGAAGATTCGTCTCATAGGGTTTGCCAGTTTTTGCCACGGATTTCACGAATTAACACGAATTATTTAAAAGCCAATCCGTGAAAATCAGTGTAATCCGTGGCTAAGGTTTTAGATCACAACACCATCTTTCAACATCAACACCTGATGGACATACGTATCCACCAGCGCATCATGCGAGACCATCAGCATCGTAATATGTTGCTGTTCGATCAATTCACGGAAGAAAGTCAATAATTCGCGCGTAGTCTTGCTATCGAGTTCACCGGTGGGTTCGTCGGCGAGAATTAACTG
>JAYUGV010000086.1:0-5271 GCA_043767565.1 Anaerolineales bacterium
GAAGCGTGGTAATCACCTAAGAGGCGGTGGGTATTGGCACGCCGGGTCAGTGCCAGGGTTAGGCCGCCAATATCCCGTTTCTTTTTATAAATGGACACCGCAGTATCCAAAAGCTGACCGGATTCTTTGAGGTTGCCTTTCATGGCAAGCATGGGTCCGCGCAGAGAGATCAACCCGGGACGGCTCCGCACCACAGATGGGGGCAGGCTGTTGATCCAGTTTTCCAGCGTGACCAGGGCGTTCTGCAGCATGGATGTGCCCGAACGCTCGACCACACCTGCCAATGCTTCCGGGTCATTTAATTGTTTACAGGTGAAATAGGCTTTTTCCCATTCACCAACTTTTTCATAGGCGGTCACCATACGCTTAAGTATTTGAAGAACTTCGTCGGGGCGTTCCTCTTTCAGGCGCGTCTGTAGGAACTCACGAAAAAGCGGATGATAACGAAGCCAGCGTCCATCTGCGCCCACGGGGAGAACAAAAAGGTTTTTCTCGAGGATCAAGCCCATTAAGGCGAGCCAGTTTTGAGTTCCAGAATGAAGCGGGCTTAGAACGATCTCGCAGAACTCCGCATTGAATTCATCCGGCATGGAAGTCCGCATGAGGAATTCGCGTACATGCTCAAGCTGTTGGTCGAGAACCTGGCGGCCGAGATATGCGAAGGTATCCACACCTGAGATGCGCGTTGTGCCGGGCAGACTCGCAAGCACCATGCCGGTGATCCAACCGCCGGTTTGTTGAACGATCTCGCTGGCTGATTCTTCGGAAAGATGCTGATGATAATTTTGGGTGTAGAGCGCCTGAACTTCGCGCGGTAAAAACTCAAGCTCGGCATGGCTGAGACCTGCCACTTGTTCACGTGCCACCATCAGGGTCACATCATCCAATTCAGGCAGGGTGCGGGATGAAAGCAGAACATGACAGTTCTCATCGACCAATTGGAGGAAACGATTCAATAAATATGAAATGCTGGGTGCATCATCTAACAAATGATAATCATCCAGGATCAACAAAAAATCGCTGTCAACATGATCATAGAGTTCATTGGTGAGCATGACCAGAATTGACTCAGCATCGGTCTCGATGGATCTGATCTGGTTCAACTGCAGACGCGAAGTTTCACCCACCCCGGGGAAACGTTCAGTCAGGGCGGCAATCAAATAAGCAAGAAAGCGTTGAGGGTCGCGGTCGAGAGGATCGAGCGAAAGCCAGCAGACCGGCATCGTCACATGCTGCACAAGATCGATCATGAGAGATGTTTTGCCATAACCGGCTGGTGCGGAGAGCAGGAGCAGTTTGTTATCTAACAGCGCCTGCAGACTCTCCAGCAAACGCGGGCGGGAGAGGAGTTCTGGGCGGCGGTGAGGCACGATGATCTTGGTCTTACTGATCGGGATCGGTTTTACAGACATGGCTTCAGATGAACCTTACCCTATTTTACATACAATTATGGGATAAATTCCATCCGAATATCATTCTAATTTTGACGAACGGGCTTTCTCAGCCTTTGCCCAATTCTTCCAACATCCTGGCATGGATTCCCGGCGCAGCGGCCAGAATGGACTGAGGCGCAGAAATAAAATCAGCGCTGCCGTGAATATTCGTGACGACCGCCCCGGCCTCCAGACAGATCAAACCGCCTGCGGCAACATCCCACGGCTTGAGCGAGAGTTCCCAAAACCCATCGAAGCGACCCGCGGCTACATATCCAAGATCCAACGCGGCGGAACCGAGACGGCGCACGCCCTGCGTCAGTTTGCCAAATTTTTCGAAATTGGAAAAATTATCCAGCTTGGTGTTCCATGTATCATATGGAAAGCCCGTCACCAATAAACTTCTTTTCAATTCAGAAACAACCGAGGCTTGCAAGCGTTTCCCATTTAAATACGCGCCCTTGCCGCGCTCGGCAGTAAACATTTCATCGCGCAAAGGATCGTAGACCGCGCCCAAAGTCAACTCACCATGCAAAGCATACCCGATCGAAACACAAAAGACCGGCACATGATGGGCATAATTCACCGTCCCATCGAGCGGATCGATGTACCAGATGTTCTCCATATTCCCCGCAATGACCCCGCTCTCTTCCGCAAAGATATGATGTTCCAGGAAATCCCGTTGCACCTCGCCCAGCAAATACTTCTCAGATTGATGATCGATCTCTGTCACCAAATCGATCTCGCCTTTATAACCCACCTGATGCTCGGTGTTATAGCCAGCCCGCAGGATCTCTCCCGATCTGCGCGCCAGGTTTTCAAGATAAGCTAGTGTTGGTTGCATGCTGTACTCCCTTAAATAGTTTGCGGCGGGCTAAGGGTTCATAAAAGAATAAGTTCCCTCACTGCTTTAACTAGACGATGTCTTTGCGAGGGTGTTCTTGTTCTTGCCCGAAGCAATCCCCCTGCTATGATATAGAGATTGCTTCGCCGCCCAAGTGCAAGAGCGACGGCTCGCAACGACATCACGGGAAGTTATTTGTTTACAGACCCTAAGCCCGCCGCTGCTGTTAGTTTGTTTTCTTTAACTCTTCGATCGTCTTGTAAATATCAAGAAGTTCTGTTTGGATCTCATCGCGGTCGCGCACCGATTGTTGCAGTAACGCTTCGAAGGCGGCCTTCTGGTCTGGCGGCAGGGTGGGCAATAAACGTTCAGCACGCGCGATCTGCGTATTTTTGTGACGCAGTTTATTCTCCAGCCGTGTACGATACCCATTATAGAATTTTTCCATATCGAGCGGGTGCGGCTGAGTGAAGGGTTGATCCGACACAAGCTCTGCAACCGTCAACAAAAAGTCTTCGGTGTCGATCGGCTTTTCCATAAAACGCGCCGCGCCCAGGCTCAAGGCAAAATCCTTATCTTCCGGTGTCACATATGTTGCGGAAAGAAATACCACCGCAATGCCGCGCGTATCGGGGTTCAGCCGCAGCTTTTGCACGAACGCATACCCATCCATCTTGGGCATCAGAATATCCGTGATGATCAACACCGGTCGCGTTTTTGAGATCACTTCCAACGCCTCTTCACCATTGCGCGCAGTGATCACCGCATAGCCCTTGAACCGCAGCGTCACTTCCAGCAGCTCAAGCACATTCGGGACATCTTCAACGATCAGGATAGGTCCATTTGAATTTGACATAAAGATATTTTAGCCTCATTCGGGATGCAGGACAAGTCCGCTTCTTTTTTGGACATGAGCCCTTCGATCGAACTCAGGGAGGCCTGCTTCGGTTTTAAATGCCTTTTTTCTATCTGACAACGCGTAGCGCAAGATAATATCTTGCGTTACCCACTCCAGATCCGCGACCCCAGCGCCGAGCGGATGAATTCCACTGCCAGGATCGCAGTTTGATTCTGCACATCCAAAATCGGATTCACTTCCACCATATCCATGCCGATGAGTTTGCCGGTCTCAGCGATCACCTCGCAAGCCAGATGCGCTTCACGGAAGGTTAAGCCGCCGGGGACAGGCGTCCCCACGCCCGGCGCATGCCGCGGGTCGAGCGAATCCATATCGAAGGATAGATAGATCCCATCCACATCCCGGCTGACGCGTTCGACCGCTTGCTCCAACGCTGTCACCATACCGAGGCGGTCGATCTGCTCCATGCTTTGCACCATCACGCCCGCTGCACGCAGGTTTTGTTTTTCGCCTGGGTCAAGATCACGCGCTCCGATCACAGCGACCCGCTGCGGGTCCAAAACAGGAGGCGTTTCGTCCCACAACGAGACAAGACGTGGATCGCCGAATCCGCATAGTGCGGCAAGCGGCATCCCGTGAATATTTCCAGAGGGCGTGGTTTCAGGTGTATTGAAATCAGCATGCGCATCCACCCAAATTACACCGAGCTTCTTATGTTTCGCCGCACCGCGGATCGACCCCACCGACAAACTGTGATCGCCGCCCAACACCAACGGGAAACGCCCGCCCTGAATGGAAGTCGCCACCGCGCCGCCGATGCGCCGCCCCATGGGAATGATGCAGTCGATGTATTTTAGTTTGGGGTCCGTGATCTGGCACATCTCTTGAATGGGCACTTCGATGTTGCCTTTATCTTCGATGGCATAGCCTAACTCTTCCAATTTATTATGCAGGTGGGCATAACGGATCGCACTGGGACCCATATCCACGCCGCGCCGCCCAGCACCGAGATCAATGGGTACACCGATCAAGTCTATTTGCATGAGTTGCTCCTAAAGGTATCTATAGGTATGTCACCCTGAGCGACACTTGCACCGTACGCAAGTGCAGGTGTGGCGAAGGGTCTCTTCTCCATCATGAAGCCTGCTTGACATGGTAGAGATGCTTCACTTCGTTCAGCATGACATTCCGAAAATTAATGACTATATTGGATCACTTTATTTTTCCCCGCATCTTTGGATTTGTAGAGGGCGTTATCTGCGGCTTGCAGAATGACATCACCGGTCTTGCCATGCAGCGGGAAGGTTGCCACACCAGCCGAAAACGTGGCTGATAATTTCATGCCTTCATAATCAATGACACTCTCTGAAAAATCCTGACGCCACATTTCTGCACGTTCAAAACCGACTTCCAGGGAAACGTTGGGCATGAGGATGACGAATTCCTCGCCGCCGTACCGGCAGACCACATCACCGCGCCGCGAATGATCGAGCAGAAATTTCGAGATGGCCTGCAGGATCACATCGCCGCACTTATGACCATAGTTATCGTTGAATTGTTTGAAGTTATCCATATCCATGATCACCACGGTCACAGGCGCGCTCTCACGTTCGGCGCGGGCAACCTCTCGATCAAGGAACTCCGAGAGATAGCGGCGGTTGTAGGCATTGGTCAACGGGTCACGAATTACCTGCTCTTCCAGTTCATCACGAAGCTTATTGATCTCCTGCAACTGGTTGCTGAGCGTTTCATTCAAGTACTTCAGATCATTCTCGAGCCACTTGCGTTCGGTCACATCATGCGCAACAATGACACGACCCTCTAATTGATTGAACTGGTTATACAAGGCGGAAACATTCAAGTCCAAAGTGCGCGGCGGATCACCGGGAATCTGGATCTCTTCGTGGGTTTCATCGTCGGTCAGGAAACGGTTGATAAGTTCGGGCCATTCGCGAAATACTTCCAGCGGGTCCTTGCCAATGATCTCCTCCAGCGACTTGCCCAGCATCTTTTGCGCCACGGAGTTCGCGTCCAACACGCGGTCATGCGCATCGACGACAAAGACCATTTCAGGGATATGCTCCAACACCGTATGACGCGCAATGGGGATCAGGTCAAAAAGCCGCAGACCAAAT
>JAYUGV010000087.1:0-13264 GCA_043767565.1 Anaerolineales bacterium
TCACCCTGAGCGCCAGCGAAGGGTCTCTACTTCCGAAATCAGAGATTCTCACCTGCACTTGCGCCAGGTGCAAGTGTCGCTCCGCTCAGAATGACAAGCAAAAGTCCTAACTTTGTAAGGTTTACGAAAAACTGAAATCTTTTCCGTCGATCTTTTACAAATTCGCGAAGATTAGCGTAGACTTGTACTGAGTGTATCGAAGTATTAGTGGATAAATAAATCAGCTTTGCATAAATCCAACTTTAGAATTCAACAGAACATTACAGACCTCATATGCCATTTCATCATCAGGATAATCTCCGCTTCTTTCAATTTAATACTTTGCAAGCCCGTCACGCGATCTTTACACGGCACGGCGGTTTGAGTCCCGAACCCTGGGGCTCTTTGAACGTGGGCGGGACAGTCGGGGATGACCTCACCCGCGTCCGCGCGAATCGCAATCTATCGCTCAAAACGTTGGGCTGTTCCCCCGATTCAGTCTTCGATGTGTGGCAAGTCCACAGTGCAGACGTGGTCTGTGCCACCGCGCCGCGTCCTGATTCCGAGTCGGTGCGGCAGGCGGATATTATCCTCACCGATAAACCTGAACTTACGCTCTACATGCGCTTCGCGGATTGTGTCCCGATCCTCTTTCATGATCCCCGCAAGGGTGTGGTCGGTGTTGCGCACGCCGGTTGGATGGGTACGGTGCGCGATGTTGCCACCGCCTCGGTCAATGCCATGAAAAAACAATATGGTTCCAACCCGGCGGATATCATCGCTGGTATTGGCCCATCCATTGGACCTGACCATTATGAAGTGGGGTCAGATGTGATCCTGCAAGTGATGCAAAAATTCGGTGACGATTCAGAGTTGTTGCTCAAATCGCATAACGGCAAGATCCATTTTGACTTGTGGAAGACCAATCGACTTCTGCTCGAACGCGCAGGTGTCGGTCAAATTGAAGTTGCCGAAATTTGCACCGCCTGCAATACCGACGATTGGTTTTCGCACCGCGCCGAAAAAGGACGCACGGGTCGCTTCGGGGCGCTGATTACTTTGCAATAGACTTTATCGGTAATAATTAAATCGCCGATTTTGGACGCTGACCCTTGCACCGCCCGCAAGGGCAGGTGAAAACGCTGACTTTCGCTGACTCAAAAAGTAAAATCTGCGTTTTCTGCGTGAATCAGCGTCCCGATTGAATTTTTGATAAAGTCTAATAAACTGCGTCTCCTTGTTTCATCCTTCATAATTCAGCTTTCATCATTTCTGCCGATTATAATAACCACATGACCGACCTCGTTGCCGATATCCGCGCACGTTACCTCCACACCCTCGCACAAATCGAAAACGCCGCTCGTAAAAGCCAGCGCGACCCGCAGGCTGTTCGCCTCGTCGTTGTCACCAAAACCCAACCATTAGGGATCGTTCAAGCCGCCATTGAAGCGGGTGTAAAGATCCTCGGCGAGAATTATCCCGAGGAAGGTGTCATGAAAATTCAATCTCTTGCGGCGCAAAGTGGGGTAGAATGGCACATGATCGGACATCTGCAGAGCCGCAAAGCCCGTCTCGTCGCTGATCATTTTGCACTTTTACACTCCCTCGATAGCCTCAAACTCGCGCAGCGTCTCGATCGTTTTGCCGCCGAGCAAAACCACATCCTGCCCGTCCTGCTCGAGATCAATGTAGGCGGCGAAGAAAGTAAATCAGGTTGGGATATTTCAAATATGTCCAACATGGATACAGTCCTCCCTGATATTCAAGCAATATTGGATCTGCCCAACCTGCGCGTACGCGGATTAATGACCATGCCTCCGCTCGGGACAGACGCCGAAGACTCGCGCCGCTTCTTTCGAAGCCTGAGCCTGCTTCGTGACCGATTGACTTCGCTCTTCCCTCAAGCAGATTGGCGCGAACTCTCGATGGGCACTTCTGCCGACTACACTGTGGCAGTGGAAGAGGGCGCAACCCTTGTAAGAGTAGGAACGGCTATTGTCGGCGCACGCAAATATAATTCGGACGCGGAGCGTGAAGCGTAATGGCAATTGTGGTAAGCGTTATTTTATTTGTAAGAAGCGTTTTAGAGTTGCTCGTCATTCTCTCTGTGCTTCTGTCCTACATACTGGATTTTTATCACCCGGTGCGGCGTTTCGTTGATGCGATCGTGGAGCCCATGTTGATGCCGATCCGCCGGGTGGTGCCGCTCATAGGCATGTTCGATATAAGCCCGATCATTTTGATCATCCTGATCCGTGTCATATCCAATTTGATTATCAAACTTTTGTGAGGTGAAAAATGGCTGATAGAAAATTCCAAATGCACGACGGTCAAAGAGGTTCCGCCCTGGCTGTACGCGTAACACCGCGTGCCAGCCGCAATGAGATCGTTGAAGTCCTGGATGACGGCACCGTCAAAGTGCGCCTTGACTCCTCACCTGCCGATGACGAAGCGAATGCCGTCCTACTCGAATTTCTGGCTGATATTCTCGGCGTAACGAAGAACAAACTGGATATTGTAGCGGGGCTCGCCGGCCGCGATAAATTGATCGCCGTAGTGGATATGGACATGGACACGGTCAATTCCCGCATCGTGGCGCATATTGGATAGTGAGTGAATCTAAAATCCCCAGCAAAATTTTGCTGGGGATTTTTTTATATGGCCTCGTCATTGCGAGGAGCGCACTTGTTCTTTGCGACGAAGCAATCTCGGTTGCCATCGTGGAGCTTGCTTCACCATCCTTCGACTACGCCGCCAACGAACGGCGGCTCCGCTCAGGACGGCTCGCAATGACATTACATTACTGCACCGGACTATAGACCGCGCGATACGTTCCGTAGATCTCGTAGATATTCCGCAAATAATTCCGCGTTTCCTCAAAACGGATCACTTCCACCAACAAGTCAGGATCATTGCCCGCAAGTTCATTCCAGGCGAGGGCGCTGCCGGGACCGCCGTTGTATGCGGCAAGCATGCCAAATAAATTGCCGCCCAGCAGGTCGCGCTTTGACGCAAGATAATAAGTTCCGAAGCGCACGCTCACATTGGGACGATATAAGTCGTCTGAGTTGTAATTTGGGGGCCAGTTGAGATCGGTTGCGATCTCCTCGCCAGTTGCGGGGATGACCTGCATCAAACCGTGCGCGCCTGCGGTAGATTTGACAAAACCCTCGAATAAACTTTCCTGCCGGATTACGCTGAACACAAGGAGCGGATCAAGTCCATAAGACTGCGATTCGTTGATGATCAAGTCGTGGTAATACAACCCATAACGGACGTGATTGAAATAAGGTGGTGCCGTCAACGATGCGGTTTGACTATCCTGTCCGGCGAGTGTCAGCACCTGCCGCATGGCAAAGATAGCTGAACGATACAAACCGATATCGAGCAAATGATTTCCCAAACGGAAACTATCACCCGGACTGGTGCTGACTGTTTCGCGCAGTGCTTCGAATTCCAGTCGGGCTTCATCATACATGCCCATTTCCCACAACTCTGTGCCACGGACGAAACGCGGGTCTTGCGCCAATGT
Source organism: Anaerolineales bacterium (assembly GCA_043767565.1). GTDB lineage: Bacteria > Chloroflexota > Anaerolineae > Anaerolineales > Villigracilaceae > Defluviilinea. Next base: position 3,512 of record JAYUGV010000087.1, read on the forward strand.
GCCGGGACCTGCGAGGTCTGTTTCAGGAGGCAGGTTGAAAGTAATGCGCATCCAGGCTTCGGCATCTTTGCGTTCTTTCGCCAGGTCTGGATTTAAATTTACGAGCGTTGGCGTTTCGAACAACCCGCGCCCGATCAAAAGATCGCGGGCGCGCTGGCTATAATATTCAGTGGTGTCGATGGCTTGCCCTTGTTGCCATGACTGTTGTGCAGATGCGGTATCGCCAAGTTTTTGTTGAGTTTTCCCGATCCAGAAATAGGCGCGGGCGCGGTCTTCGGGTTTGGCGGCGAGGAGCAGGTTGCGTTGAAAGATCGTCAGTGCGCCTGCCAGGTCGTTCAAACGATAATGCGCGATGCCTGCCCAAAACAAGGCGGTGGCGGTTTGCTCACTACCGGGATATTCATTCGCTACACGTTCCCACATCTGCGCCGCTTCTTCGAGACGATTATTCCGTTCAAGGATGCGACCTGCCGTCACGAGAAATTCAGGCGACTCTGTGGCGTTCGGGACGAGGGCAACAAAATCGGTTAAGGTCTTGACTGCGCCGTCATAGTCGCTCAGTTGAGTCCATTGCAGGAATGATTTTTCGCGCCAGGCATCGATCCAGTTGGGGTTATCAGGAAAGGCTTTGATGAAATAATCCAATTCTTGAACGGCTTCGGTGTAGCGTTGTAAATTGCGATAGGTAAGCGCGCGATAATAATGCACCGTGCCGCTGTTGACCGGATTCGCTTTGATATATCTTTCAAATGCGACGAGCGCCACATCGTTTTGATCGGCGTAATAATCCACGAGTCCGCGGTCGAGATCGTCTACAGTGACCCCTGAATCGACGAGTGCGACCAGGGAGAGATAGGCATAATAAGAAAGTGGAAAGTTTTTGACTGCATCTGAATAGCGCGCATTCGCCTGATCCGTTTGCCCGAGTGCGATGTATGATTGCCCGGCGAGATAGTCCATTTGCGCTTTGACGTAATCGTTGGCGGCGTTCGCAAAGATCTGATCGTAGAGGGTCAAGGCTCCAGCGTGGTCGCCGAAAGAGGCTCGGGTTTGGGCAATTTTTACTTGCAGAGTCAAGCCATCGTCGAGGCGAGAAGCGGTGAGCGCGGCGTTGTAAGCGGCGAGCGCCCCGCCATAATCCTTCAGTTCATTGAACACGTCGCCGCGATATTCCTGAACGTAGGCATCCAGCACACCGGGCACACGCGTCAGATATGTGTTGTAGGCATCGGCAGAGCGTTGATATTGCTGAAGGTTGTAATACGCCTGACCCATGAGGAAATACGCGCGCGCCGAATACGTGGAAGTGGGATATTCGGTAATAAGCGTTGTGAGTTGATCCAACGCGAGTTGGTAATTTTCATCAGCGAGCTCGGTGCGTCCAAGCCCCCAGAGCGCGGCGGCTTTTACACCATTATCGGTGGTGTCGTTGAACGCGTTTTGATAGTCTTGACGCGCAAGATCGTACTCGCCGTTGAATAACGCAGTATCACCCGAATCGATTCGCAAAACAGGCACCGGTGTTGGTAAAGATGTTGCTGTGGGCGTGAAGGTGGCTGTGGGGCTGGGACCAGGTGTGATAGTGGCTGTAGCAGTAGATGCGGGAGTGGGGAGCGCCTGACAGGCGGTGATGATGATAAGTAACCACACCTCGATTATTTTTTTTGATAAATTCATTGAAGCCTTATTTTTAGTGAGGTGTAAATTGTTTGCAACTGCACTTCGACTGCGCTCTTTCTCAGAGGTACTTTCGCCCTGAGCGGAGGGCGGAGCGAAGTTTGCGACGCCCGTAGTCGAAGGGCGCTCCGCTCAGCGCGAGATGTTACAAGACTTCCACGTTCATTCCCAGCTGGAGCCTGCCCCCGTTGATCGGAATGATATTTTGCCCGAAGATCGCGCCCAGTTCATGCTTGCGATATTGGGCAAGCGTCTTGAGCGGTTCTTTGTTGCGTTCGAGCGTGACCTTATCTATGGTGGTGACTTCACAGCGCGCGCACGGTTTGACCACTGCTAATTCAACGTCCCCGATTTTGATTTTGTTCCAGCCATCTTCAGCGGACGGTGCGCAACCTTTCACCACTATATTCGGGCGGAAGCGGTTCATCGGGACGGGCGTTTCAAGCTTTTCGTTTAATTCTTGCAGCGACTCTTCCGAGATCAGCAGAATAGGATAGCCATCCGCAAAGCCGGTGTGGTCGTCAGCATTGATTGCATACTCCGGATTCAATCTGCGCTGAACACCCTCAGCAATGTGGACAAGCCTCACCGACGCGCCGAGCCAATCTGAAAACCACTGTGCGGACTCGTCGCCCTGGTCAATGGCTGCCACGCCTTTGGTGTGCCAGATGTTCACAGGCTGGGTCGTGCCTATTTTTTGAATTATAAATTGCATTGAATCAAAATCCGGCGCGGAAAGGGTAAGCGTGCCGTCGTTCAAGGTGGGCAGCACCCACGCCAGCTTGGAATATTCGCGTTGCGTGAGCAAATCGCCTGCGGGCGTGACCACCATCATGCGGCGGTCATCCTGCAAGCCCATGCGCTCCACCTGCGCGGATTCGACTTCAAATCCGCGGCAGGCTTTGATGGGATAGTAAATGAGGGAGGAAAGGGTAATAGACATAGGCGTAATTGTACCTTAGGGGGAGTTAAATAAAAATCAGCCGTCCGTAGACGACTGATTTTAGTTCAGCGTATCATCACAATCGTTCACGCAACCATGCCGCTTTGTTTTATTTGACTGGATACCGTTCGCGATTGTATGTCTTGCGTTCCTCGTCGAGTTGGGTAAGCAAATCGTTCAGCGTGACGTTATCTTTTCTAAGGTTCTTCTCCATGCGTGTTGCGATCTTGTTCAAGCGCGAAGGTTTGGTGGTTAGCAATATTTTTCCTCCGCCCAGATCAATCAGCGAGATGGTTTTGCCTTGCGCAAGTTTGTATTTTTCACGCAAAGCGGCTGGGATTGTGATCGTCCCTTTGCTTCTAATTTGAATGGTGGCAGTCATAGTTTTTACTCCAAAACCAAAAATCTTGATTGATTATATCTGTTCTTTGCCTTTCAGGAATCAAATCCGCGGCAGGCTTTGATGGGGTAGTAAATGAGGGAGGAGAGGGTAATTGACATGGGCGTAATTGTACTCTGTATCAAAAGTCTCCGTCAGGATGATGCGGGGACTTCGTTTTTCTGGTGCAATCAAAACAATAGACTTTATCTGAAATTAAATCAGGACGCTGATTCACGTAGAAAACGCAGATTTCCCTTTTTGAATCAGCGAAAGTCAGCGTTTTCAGCGTCCAAAATTTGACTCTTTACTTATTACCGATAAAGTCTAATATCTATGCCCCTATTTCACTTCGTCTTCTTCCGCTTCTTCCATAAAAAGACTACGGCTCAACCATAGCGCGGCTAACAAATAATGATCTGATTCGGGTTTTGTCTTTTCGGCTGACAGGGTATTTGCTAATTTATCAAGCTCTGGCGTATTTTCAGATTCGACGAATCCTTGGCCTGCCGCATGCCAATCCCATTTTTTGTGGACAGGAATGTTGGCTTCCCGGGCAGCGTTCTTGAGAGTCTCGATGAGCTCCTGCTGCTTTTCTGCCCACAAACAGATGATCGCTGCGGCGAGTTCGGCATTGGACCTGAATTCTTTAATCACGTGGTTTTTTACGATCTGAGGCGGAATACTTTGGAATGAACGGAACCCATTGACCTGGACCGCCTGCTTGAGGATATTCATTGCGAGCTTGTTTAATTCCGGCGGGGCTGTTGGAAGCTGCCTCAGCGCATCCGTAACTACTTGTTGACGATATGTATCGTCCATCATTTCGTTGACCTGGATCCAGGGAAGTACATTTACTTCTGTCATAAATTTTTCCATATAAACTCTACAAAGCCACGCCCAGTACCGCCACAAAATGCGCCGCCGCCGCGAGCAGGACGAAGATATGCCACATTTCGTGAAAGCCGAATACGCCGGGCTTGAAGTTGAAGATCTTGGTGATATACACGACCGCGCCCAGCGAATAGATCACGCCGCCAATGATCAGCCAGGTCAACACCCAGGCGGGTAACGCCGCCAGCATTTGTCCAGCCGCGCCCACGCACAGCCAGCCCATGATCAAGTAAATGCCCGCATTCAACCAACGCGGCGCGCGGATGTAAAAGACCTTTACGATAATTCCAATAATCGCCAGCGACCAGATGATGCTCAACATGCCCCATTTCCAAAAGCCAGTGAAGGCGTTCACGCAAAACGGCGTGTACGTCCCTGCGATGAGGAAGTAAATCGCGGCGTGATCCACTTTGCGGAAAATTTCCAAGGCTTTTTCTTGCACCTGCACCATGTGATACGTGGCGCTCGCAGAAAATAGAAAGATCAGGCTCACGCCATATACTACGAGCGAGATCTCTTTTGATGGCGTGCTCCAGCCGATGATCAACAATGCGATCAGTCCTGCTAAAGCTAATAATGCTCCCGTCCAATGGGTGAGGCTGTTTACCGGTTCACGAAGTTTTTTCAACATATATTTTCCTTCTTTCTCTTTCGCGCAGAGCGGAGCCGCATATTTTTGCGGCGCAGACGAAGCGTATTTGTTATACAACCTCGCCCTTCGTCTACATTCCTACTCTGCGAGTACGATGTCGCTGTCGCTCGTTATTCCGCTCAGGGCGAATGCTTTATTTTATTGCCAAAATAACCAACAACAAACTTGACTTCACTTGCAGCTCTTTCACTTCCACTGCAAAGCCTGCTTCAACGAACGGAGCGCGTAGCTTCTCTTTCACTTCTTCCATTGGATTCACCGGACTTTGCCGCGTGATGTGGAACAAAAGCGACATCGTCCGCTCGAGCAGTCCGCGTCCATTTTGCAGCGCAACCGGCAGGACGATGAACCGGCCTCCGTCCGAAAGGCATCTCTTCACCTCGGGCATTGTCTGCGGGTCATTGATATATTCCGCAGGGAAGGTGGCGATGACGGTATCGAACGACGCGTCTGCGAAGGGAAGTCCCTGTGCGCGGGCGCGGGCGAGTGTCGCTTTGCCGGAGGTGTTGCGTTGGGTGAGGCGAGTCATCGGGGCAGATTCGTCGATCGCAACAGAGACCAAGCCTCGGCTGAGAAGGAGTCGCTGCAAGTGTCCGGGTCCGTGACCGATCTCGAGAATGCGAGTCCCTGTGATGAAAGGCAGAATGCTTGAGACCCAGTTTTTCCACTGGCCCACCGAAACGGTCGCCGCGACAAAGTCATATGCGAACGCGAGTTGATGATAAAGGAGTTTGAAGAAGAAGCGGAGCAGTGTCTTCACGAAGTGCAAATGCCTGTCTTGCCGAAGTGCAAGTGCCTATCTTGCAAAAAAAAACAAGGGTTTGACCGCTCGCGGCCAAACCCTTGTCGCAGTGCTTGGAGACTTTATGCGGGGCTTTCGCCTTCGGCTCCGTCTTTCTTGGTCTTGCGGATCGATTCGACAACAGTCTTGCCGCGTTCACGCACGTCTTCGTAAACTTCCTTACCGCGTTCGCTCACATCTTTGACGATGGCTTGTCCGCGTTCTTTGGCGCTGGAGTATGCCTCGGTGCTGCGTGTGCGAACTTCCACTGCTAATTCGTCTGCGCGCTGGCGGGCGACCTTGGCAAGTTCTTCAGCGCGGGCGCGGGCTTCTGAGGCAGCATGTTCGGCACTGGCAAACGCTTCTTCAGCAGTCTGCTGAGCCTTATCGCGCAGTTCAATGGATTTATCCTTGATCAACGCGCGGGTCTCCTCGCCGGTTTGTGGGGCAAAGAGCAGTGCTACAACAGCACCGGTCAAACCACCTACGATGAAGCCGACGAGAAAAGCTCCAAATTCATCATTGTTATCAGACATAGTAACCTCCTTGGGGTTATGGTTTTTTTATTTTCACTAAGGGTGTTATTCTGAGCGCAGCGAAGAATCTCTGTGATTATCTCAGAGACCCTTCGGTCGCAAGGAACGCTCCCTCAGGGTGACACAAAACCTATTTCTTCTTGAGACCCATTAATTCTAACATACGGGTCAAGCCAGCCAAATAGCCATTAAGTTTGACCACGGGTTCAACGACGTTCTCGCCTAAAAATTCGGCGGTGCCGCGCAAGTTGTTGATCGTTTCGCTGGTGGCTTTGAGGATCGGGCGGACTTCGTTCTGCAAAAGATTGATGAGGCTTGCCAGTTGCACGACCAATACGATCAACGCCACACCGATTACCAGCGATTCAAGCGCGACCACGATGATGAACACGTCCCGGATCTTGTCGGTGGGGGTGCCAGGTTGCAGCAGGAAGTAGATCGCCACGCCGAGCAAGATCAGCAAAATGACGGCGCCGATGCCGACACCGATCATGGTGCGTTTCATCTGGCGTTCTTTTTCCAGTTGCTCCGGTGTGAGTGGAGGGATGACTTCGGGTGTTAGTAGTGGTGTTGCCATTTTTTTATTATAGCATTTTTATTGTTAATTTTTTGTTAAAATATTCCGAGCGATCTTGTTCCAGATTGTCGCTGATGGCAGGGGCGTGGAACAGATCGGTTCTTGACTTCGTGGACCATTCACGATATTATAACGCAACCGACCGTTCGGTAGGGAGAGTCTATGACCAGAGAAGATATTTTAGAAGCCGCCGCACAAGTCTTTCGTCAGAAGGGCTACCATGGCGCCTCCATGTCTGATATTGCCGCCGCTGTGAATTTACAAAAGGCGAGCCTCTACCATCACGTTACCTCCAAGCAGGAGATCCTGCTCGAGATCCTGGATCGTGCGCTGCAATTGCTCCTCGACCGCATTTCCGCCATTACCGATCAAAACATCCCAGCCGATAAAAAATTACGTCTGATGATCCGCGAATATTTGCTGATCCTCGTCGAAAACATTGACCTTGCCACGGTCCTGCTATTTGAGCATCGCGCTTTGGAGCGCAGGCAGCACGCGCGTCACGTTCCCAACCGCGATGAGTTCGAGTCTTTATGGAAGGATGTCATCAGCGCAGGGGTGAGTAAAAAACTCTTCAAGTGCGACGACCCCGGGCTCACAGTCCGTGCCTTGCTGGGTCTGCTGAACTGGACGATCACCTGGTATCGTCCCGATGGGGATAAAAGCATCGAAGAGATCGCCGACAATTATTCAAGCCTGCTCCTGAATGGTTTATTGAAATGAGCGAGAAAATTCCCTTCGCCACTTTTGAAACTTCAAGTGGAGCGAAAATTTTTCGCATTCCGCTCGAAGCTTTTCCGAATTTTTGGGCGTGTGCGTATCTTGTCCAAAACACGCAGGGTATCTTTCTGATCGATTGCGGTTCAGGCACGGAACCATCACACAGAAATTTATTAGAAGGTTTTGCACAAGCGGGTTTTCAACCATCAGACTTAACGCACATCCTTTTGACCCACGCTCACATCGACCACTTCGGCGGCCTCACCAAATTAAAACCGCTGACGAATGCGAAGATCGGATGCCATGAACTGGATGTGCAAACCGTCGCGCATCACGAAGCGAGACTTGCACTCATCTCTCGACGCCTCGCCTCTTTCCTTGCCGAAACCGGACTCGCTAAAGAGGAAGCTGAATCGCTCCTCGGCATTTACCGTTTCACCAAAGCCATCTACCAATCTGTCCCTGTGGATTTCACCTACGAAGCCGTGGATATGCACGGCGCTGACTTTGAGTTCATTCATTTGCCTGGGCACTGCCCTGGTCACGTTGCGTTGCGCTTGGACGATGTCATCTTTTGCGGCGACATGGTCGTGGAAGGTGTTACCCCGCATCTTTCACCTGAATCCATTAACCCCTATAGCGGACTTGACCATTATCTTGAGTCGCTTGAAAAAATTCGAGATTGGGCGCAGGGCACACGTCTGATTCTGAACGGACATAATGATGTGATAACTGATTTACCTACTCGAATCACAGCCACGCACAAAAATCTGATTCGCCGCATGAGCAAAGCGATTAAAGCATTGAGTGAACCGCTTATGATTGCTGAAGTGTGTAGTGTTGTTTATGAAAATCCAAGCGGCTACAACAAGTTGTTGACTATTGAAAAGGCTGGCGCATACATTGAATATCTGTATGAACACGGCATGATCGAGATCGTTAATTTCGATGAATTGGAGCAGGGTTTGCCTGCGAAGTATCGTGTGCTTGGCGATGCGCTTGCACATGTAGAGAAAAACGTATACAGGTAGACAGGGAAACACGTAAACCTGTCTACTTGTTTCCCTGTCTACTTATTTACTCCGAAGGAAAAATTATGTACTCATTTGAACCAACTGAAGAACAACAAATGTTGATCGAAGCGGTGGGGAAGTATGCTAGCAATGACCTGCGTACCGCCGCGCATGATGCCGAGGAAAGCCGCGAACTGCCAAAGAAGCTTGTGAGCAAGGGCTGGGAGCTGGGGCTGTTGCAAGCCTCCATTCCTGAGGCATATGGTGGTTTCGGTGAGCGCAATGCCGTCACAGGCGTGCTCGCCGTTGAGCAAATGGCTTTTGGCGACCTGGCTGGGTCTCTTGCGGTGCTGACGCCGAGTCTCTTTGCAACGCCGATCCTGCTTGCGGGCAGTGAAGAGCAGAAGCAGACTTATTTACCAAAGGTAATCGAGGGGGATTGGACTCCGTACACGGCGGCATTGATCGAATACGCCTTTGACTTTGACCCCAATGCGTTGAAGACCATGGCATCAACGATCGGCGATCACTTTATCTTGAATGGTGAAAAGGCTTTCGTGCCTTTTGCCAAAGATGCTGAAGCGATCCTCGTCTATGCTGATCTTGATGGCAAGACTCAAGGCTTCATCATTCCAAAAGATGCTGAGGGGTTGACTATCTCAGACGAACGCGAAAAGCTGATGAGCCTGAATGCGCTTCCGTTATACCGCATCAAATTGGACTCGGTGAAAGTCCCGGTTTCGGACCGCTTGGGCGGCGCCTCGGGTCATAACTTTGAGCCTGTTCTTGCTTCGTTGCGCCTTGCCACCGCCGCGACAGCTGTCGGCGTGGCAAATGCTGCGTTTGAATACAGCAAAAATTATGCCAAAGAACGCGAAGCTTTCGGTGTCAAGATCGCGCAGAAACAGGCTATTGCCTTCATGCTCGCTGAAATGAGGACCGAGATCGAAGCCAGCCGCCTGCTCACCTGGGAAGCAGCGTGGAAACTTGATCAAGGCAAAGATGACGTATTCACCGAAGCCTATCTTGCCGCTGTGGGCGCCGCAGACATGGTGATGATGGTCACTGACCGCGCCGTGCAAATTCTTGGCGGTCATGGTTATATCCGCGAGCATCCCGTTGAGATGTGGATGCGGAATGGTCGTGGCTTTGCAACTTTCACAGGACTGGCTATTGTGTAAATATGTAAACAAGGAAACAAGTAGACATATATACTTTTATAAGTATCTACTTGTATGCCAACGGAGTTGAAAATGCCTATCGAATTTGAATCACCTAAGCCAATTATCCAAACGCAGTTCTTGTTGAAAACTGTTGCCGAAGAAATGATGCGAACAAAGTCGCGTTATTTCGATGAGCATGAACACGAGATCCCCTGGGATTATATGGAGTTCATGCATACCGCCATGAAAGCCCTGGGTGCTGGATCACTGACCCCGAAAATGGAAGATGGGAATGGTCACGAAGGCGCTGAGAATAAAGAGAAGCGCCCGCCGATCGGATATCAACTCCTTGCCGCGCAGATCGAAATGCTTTCGTGGGGCGATGTCGGGATGTATCTCATCACACCCGGCGGCGGAC
>JAYUGV010000088.1:0-5249 GCA_043767565.1 Anaerolineales bacterium
ATCTTGACCTTCCTCGGTGTGGTTTGTGCGTTTACACAAAAGCATATCCGATGAAGGCCTTTTTTCAACCCCTTTTTATGACTTTAAGAAAGCCCTGACAGAACTGGCGATAATCCTAGTGTCGAATACCTCCAGTTGAAATTGGAGTTCGGGTCCTTTGCCGGTGAATTTCGTCGGTACAGCGATAACCATCGTGTTTGGACCAACGCTTTCTTTATCCAGGTGAACTTCCAACCCTTTCAACTGATTCCAACCTCCGTTTTGATCAACCGGCACAAATTCTGATTGCGGGTCGGCGATTGGCATATCGAGTCCTACTGCCACACTTGCTTTAAGATATGTCTAAATAACTATTTCCCAGGCAAATAATACTCACGGACCACTAACATGTCAGGATGATTAATATCACATTAAAAAGTTGTAGATGTCACGTAACTTTTCTACCGCAATTCACTGTGTTGGCATAAAATATGTGTAGCATGAAATTAATCAATGAATCGATGTTGGCCGTTGTTATCCTATAAGATGGAATTGGGTTTGAAAATTTACGGATTTTATATACTTGGAATTCAATATGCCGCCGAAAGAGGAGTTGTAAATACCCAATATAGACCTCATGGTTCGGCAAATTAATTGATTTCACGACTATGAAAATTGACTATTCCGTGAAATCTCCTCTTGATTTTCGTACTTCCTTCTTCGGTCCGTGAGGTCGGAGGTTCAAATCCTCTCACCCCGATAAAGCAAGTCTGTCGAGTTAATGTAATGCTAATGTCACCCTGCGTTATTTCGGATCAACCTTTGCATCAGCGGGCCACTAAACATAGACGTAACCAACGCCATAATAACGAGCGCGATAAAGATGCGCTGGTCGATAATGTGATACTCTAGCGCTACCGATGCCAGGATAATCTCGATCGCGCCGCGTGCATTTAATCCACTGCCCACTGCCAGCGCTTCGCGTGGAGGCATGCCGCCCAACCAGGCTCCCAGGCCTGCTCCTGCGATCTTTCCCAGACTTGCAGTGAATAGTACAACCAGAACAAGTAGCGAGTCAAAATCTTTTATAAAATTTGCCCGTAGTCCCACGGAAACAAAATATAAAGGTGCAAATAAATTTACGGCAAACTGCTGAATGACTTCATAAGCCGGGTGATTCTTTTTGACATCCAAACTCTGTCCCAACACGACCCCTACTTGAAATGCGCCAAGTACGGGATGAAGCCCCAGTTGTTCTGTCACTGCCGCTGCGGCAAAAACCCACGCTGCGATCACACTGATGAAACCGCCGCTCCAATTAAAGGTTTTTTGTACCCAGCGTAAAAATGGCGGGACCAGCCAGCGGCTCAAAATCCAAACCAATAGGATGACTCCCGCTACTAAACTAAAAGAAGACCAAATTTGATTGCCTGATTTTTCGTTCTTCAGTGCATTCAAAGTAGCGGCGAAGAGTGACCATCCGATCAAGTCGTTGATCACTGCCGAAGTGATCACCACGCTCCCCAATTCCTTATCGAGCAGATCAAGGTCCATCAAAATCCTGGCGATGACCGGCAGGGCAGAAATAGACAGTGCTGTTCCAATAAAAATCGGTAGGATGAACCCTCGTGTCTGCAGTGGCGTTCCCCAAAGGTCCGGCATCACCAACACCGCTCCATAGCCGAGCGCAAAAGGAAACACGACGCCCAAAATACTCGTCAGGATGATCGTTGAGGCGCGTCCCCTCAAACGTGCCAGATTGACTTCCAATCCAGTTGAAAATAAAAAGAATAACATGCCTAGCGTGACGACCGCCTCGCGTGCTGAATTAATGGCGGGCTGGTCGGGGAACAACCAATGATACGCACCTGGCATGACTGCGCCAAAAAACGTTGGACCTACAATGATCCCGCCCAGCAATTCACCCAACACAGAAGGCTGTCGAATTTTCCGCATGGCATATCCACCCAGCAGCGCCATGATAAGCATCAAACTCATTTGAAGAAAAAATAAAACCCACTCATGCTGATCCATTCGGATTACACCTCAAATACAAACTCATGCATATTCCCTGGCCTGGATGATTGCCCGCCTCCTGCTCAACGAGATTCACATGGATGAAAAACCGCTTCATTCTTAACTGATGCTTGGTCACTGTTTTAATAAAGTGGGTACGCCTCTGAAATCTGGCTGCCCATCTGCACAGACAACTGTCACAGGTTATCGCACTGGGCTTGGTTGGGACGGATAATCTTTGATCAACAATTTGCGCACCCACAAGGCTGGCTTGTTGACAAATATCAACCGGCGAATGAGCGTGGCAATGTGATAATACACAAACCCTCTGCCCCAATGCAGCATGCGATAGGGGAACTCATAAAGCAGGAGATCGTGTAAGTTTTGTGGGGCAAAAATCCCGGTGAGATTATCGCGCATGGACGCCAATGAACGCGGCGCTGTTTCAGGTTTAAACATGCCATCCTCTGACCATTTCTCTGGAGCAAGCTCCATTTTCCAGGCATTGATCCAGGGGCGCTGTTTGAGAATCTCATTTTCAGGATGGCATTCCTCAACAGCTTGCCAGAACAATACTTGTGCGAGTTCTTCAAAACGATCAAGGTTTTTGCGCGCAATTTCCAAAACTTGTTCCCTGCTGCGGCGGGTTGCCAAATCTAAATGCAGGATCATCAAAAAACGCATCCGGGTCATATCTCCAATGACATACATCGGACGTGGCGGCGCCTTTTCTGACCAGTCAATGAATAATTGCTGGACGCGCGCATTCAATTCGCGGTATCGCTGTCCGAGAGAAAACACCTCTTCCGTCGGTTGAAGGACTAAGCCCTGAACATAAAGTTGATAAGCGAACGCCCAATACAGCGCTGTGTCCCAAGCCAGCTTGGGTGTGAATATCTGTGGATGCCCAAATGTGCGATAGGTACCACGGTAATAATTCAGGAAAATTTGAAAGAGATTATCAAGGACAAGCCTGTTGAAATTTCCGACTGTTTCCTCTGTTAGCTTGCCAGCCTGATCCTGGCGGATCATTTCGACTGTGATCGTGTTCCCGGTTGCGATCATGTCATTGCCAACGCTATACAGCGGATCCAAAAAGAAGCCAGCTTCACCTACACAACTCCAGCGTCGATGAGAAAAAACCTGTGCTGAAGCGTAGCTGTAATTCTTGAAGCTAAGAAAATCCAAAGGTTCTTCGTTTCGGAGAAATTCCCATAAGGCAGGTTCATTCTGCTTCAACCACTCAAGCGCCTGTGCATAGGATCGTCCATAACTGTTTTGCGGATGGATGGTTTCATCGGTTACGATACCAATACTGGTCGTGTTTGAACCCAATGGAATTAGCCAAACCCAGTAGCCTTTGTTCATCAAATGGTTGGTCGAAAAATAGCGATCTTCAACACTGCCATTGTGCCATTTGCGGTTTGTCTTGGGAACCATGTTTTCAATATCAATGCGACCGTTATAGCGCCACCACGCCGCACTTGCCTGATGACCATGCGTGCGTTTCAAGCCCAATTTTGTTTGCAACAAACGTCTGCGACCCAACGCATCAATGACCCAACGACCTGTCAGCGAGAAACTTGTTTCGGTATCCTTCTTGCGGCATTTGACGAAGTGGTTTGCGTCGCCTTCAACGAGTTCGATATCCTCGACCAGAGTTCCCTCGAAGAGTTCAACACCCATCTCGATCACAAGCTCTCTCAGATAATTTTCCAGGCGACCGCGGTCAATTTGATAAGAGGGAACAGGCGGAAATAAACTGGGACCGGTTTCAGGTCGCGCTTCAATCGGTTCTTGCGATTGCCCCATAAAGAAACGCAATCCCAATTTCGGCAGATGATGTTCTCGGAAATATTTATCGAGTTTTAAAACCTGACCAAGATAATACGTCCCAAGTTCGATGGAAGATTCACCTACTTTGAAAGCGGCTTCCGGCAGGGGTCGGGTGAGGCGGTCGATCACAGCCACTGAAAGATCCGGAAGTTCAAGCTTCAATTGTCGCGCAAGGGTTAGACCCGCCAATCCACCCCCGCAAATCACGACATCAAAGTCTTTATCTTTTGGCATTTAATTTCCTCGATGATATGCAAGTAAATCAAAATTACAAAGTGATTCCGCCGTCCACTTGGATTACCTGCCCAGTTATATAGGTGGACTTGTCTGAAAGTAGAAAACAAACCAATGGCGAAACGTCAGCAACCGTGCCCAGCCTGCGTAGTGAGATGCGGGACTTTACATAATCCAGGGTGTCTTGGTCAAGGATCGCCATCATGTCGGTGTGGATATATCCGGGTGCCACTGCATTGACCCTTACATTTTGTGGAGCGATCTCTGCTGAGAGCGCCTTGGTGAAACCGATCATGCCAGCTTTGGCGGCGGCGTAATTAGTTTGCCCGCTTGCTCCATATACGCCAACTGCTGATGAAATATTGACAATGGACCCGCTCCTTTGTTTGACCATTTGGAGCACGAGCGGTTTGGCGGCATTGAACATACTGCCGAGGTTGGTGTTGATGACCGAGTCCCATTGATCGCGGCTCATGCGTGCCAGCACCGAATCGCGGGTGATACCAGCGTTGTTGACCAGGGCATCGATTTGTTTAAATTCCGCAATGAGTTCCTTGACCAGCTTCTCCATGGCTTCGGTATCTGCTACATCGCATTGTCGCGCCACACAACGTTGATCGGGAAACCCTGATGAAAATTCGTTGGCGATCGCTTCAGCTTCTTCAGTGCTATTGAGATATGTAAAAATAACATTCGCACCTTCCTGCATCGCAGTGCGAACAATGGCTTTGCCAATGCCCCTGCTTCCGCCCGTAACCAAAACATTCTTGTTGGTCAAAATGCCCAAGATATACTTCTCCTTAATTCAATTCTGGTTTCTTCTTGATTTGATTCGTATCTGAACACCATTTTTGGGACCCATGGCGATGTCATGCCGTATCTCGTATTCCACCGCGGCTGGTTCAAAATCCCAGTATGTGACGATTTCAGCCAGCGCAATCCGCATTTCAAAATCCGACAAGCCTGAACCTAGGCAACGACGATGACCGCCGCCAAAGGGCAAAAATTCAAATGGACTGAAGGTGTGACCGATAAATCGTTCGGGATTGAATTGATCAGGTTCGGGGTAGATCTCAGGGTCGTGGTGAATTGCCATGATCGAAACACCGACCCATTCTCCCGCTGAAATTTTATACCCTGATAGCTCAAGCGGCGCTACCAACACGCGCGCCACTTCGGGTAAC
>JAYUGV010000089.1:0-5240 GCA_043767565.1 Anaerolineales bacterium
CTTGTGCAAGTGATACCTGTGATCTTATTGTCACTGCCCGCTGGTCACGTAGCGGATCAATACAATCGCAGACGCATCGTGGTCATCACGGAGCTTTGCCTCGCGCTGTGCGTGGTCGGACTGGCATGGCTCTCTTACACACAAGGCTCGCTGGTTTTGATTTACACATGTCTCTTGGGAATTGGGATCTCACGCGCCTTCAATGACCCGGCTTCTTCGACGTTGATGCCAGAGACGATCCCGCCGGAACATTATTCGCGCGCCGCCATGTGGGGGACGAGCGTCTGGCAGTTCGCTTCGATCACCGGACCCGCGCTGGCTGGCTTGCTCGTGGGCTTTTTCAACTCTGTGACTTTTATCTATGTGTTCGACGCACTGGCGGCAGTAACGTTTTGTATTCTGATCATGTTCATCAAAGGCAGGCAATTACCGCTCGCCGAAAAATCAGCGACCTTGGATTCCGTGCGCGAGGGACTGCGCTTCATGCGCGATACAAAAGTAATTCTCGCCGCGATCACGCTCGATATGTTCGCGGTGTTGTTCGGCGGCGCGGTGGCGCTGCTCCCGATCTACGCGACCGATATTTTGAAAGTGGGTGCGCAAGGCATGGGCATCATGCGCGCCGCGCCATCCATTGGCGCGTTGATCATGGCGTTTTCACTGGCGCATTTACCGCCGATGAAAAATGCAGGCAAGACCTTGTTGCTGGCGGTCGTAGGCTTTGGTGTGGCGACGATCGTATTTGGTCTTTCGACAAACTTTTTGCTGTCGATATTTATGTTGGCTTCGCTGGGCGCATTGGACAACATCAGCGTCGTCATTCGCGGGACGCTGCTGCTGACTCAAACTCCCGATGAAATGCGCGGACGTATCTCATCGGTCAACAGTATTTTCATTGGAGTTTCAAATGAATTGGGTAGTTTTGAATCAGGGTTTGTCGCGGCGTTGTTTAGTCCCATCATTGCGGTGGTCAGCGGCGGCATTGGCACGATCCTGGTCGTGCTCGCGATCATGCGCATCTTTCCTGAAATGGGAAAGCTGAAGACGCTGGATGTGCCGAAGTAATCATAGTTCGCAGAAGTCGTCGTTCTTTGCCACAGAGACGCAGAGTCACGGAGTTTTTAAATGATTTTCTCAGCGTCTCCATGTCTCCGCGGCAGAAAGCGAATTCAAAGGTTTGTCTTATAATCTTTTTAGAGGTGTCTTATGATGAACAACAAACAACTTGCTGATACGTTCACACTCATCGCCAATTTGTGCGAAATCAAGGGTGAAGTCATCTACGTCATTCTCGCCTATCGCAAGGCTTCCGAAAATCTCATGTCGCTTGGGCGCGATGCCAGTGAATATTGGAAGGAAGGCAAACTGCGCGAGATCCCCGGCGTGGGCAAAGCCATCGCAGAAAAGATCGACGAATTGCTCACGACTGGCAAACTTCAATTTCTGGAGAATCTCAAAAAAGAGATACCAGAAGAATTGGCAACATGGCTGGCTGTCCCTTCGCTTGGACCGAAGAAGGTCGCGATGATCTGGAAGACATTGGACATCACGACTCTTGCTCAGTTGGAAGCTGCCGCCAAAGAAGGAAAGCTGCGCGGACTCCCCGGCATGGGCGCCAAGTCCGAGACTGCCATCTTGGAAGGCATTGCATCCTTGTCCCGCAGGTCAGGCAGACTCCCGCTCGGTCGCGCGTATCCGCTGGCGCAGGAGATCATCAAGACTCTCAAAGAGGTAAAAGGCGTCGTTGATGCCGCACCAGCTGGAAGTCTAAGAAGGATGCGTTCGACTGTCGGCGACTTGGATATTCTCGTCGCGGCAAAAGATTCGTCGGCAGTGATGGAAGCGTTCACGAATCTTCCGAATGTGAATCGCGTGCTTGGCAAAGGCGAGACAAAATCATCGATTGAGTTTAACGACGGCGTGCGCGCGCAAGTGTGGGTGCATTCACCGGAAAAATTCGGGACTGCGTTGCAATACGCGACCGGCTCGAAAGACCACAACGTGCAGTTGCGCCAACTCGCGCTCGATAAAGGTTTATCGTTATCGGAACATTCATTTGCCAAAACGAATGGAAAAGGCGAGATATTCTGCGCAACCGAAGAGAAGGTGTATGAAACGCTCGGCTTGCAATGGATTCCCCCCGAACTGCGTGAGGGACGCGATGAGGTTGCGCTTGCCAAGGCAAACAAACTCCCGAAGTTGATCGAAGTGAAAGACATCAAATCCAATTTGCATATGCACTCGACTTACAGTGATGGCAAGTTGAGCATGTTGGATATGGCGAAGGCGGCGATCAAGCGCGGACTGAAAGTAATCGTGTTTTCCGATCATTCGGTGAGCCTGGCAGTCGCCAATGGTTTGTCGATTGAAAGACATACACAGCAAGCCGCCGAGATCAAGAAGATCCAAAAACAACTTGGCGATCAGATTCTAATCCTGCATTCGAGTGAAGTGGAGATCAAAGCCGATGGTTCGCTGGATTATCCCGATGAGTTTCTCGCATCGCTTGATCTGGTCGTTGCATCCTTACATTCCAGTTTGCGACAGCCGCGTGAAAAAATCACTGAGCGACTGTTGATGGCAGTTAACA
The DNA here is from genome assembly GCA_043767565.1 of Anaerolineales bacterium. Classification (GTDB taxonomy): domain Bacteria; phylum Chloroflexota; class Anaerolineae; order Anaerolineales; family Villigracilaceae; genus Defluviilinea. The sequence goes on from JAYUGV010000089.1 coordinate 2,591, forward strand.
ATCCGCATGTGGATATTATCGGTCACCCAACGGGACGTGAAATTCCAGACCGTGAAGGCGCGGATCTGGATATGGAGGCCATCCTGCAAGCCGCCGCAAAATCAGGCGTGGCAATGGAGATGAGCGCCAGCCCCTACCGCCTCGATCTTGACGATATGCATGCCTACCGCGCCAAAGAATTGGGCGTGCTCCTCAGCATCAACACCGACGCGCATTCGGAGGAAGATTACGATCTGCTCCATTATGGTGTCGCCATTGCAAGGCGCGCCGGAGTGACGAAGAATGATGTGATCAATACCTGGTCAACGGATAAATTGTTGAAGTGGTTGAAGAAAAGAAAATAAACCCGATGGTCGAGTAGAGCGAGTATTCTTCTCGCTCGTATCGAGACCACGGCTAAGCAAAATAATTTCTGTTATATGTTGGTCTCGATATGCCTTCGGCTGTCGCCTCAGGCTACTCGACCAACAAAGCAGACTTGAAAAGAGATAACATGCAAAATCCCTTCGGTTCCCAACAAGTTCCCGGTTCTTATGCAGGTCTGCAAAAGCGGATGCTTCAAAGAGTCCAAGACGCGAAGGTCGGTGAGCGGATTCTTGAAATCATGATGAAGGCCTACGAAGATGCGCTATATAAAGAAAACATTGTCTTGAGCCGCCCCGAAAGAAACCGCTTGTTTTTACAGAGCCTGAAATCGGTGTTTGAGGAGATCCTCAAGAAATACGATAAGCCGCCAGCAGACACGCAACGCGAATAACATGGGCTCGCAATCAAACAAACGAATGATCTTGATCATCGTCAGTGCCGTGGATACGATTCTGAGCGGCATCGTGCTGTTGATCTATTTCGGCTTCCTGCCTGTTGGTATTTCCAGTTGGGGTGTTCCGCGCTGGGTAATCGGTTTGGTGGGTGGGCTCTGGTTTGTATCTGCACTTGTAGTTCTTGTCTATCAACTCACAAAGACGGAAACCATCGAATAATTTTCATACTCTTGACAACGCCTCTATTTGTGATTATATTCACAAATAATACCCGAATAGTCCGATTAACAATAAGGAGACGTTATGTCTGGCAGAATTTTGTTGGTAAACCCGGCGCGGCACTTCATCGCCAACAAAAACGGCGTGGGCTACCTCACCCCGCTTGGCTTGGTCAGCATTGGCGGACCTCTGATCGATGCGGGTTATACAGTCAAATTGATTGATCATGATGCATACGGCTGGTCGTTCAAAAAATTGTTGAAAGAGGTTGGGAAATTTCACGCAGACTATGTCCTGCTCGGACATTCGGGGTCAACGGCGGCGCACAAGACAGCGCTTAAAACTATTCACGAAATCAAACAAGCCTATCCAAACATCAAAATCATTTACGGCGGTGTCTATCCATCGTATGCCGATCAAGGCATCCTGCGCGAATGTTACGAAATAGATTTTATCGTCCGCGGCGAAGGGGAACAAACTATCGTTGAATTGATCGATGCCCTTGAGAACAATACAAGCCTCGCAACGGTGGATGGCGTTACCTGGCGTAATGCGAATCAGGTCATCGCCAATCGTTCGCGTACGCCAATCCAAAATCTGGATGAGTATCGTTTGGGTTGGGAATTATTGGATTGGCATCTGTATCGCATGTTCGGCTTCAAACGCGCCGCCGGTCTGCAATTTAGCCGCGGCTGTCCGCTTACGTGCAGTTATTGCGGTCAATGGATGTTTTGGAAAAAGTGGCGGCATCGCAGTCCTGAAAATATCGTTGAGCAATTAAGAATTCTAAAGAATGATTACGGCGTGGATTACGTCTGGTTTGCCGACGAAAATTTTTCGGCGGACAAAGACACGCTCAAACGCCTATTGGAGTTGATCATTGCAGCCAAGCTCGATCTCAGCCTCAACATCAACATGACCGCCGCAGACGTGGTGCGCGACGCGGATCTGATGCCGCTTTATAAAGCCGCGGGGATCGACTATATGGTGATGGGTGTTGAATCGCTCAAGGATGAAGTGATCGTCAATATCCGCAAGAACAATCCCTTTGCGATTTCAAGGGAAGCAGTGGCCTTGTTGCGCCAGAATCAAATCGTCAGCCTGACAAATATCATTTATGGGCTGGAGCAGGAAAGTTGGAGAACGATCCGCGAGAAGTTAATGAATCTGCTTGAGCTTGATTCGGATATCCTTAACGCCTGCTACATCATGCCCCACTTCTGGACTTCGCAAGGCAAAACCGTCAAACCATCCGATGTCATTCAAAGCGATCTGGATAAATGGTCATATCGTAATCAAATTGTTGCCACGCCGGATCTCAAACCCCTCGAGCTGTTTCTGGGAGTCAAACTCACGGAGGCGTTATACCACCTGCGCCCGAAGGCATTGAGGCGTATCTTCTTCGGTAAAGACAAACGTTACCGCAAGATCATGCGCTCGTCCATGTGGGCTGGGATTCGAGTTGTCCTGGCAGAAATCTACGAGTTCATCTTTGATACAAAGTTTTCCGCGCAGGGTAGTTTGGAAAAGTTGCCAGGAGCGGAAACACATTTGCCCGTGTTGAAGTAAAGTATCAGTACTTCACGAAAAGGCTTTGTAGTAGCGACTTCACTCACTTGGCGATGATTGCGAGAAAAAAATGTATAAAGTTTTTTAACGCGAATGACGCA
>JAYUGV010000090.1:0-13065 GCA_043767565.1 Anaerolineales bacterium
TTATTGGGTGACGCAAGCCGCCGCGGGCGTGGAGAATTGTCTGCGGATTCGCGTGAGCGGCACGAAGGGTTCGCTCGAATGGATGCAGGAATTTCCGCAGGCGCTGACGTTCAAGCCGTTGGGCGCGCCTTCGCAGAACCGCACACCCAACGGACCCGGCACACTGCCATTATCGAAACATTCATCGCGCATTGTGGCGGGTCATCCGGAAGGATTCCACGAGGGCTTTGCGAATATTTATTCCGATGCGGCGGAAGCCATTGCTGCCCGCAGGTCTGGCAGCACGCCCAACCCATTGGCGCTATATTTCCCGAATTCGTTTGATGGCTTGATGACCTTGAAATTTGTTTTCAGCGCCATCGCATCGAGTAAAGCGGATGGCAAGTGGACGAAGTGTTGATTGCTTTTTGCGCAGAGCGGAGTGAGGACAGTTCCACCGTCCGAACGCAGTCGAAGCGCTGTGCTTGCAGAAAGTTAATTAGATGACCAACTCCAATACCATTTTAGTCACAGGCGCGACCGGTAAGGTGGGAAGTGTATTCATTAAACGTTTGTTGTCTGACCCCAAATTTGACGCGTTCACGATCCGCGCATTATGTCATAACCGCGAACCCGATCCGCATCCTCGTATCGAAAATATTCACGGCTCCATCGAACATCGTGATGTCGCAGAAAAAGCGGTGGACGGCGTCACGCATGTGTTGCATCTCGCGACCGTCAAGGAAACGCCGGAGCAGATCATGGATGTGGCGGTCAAAGGTTTGTTCTGGTTGCTTGAAGCCTGTCGCACCAGCCCCACATTCAAGCAGTTCATCATGGTCGGCGGTGATGCGGGCATGGGACATTTTGTATACCCACATCCGCTCCCTGTCACTGAAACGCAAAAGCATTCTGCCTATCCCGGCTGTTACGCGCTTTCCAAAGTGCTTGAAGAAGTGCTGCTTGAGCAATACTATATTCAATATGATCTCAACGGCTGCTGCCTGCGCGCGCCCTGGATCATGGAGAAGGATGATTTCAAGTATCAACTTTCGTTCGGCGAAGATGTCTTTGGCGGACCACGCTGGCGTGATCTGGTAGACGCTCAAAGCGTGGATGAATTGATTCGGACGGAAGCAATTCCGATCATGCTCGACCCGGAGTCTGTTCCCGTCAAACGGAACTTTGTCCACGTTGACGATTTGGTCAGCGCCCTCTTGCTGGCAGTTGACCATCCAAAAGCGCGCCAGCAATTGTTCAACATCAGCATGGACGAACCCGTGGATTACGGTGCGATGGCTCGTTATCTTGCCGAGACCCGTGGGTTGCCAGCAGTGGAGATCGAAACGCAATATCACTCCACCTGGCTCGATAATACCAAAGCAAAATTTTTACTCGGCTGGCGACCTGAATATGATCTGAAGAAGATGATCGATGCCGCCTTCGATCATGTGCGGGCAGAGGCTGATCCGCGCAAGGTTTGGTATCCGGGCTAGTGGTTTTCTTCTCGTTGCCATGCTTTCGCTAAGGAACCCCGTCAGTAGTACAATGTTTAAGGTCAAAGGATGGCTAAGATGCCGTACAAGGTTTTTTTTGTCGAAGATGAAGTCATTACCCGCGAGGGGATCCGCGATAATGTGGATTGGAAGGCCAGTGGGTTTGAATTTTGCGGCGAGGCGGCTGATGGCGAGATGGCTTTGCCGCTGTTGCGGACAGCCCAGCCCGATGTTTTGATCACCGATATCAAGATGCCATTCATGGATGGCTTGCAGTTGAGCAAGATCATGCGGGAGCGTATGCCCTGGGTGAAGATCATAATTCTCAGCGGGCACGACGAATTTGAATATGCCCAACAGGCGATCAAACTTGGGGTTACCGATTATCTTTTAAAGCCCATCACTGTACAAAACCTGCAAAATGCCCTGCTGAAACTGACCGTGCAATTGGATCGGGAAAGAAAAGAACAGGCATACCTGAAAAAACTTCAGGAGCAGGCAGAAGAAAACCGAGCAACACTCCGCGAAAGACTTTTATTCAAGCTGGTTGTGGGGGCGGTTTCCCCAACCGAGGCAATCGAAAATGGTCAGTCTTTGGGACTCAACCTGAGTGCCAGGCATTATCTGGTGATGGTCTTGAAGATCGAACTGGGTGATCGTACGGAACACTATGAACACGATGAGTACCAGCAGATCCAAAGCGCTGTCATGGTGTTGATCGAAAAGAACCCCGATATCTTTATGTTGAAAAGAGATTGGGGCGACCTGGTCTTGATCATGAAAGGGAGTACCCCCGAATATCTCGAAGAGGAACGCGACCTGCTCATCGAAGAAGTCAGGCTGGTGGTTGCAAAGACGCATTTCAAGCTCACTGCTGGCATAGGGACTACTAAAAAACGCATTGCAGATATTTGTCAGTCGTTTGTTGAGGCGCTGGCGTATACCCAGAATTCCACCAGTGATGACACGTCCGGGTTGAACCATGCCCTTGAGCGGATGGAATTGCTCAAAGTGGATAAAGCAGCGGTGGAAAAATATCTGCACAGCGGGGTAAAAGATGGGTTCGAAGAATTCTTTAATGCTTATATTCTGCCGTTGGGCGAAACCGCGCTGAGATCCGATCTGATCAAAAATTATATTTTCGTGGATGTTGTGCTGGCGATCGCGGAACTGGTGAATGATCTGGGCGGAGAGGTGGACAAGGTTATCCCGGAACTGAATTCGATCGAAATGATCATGTCAAATATCAAGACGCTTGAACAATTGCGCGAGCAGGTCTATAAGATCTTATCCACTGCGCTGACTTATCGAGATAGCCAGCCTAAAAATCAATATACGAGTCTGATCCGCCAGGCAAAAGAGTATATAGATAACCATTACGCAGACCCGGAACTTTCGCTCAATGCGATGGCTACCCAGGCGAACCTCAGCGCCAGTCATTTTAGCGTTGTGTTCAGTCAGGAAACCGGTCAGACATTCAAGGAACACCTGATCGAGATCCGCATGAATAAAGCGCAGGAATTACTGCGTATGACCGCATTGAGATCGGCTGATGTCGCCTACCAGGTTGGCTATAACGACCCGCATTACTTCAGTTTCGTTTTCAAAAAACATACCGATCTTTCACCGATCGAATTTCGGTCGCAGATCTAGCTACTTTCGCAGGAGAACGATGTGGCACAAAAAACTGTAATACTTGGTTTTAGGCAGGCAATAAGCGCGCAGGGGCGCTCAGTCAGCAAGTCCCCGCTCAAATATATGGGACGGCTTGCCGATCTTATTGCGGGCGTTAATTTGTCCATCCGCGCGAAGATCTTGGCGGCGTTATGTATAGTTATCTTCCTGATGGGGATCACTAACATCGTTTCGATGATGCAGGTATTGAGATATAGCCGTCAGTATGATGCCATCATCACCAACATCACCACCGCCAATAGTATCAGCGGCAGCGTCAAACCCAATATTGATAATGAAATGTGGAAAATAGTTTCAGGGAAGGTTGATTTTTCAGATGGGAAACAGTACGAGATCATTGATAATGTGAACGTCAAAGTGCATTGGATGATGGAAAATACCGATTCGCCGCAAGCCAGGGTTAAACTGGATCTGGTCCTCAGAACTTTACAAACGCTGAAGGAATATGTTGACCAGATGGGCGATAAGATCGCTCATCACAGCACTGCCGCGGAAAACGAAGCTGTGTTGGAAAAAGTCCGTTTTGCCACTTCGGTATTGGATGAAGTTGTCCAAAATTATGTGTTATACGAGGTGAATCGCACAGATGGACAATATCAGGTGATGCGTGAAGGCTTCCTACGCTGGCAGATCTTTTCCATTATTCTGATCTTCAGCGCTATCGCTTTTTCAGTTGTGGCGGCTTGGAGTTTATCCAGAAGTATTTATGCCCCCATCAAGAAACTGCATGACGTAACCACCACCATCACCAAAAACGATCTGCAGGCGTTGATGACCAGTGACAATGTGGATGAGATCACAGAACTGGGTATGAGTTTCAACATTATGATCGGCAAGATCAAAGAACTATTGGATTCAAAGATCAAGGAGCAGGAGAATCTCAAGAAAGCTGAACTACGCGCGCTCCAGGCTCAGATCAATCCCCACTTTCTTTATAACACGCTGGATACGATCATCTGGATGGCGGAATCCAAGAAGACCGATCAGGTGGTCAAGATTGTCACCGCCCTTTCAAGTTTTTTTCGTATCAGCCTTAGCAAAGGCATGGACTGGATCACCATTGGCGAAGAGGTTGAACGAACTAGAAGCTATCTGACCATCCAAAAAATGCGTTATCAGGATATCCTGGATTTCAAGATCGAAGTGGATAAGGATGTGGCTGAGAACACGATCCTGAAACTCATTCTTCAACCGTTGGTGGAGAACGCCCTTTATCATGGCATCAAGAATAAACGCCAGGGCGGCATAATTAGTGTACGTGCCAGGCGGAAGGGTGAAGACGAAGTATTGCTCGAAGTGGAAGATGATGGGATCGGCTTCACGCCGCAGAAGCTTGCCCAACTGCGCGCCGCTTTGGATGATGACTCAGGTGATATCAAAATGGAAAGCGGCTATGGGATCGGCAACGTCAATAACCGCATCCGCTTGTATTACGGGAAACAATATGGACTTTCTATTCGCAGCGAATATGCCACCGGCACCTGCGTCACACTTGTGATCCCGGCAAAAATGGAGACCATTGCCAGCGGCAAAAACTTCGTGAGCGTTCAGAATTAAGGATCGTTTCAGATGAAAATTTCACGCATCCTTTTTCTGTTTGTTGTTCTCGCGGCTCTTCTTGGACCTGTAAGTTGTAGCCAACAACCAGCTTTATCTACCATGCAACCTGGTTCTGACTTGGCAGCCAAACCCCAGAAGACTTATAAAGACCTGATTATCGGTTATGCCCAGTTGGGAGCTGAAAGCGAGTGGCGGGTTGCAAACACGGTATCCGTTAAGGAGACCGCGGATCAACTTGGAGTTGAGCTGCGGTTCACAGATGCCCAGCAAAAACAAGAGAATCAGATCGAGGCGATCCGCAAATTTATCATTCAGAAAGTGGATGTGATCGGAGTTTCGCCGATTGTCGAAACAGGCTGGGACGAGGTTTTTCAGGAGGCGAAAGATGCCGGCATTCCAATCATCCTTGTAGATCGGCGGGCGGCTGTCCCTGAAAACCTTTATGTGTCTTATTTGGGCTCGGATTTTCTTGAAGAGGGTCGCAATGCCGCCCGGGTCATGGCAAAACTGGTAAATGGGAGGGCGAATATTGTTGAATTGGTGGGCACGATCGGTTCCGCTCCTGCCAATGACCGGTATACAGGCTTTCGAGAGGTTCTAAAAGATTTTCCGGGGATGTATATCATTGGTTCGCAATCTGGTGATTTTACGCTTGCCAGAGGCAAAGAAGTAATGGCGGATTTCTTGAAAAAGTATGGGAATAAGATCACGGCGGTTTATGCCCATAATGATGACATGGCCATCGGCGCGATCCAGGCAATTGAAGATTATGGGCTAAAGCCGGGAGTGGATATCAAAATTGTTTCAGTAGATGCCACCCAGGGTGCGTTTGAAGCGATGATCGCTGGCAAATTAAATGCCACGGTCGAGTGTAATCCCTTGCTTGGTCCACAGTTCTTTGAGCTGGCGTTGAAAGTTGTGAATGGTCAGCCGATCCCCAAATGGGTCCAATCCATTGAAAGTATTTTCTTCCCTGAAGATGCCAGCGAGATCTTGCCAACCCGCAAATACTGAGCGGATCTTAAAAGACATTACCAGCGAAAGAAAATCAACTCTTTTCATAAAAGATCACCACCCGCTGGGTTGGTGATCTTTTAGATCTGTTTACACAACGAAAAAATTAACTTCTTCCCAAAAAGAAATCATGGATTTTCAAACCGTAAAGTTGTATCCTGTTATCGATAACATGATCTGGAATTAATGGAGCACAGCTTGGTCCTGCCTGAAGTAAAGAAAAGATGCCGCCATTAATTCCATATACCCCCAAACTCGGTGTTCATGAAAGCTTTAAGACGAAGTTTGGTCTCCCTTGGCACCCCATCCATTTATTTGTATACCCTGGTGGTAAACAAAAGCCGGAAATTGATAAGGAGGTGAAGCAAGCGATAAATAATAAGATCGTAGTAGGTAGGAAGCGCACACCGGTAGATTGGCGTCTGAGGTGTACGCTCCCTGGCGAGACTGCCATCAGCTTAATGGCAGATTTGATCGCGCTTAATTATATAACGCCAATTATCGTCCTATCATCTAATCACAAGGAGAAGAAAATGTCTAAGAAATTGCTTTACAACCTTCTGGCTGTCTTGGTGCTGGCTAGCCTCGTGCTCACCGCTTGCGGTGGCGCTGCCGCCCCTGCCGCTACCCAAGCCCCTGCCGCTACCCAAGCTCCTGCCGCTTTTGGTACTGCCGCCTGCGCACCCAACTGCAAATATTCAGATATGGTCATTGGTTTCTTACAAACTGGTTCCGAAGGCGGATGGCGTGCTGCAAATACTGCATCCTATAAAGAGAGTGCGGCTCAGCTTGGCATCAAGCTTAAGTTCTATGATTCACAGAATGACCTGGCAAAACAGGTTGCAGGTTTTCAACAATTCATTGAAGACCCCGAAGTGAACGTGATCGCCATGTCACCGCTCGAAGTGACCGGTTGGGAGCAGGTTTTGAAGGATGCTAAAACCGCTGGCAAGCCCGTCTTCCTTTCAGATCGCCGCATTGACGGTTTTGAGGATCTATACGTCACCTTCGTTGGCGCCGACTTTATTGAAGAAGGCCGCAAGGCCGGCACCGCGATGTGCGATCTGCTTAAAGATAGTGAAAAGAAGAACGTTTGGGAATTGGTTGGCAATGTAGGCTCCTCCCCTGCCATTGACCGTGGCAAAGGTTTCCGCGATACAGCAGAAAAATGCGGTATCGTCGTAACCAATAGCCAGACCGGCAACTGGAGCATCGTGGAAGGCAAGCAGGTCACCGAAGCCTGGTTGAAGGAAAGCAAGGATGTCCAGGGCATCTTCGGCCAGAATGACGAAATGGCCTTTGGCGCGATCGAAGCACTCAAAGAAGCCGGTCTCGTACCCGCAAAGGATGTCAAGATCATCTCTGTGGATGCTACTGCTGGCGCTTTCCAAGCCATGCTGGACGGCACTTTAAATGTAGCCGTAGAATGTAATCCGTTGATCGCCCCGCAGGTTTTTGAAGCCGCGCTTGCAACAATGAATGGCCAAGGCGCTTCACTGCCCAAATGGATCCCTTCGGTGGAAGGTATATTTAGCATGACCGACCCGACTTTGAAGGAAGTTGCTGCGGGCCGCAAGTACTAGAATCTTGAATTCGATCTGCCGTCTCTGTACGAATGGCAGATCAGTGGCATATAATTTGATTGGGAAGCGATGTTTATCATCGCTTCCCAATTATTCAAAAAGTTGCTTACAAAAGGCAGGCCGATATGTCTGAGCCGGATCAAAACATACTTGTAATGGATGGCATTAGCAAAGCCTTTCCGGGCGTGCAGGCGCTGGATGATGTAAGTTTGACACTCAAAAGAGGTGAGATCCTCTGTTTGGTGGGGGAAAATGGCGCGGGAAAGTCCACTCTGATGAAAGTGCTAACAGGGGTGGACCAGCCAGATTCGGGCAGGATCAACTTCGATGGTAAGGAAATACACGCCAAGTCGCCACATCAGGCTCAGGCTTTGGGGATCAGCACGGTCTACCAGGAGATCAATCTGTGCACCAATCTGACAGTCGCAGAGAATATTCTGCTTGGGCGTGAACCCCACAAAACCGGGCGGATCGATTGGGTGAAGACGAATGCTCTGGCAGGTGAAACGCTTCACCGCTTGTTGGGTGTTGACATTGATGTAACCAAACCATTGGGTTCATATACAGTAGCCATCCAGCAAATGGTGGCTATTGCACGAGCGCTCTATATTGAGTCTGCAAAAATACTGATCCTTGACGAACCCACATCCAGCCTGGATGTGAACGAAACGGCACAGCTTTTTAAGGTGATGAGGAAGCTCAAAAACGACGGCGTGGGGATCATTTTTATCACTCATTTTATGGGTCAGATCTATGAAATTTCAGACCGGGTCACTGTTCTGCGGAATGGAAAACTGGTTGGGACTTATGAAACCGCTTCGATAACACGGGTAGGTTTGATCTCAAAAATGATCGGTCGCAGCCTGGCTGAATTCGATGAAATGACAAAAATAAAATTGGAAACCAGCAAACGTATCAAAAGCGACGCATTGTTACAGGTGAGGCAGTTTGGTCTTACAGGTTCGATCCAACCCTTTGACCTGGATCTACACGCTGGGGAAGTGGTTGGTCTGGCAGGGCTGCTCGGTTCAGGCCGCACAGAAACAGCCAGCATTTTATTTGGGGTTGAAAAACCGGATACGGGCTCAATTTCTATAAACGGCCATGAAGTTCAAGATCACTCCCCGCTAAATTCGATCAAACAAGGTATAGCTCTTTGCCCGGAAGACAGAAAAGCCGCAGGGATCGTGGATGACTTGACCATAAGGGAAAATATTGTTCTTGCCATACAAGCGAATAGGGGTTGGTTCAAATATCTAAGTTTGCCGGAACAATATGACATTGCAGAAAAATACATTAAGTTATTGAATATAGCCACCCCTTCCGCAGATCAGTCGGTGAAAAATTTGAGCGGCGGCAACCAGCAAAAAGTCATTCTGGCAAGATGGCTGGCTACAAACCCGCAAGTCCTGATCCTTGATGAACCCACTCGCGGGATCGATGTGGGCACCAAAGCCGAAATACAAAAACTCGTGCTTTCACTGGCAGAAGCGGGTAAAGCTTGTATATTTATTTCCTCTGAGCTGGAGGAAGTACTGCGCACGAGCCACCGCATTGTCGTTCTGCGTGAACGAGAGAAAGTCGCCGAGTTTGCCGGTGAGGTGGACGAAAATACCATCATCCAGGCCATTGCAGGAAGTGAAGTATGAAAAAGCCTACGAAATCATCTTTCACGTGGAGAAGCGTCACAGAGAACAGACTGTTTTTCCCACTGGTCGCGTTATCGCTCATTCTGCTCTTTGATCTTATCTTTATCCCTGGCTTCTTTTCCATAGAGAACAGAGAAGGCAACTTGCATGGCAGCCTGGTTGATATCTTCCGAAATGGTTCGACTGTGATGCTCCTTGCCATTGGTATGACACTGGTTATCGCCACCGGCGGTGTAGACCTTTCAGTAGGCGCGACCATGGCGATCGCGGCTTCAGTGGCGGGGATCTTGATGAATCCATCAGCGCTTAATAATGAGGTTTTCTTCGTAACAGATCCGAATTTCACATTCCAACCGCTTTGGATCGTGATCGGGTCGGCGTTGATCGTGGCTACTCTCTGTGGTCTGTGGAACGGCGCGCTAGTCGCCTATATGAGGATCCAACCCATGGTGGCTACTCTGATCTTGATGATCGCGGGCCGCGGGATCGCACAGTTGATCACCAATGGACTCAGGGTTCAGATCACGTACCGGCCCTATGCGTTCATTGGGCAGGGTTGGATCATTCTGCCTTTTTCATTATATATCGTAGCGATCGTTCTACTAATTACCTGGATCATGACGCGCAAAACTGCCATCGGGATGTTCATCGAATCGGTAGGCATTAATTTCCGCTCGAGTTTTTACAGTGGCATTGACGAAAAGAGAATTAAATTGCTGGTCTACACGTTTTGCGGCTTCTGTGCCGGAATTGCGGGGCTGGTGGCCAGTTCCAATGTCAAGACATCGGATGCCAATAACATTGGTCTTACCACTGAACTGGATGCTATTCTTGCCGTAGTGATCGGTGGGACTACCATCGCAGGTGGGCGTTTCTCATTGCCGGCTAGCATGGTCGGAGCTCTGGTGATGCAAGCCATCACTCAATCCATGTATGCAATTGGTGTGCCGGCCTTTGCTCTTCAGGCGATCAAAGCGGTGGTGGTTATTCTTGTGATCCTCTTATATTCGGAACAAGTCCGGGGCCTTGTCCGCAGGATCAGCACGTCGAAAAAAGAGGTGTAGCCATGTTGAAGTCGGCAGGTAATTTTTTTTCAAAAAACCGTAAGTTCGTCCCATTGATGTCTACAGCCTTGTTGGCTTTAGCCGCTTATGGGATTGGAGCGTATTTTTTCGTTGGCATGCGAAATCCACAAGTCTTCTTTAACTTATTCCGAAATAGTTCTTTTCTCTTGATCAGTGGTATCGGGATGACGTTGGTTATTCTGACAGGGGGCATTGATCTGTCAGTGAGCGGTGTGGTCGCGCTGACAACGGTAGCCTCGGCTGTATTACTGCGGGAGGGCTGGAATTCCTGGGTTGTTATTTTTCTCATGCTGACAATGGGAATGACCCTTGGCGCCATTATGGGAAGCTTTATTGTGTACTTGAAGGTACAACCATTTATTGCCACCCTGGCAGGCATGTGGTTTGCCCGAGGCCTATGCTTCTTTATTAGCGACAATGCGGTTGCCATTGACGATCGCATTTTTCAAATTCTTGGCAAAACAAAGATCTTGATCCCAGGCTTGACAGAACTGGCGGCACAACAAGGAAATCCAGCACCCTATATTTCCATTCCCGTGATCGTGGCAATTACCTTATTGATGGTTGCGATCTATATCACCCAATATACACGTTTTGGGCGCACGGTTTATGCCATAGGCGGAAATGAAGGCAGGAATGAACAGTCAGCCCGTCTAATGGGCTTGCCGGTCGATCGAACCAAAATGCTGGTGTATACGTTCAACGGCTTTTGCTCGGCATTGGCAGGTCTTTCATTCTGTCTCTTTGTATCTTCCGGGCATGGCTTGTATGCTCCAGGTTTTGAGTTGGATGTCATTGCTTCGGTGGTGATTGGCGGCACGATGTTGACGGGGGGTTCAGGATATGTGCTCGGTACATTTTTTGGCGTATTAGTATTAGCTGTTACCCAGGCTCTGATCCAATTTATCGGATCGCTTAGCTCATGGTGGACTAAAATTGTGATCGGTGTGCTTACACTTATTTTTATCGGTGTACAGACTGTGTTGGCAAACCGGAAGAGCGGCAGTCAAAGTGTCCGATCTACACAACCATCACTGGCTGTTCGCCGCAAACAGCAAAAACTCGTATTTGGACTTGGCATACTTGCTGTGTTAGCGATAGTTGCTGCCATTTCAATATCTAAATTTCGACCAGTCTCGTCTGCTGAAACAACTGAAAATACCCGGTGTGAGATCAAGCCTTTCCGTGAGGCAGAAGCTGCAAACTTGATAAAAGACGGAGCTGTGATCGTTTATAACCGTACCGCTGGACCTCTTTGTGTTGATGAGTTGTTTGCGATTTATCCCGATGGGCGGGTGCTAGGCAACGATGGCGTCCACAAAGTGGAAAAACAGGCTGATCCGGCCGAGGTGGAACAAGCGCTTGCGAAAATTAGCGGGGAATACAAATGGTTCACGGATGCCATCTACGGTAGATATCTAACTCCATGCCGGCAATGCTTTGCACACTATGTCACCATTTCATATAATGGACAGGAAAAGACTGTGTCACAAGTGGACGGTACAGCAAGTATGCCAGCTGGATACACCTTTACACTGGCGGTCATTCGATCCATGCTCCCAGAAATTACCCCTGCTCCATAATTGATAGGAAACATCCGGATCAAATGATTTCCATGTTTCCTGCATTGTCAAACAAAGGCGCTACGTTTGTTCCATCGATGAGATTAATCATATAAGGAGAAGGAAAGATGAAGGTTAGAAAAATACTTATTCCAGCCCTCCTCGCTTGTGCATTTTTTAGCTTTGCCTGCGTCTACATTGTATTACCTGAAGGTTTGGAAGCCCCGGAAGCAGGGCAAGGTTCAGAATTAAAAGTTTGGAATGCTATCGTGACGAATATAAGCAAGTCTGATGCAGGAGATTTGCATATTGATATCACGATCCGAAACGATACGGGTGATTGGAGTACGATGCGGGCTGTGGCGGGTAAACCGGCTGTGCTTACAACCAGCGATGGAAAAACCGCAAATTGCGATACTGTTTTTGTCGGGACTGGCGGACATCGCTTTGCCCCTGGTTTTCAAATGCGAGGATACACCGCTGGTACAACCGAAGAATCAAAGATACAAACCTTGTATGTGGAATGCAAAGGCGTAGCCGCTTCGGCTGGGTCAAAACTTTCGATCGATTATGTAAGTTTTGGCGGCGACCTTGACGATTATTCCCCAGATGCAAATAAAACTGAAGGAAAGCTGGAATTAAACCTTGACGAGATCGTCACGGATCTAACGTATCCGATTGCTTCAACAGTTGATGGTTTGATCCAGAAACCGGAGACGAGCATTACAGGGCTCAGCGACAATGTCGTCACTCTCCTTGATGTTCAGCGAACGGATACAGGTTTCCATTTCAACTGGCAAAATTTCAACCCCACTAAATTTCCGCTAAAGACCCACATCGGCACACCGCCGGTTATCGGCACAGACGGGATCATTTACGGTATCTACGAATCCCTTGATATCGTACCCATCCCACTAACCCTGGCAAATGAAAACATGAAATGGGCGACTGAAGTTGCCGCTCCACAGGACGTTAAAGGTTTTTATATTTTGCTTGCTGTTGAGTCGAAAAGACCGCGAAAATATGTATTCCATGTCCTTGATATCAGTGATAAATAGACGATACGGTAATTTTATTTACGCAAAGGCAAGAATATATCTATGAAACCTGTTCGCTTTCTGCTGATTACTATTAGTATTGCTTTGATCGTATTTGCATGCGCTCCTGCGCCGCAACCAACCAATGTTGTTGTGACTTCAACCCCAGACTGGTTCGATATGGAATTGGTTGACGCCCAGACTGGCGAAACATTCACCATGAACGATTACGCTGGCAAGGTGGTCCTGCTCGAAACCATGGCGATGTGGTGCCCCAATTGTGTTATCCAGGCGAACGAAGTCAGAAATCTCCACGAAGCGCTTGGGAATCCAGATGACCTGATTTCTGTTAGTTTGGATGTTGATTATAACGAAGATCAAGCCTCGCTTAAGGAATACGCATCC
>JAYUGV010000091.1:0-5173 GCA_043767565.1 Anaerolineales bacterium
AAATTTACAACCTATACAGGAGGCGACGGAACGATCATTACCGGATTTGAAGTTTCATTTCAAGATCAAGTGGATGCCTGCCTTGCGGATGCAGTGACGGTTCTTTCCACGCTCAGATCTGTTCCTGTTTCTCAAGCCACACCTCAACCTTAGACTCTGGAGTTCGTCAGCTAAGTGCCCCCTTGGGTATGCTGACGGATTTTCTGGCATAATCGAATAACATTGCACATTAGTTCGAACGGCAGTTGCACTGCCGTCTGCCAGCAGTACAACTGCTGGCAGAACATACATATCAATAATACAGCAGAGCTAATCTCTACACATTCGCAGAGATTGGCGAAGATTAGCGGATTCTCTTTTTTGTATAAGCCGTGATTTAAAAATCCTGAACACATACCAAACAGTACTGTGACCCGTCCTCTCAAACACGCCTTCACGCTCCTCCTGCTCGGCATCATCATGCTGGGTGTGCGTGGCGCGTCTGCTGATAAAGTAGATGCACTGGTCGTGGCGCCGTTCTTATATCCGCCTTATCCAGGCGCCGCGGGGCAGGGCTCGGTCTTCGATCACACCTCCCCGAACTACACCCTGGATAATCGCGTTGTGACCTTCAACGGAGTCTTTGCCGATGGAGTTTGCCCGGCCCCTGTACCCGCTGGCACGCCGCCTCCGCAAGCCGGAGTCTGCGATGCCGGGAGCGGATATTGGTCATATTCGATCGGTGATTGGCTGTGGTACGACGGGCATAATGGCATTGATTATCAGATCAATTATCGTCCAATATACGCCGCGGCGGATGCCGATCAAGTGCTGTATGCAGGCTGGGTGAATCCCCAAAATCACAGGTCCGATCTGGGCATCTATGTGCGCCTGCATCACTCCAATGGTTACCAGACACTGTACGGACACATGAGTTCTGTGGCGATATCAAAATGTTCAGCGCCGGGCTGTGCCTCCATACCTCGCGGTGAGATTCTCGGGATTAGCGGCACAACCGGTAATTCGACCGGTCCGCATTTACATTTCACACTGCTCAACCCGGCTGGCAAAGCGGTCGATCCCTATGGCTGGCAGGGGAGCGGGGTAGATCCCTGGGTCAATAATCAACCTCAATCATTATGGGCTGCAAATCCCGCGCTCGTCTATTACGGCGCGCAGATCTTTCCCTCCGGTGATCAGCTTGCTTATCCACCTGTGCCCGCTGCGGGTCTCATCGTGGATGACGGCTCGGCGAATTTTGTTGAAACGCCGCTCGGTTGTTGGTTGGATATCTCTGCAGGCAGCGCCCAGGGTAACGTGATGCGTTATTCCACACCGAACACGACTGCGCCTACTTGCACCGCCCAATGGAATTTTCCGCAAGGCACCAATGACGGTTTGTATTCCGTCTACGTCCGCATCCCCGCAGTCAAAGCGACCACGCAGGGCGCGATCTACACCATTCGTCACGCGGGCAAATCTGATCAGATCGTCGTCAATCAGGATGTCTTCCCGAACCTCTACTACGTCACCGATGGCTGGGTCTACATCGGCAAATACAATTTCACCGGCGTCGGAGACGAATTCATCGAACTCACGAATCGGACTCAGGATGAAGCCGCCTCGATCGCCGACCTCTTCGTCGGTGCGGATGCCGTCCGCTTCGTCCTCCAAGGCGGACCGACTCCGACCCCACCGACGCCTGTTACAGTCACCCCATCCTTTACCCCATCTGTGACCTCCACGCCTACCGTCACACGGACTCCCACGGACACCTTCACGCCCACGGTGACGCGCACTCCAACCAATACACCAACCGCAACCGTTACGCAGACTCCCACCAGCACACGCACATTAACTGCAACGGTCACGCCTTCAAAAACATTCACGCCTTCGCGTACGCCGACCACTACTCGCACGCGGACGCCAACGCCAACTCGAACTCCAACACGTACGCCAACATTTACTCGCACACCCATCGCAACATTCACACCCTCCCGCACGCGGACTCCTACCTCCACGCCAACAGCCTCGCGCACCTGCACCTCGACTCCAACCCGCACACCCACGCGGACGCGTACGCCTACTCGAACACCCACTGCAACCTTCACACCCTCGCGGACGCGGACACCTACCCCAACACGCACACCCACACCGACTCGGACAATCACCCCGACGCGTACCGCCACGCGCACACGCCAGCCTACTCCTACGCCGTTGTATGTGAAGATCAATGTCTTCTTCGTGAACAAGTTCCGCTACGATAACAACCTGCCGCCGTTTGAAAGAGCAGGAGTCCGTTGGGCACGTACCAATAATATTTTCGGCACGGTTCTGGATGAATACTTCAAAGGTCCCGGCGCAACGGAGAAATACACCTACGGCTGGATCAATTTGACGAATGGCTTTACCGGCTATAGTCGCTTTGAGCTGATCAACGGCGTTGCCCACATCTACCTCAAAGGGACATGCAACCGCGCGAACGCAACCTATACCATCGCGAACCTGCTGACCTATAACTTCAAGCAATTCCCCGAAGTTCAATTCGTGAAGATCTACGATGAGAACGGCTCCACCCAAACCCCAATTGGATTTGCAGATTCAATCCCCGCTTGTTTGCAACCGTAATAAAAAGTAGGACGAGATACTATCTCGTCCTACAACTTTATCCTTCCACCACCGCCGCTTCCACCGATTGGATGGGCGGCAGGAAATCTGCCATTAACTCCCAGCTATCGCCGGAATCGCGGCTGTAAAATAATTGACCGGTATTCGTGCCCACGTAAATCCCGGCGTCTTCGAATGTATCGGTTGCCATTGCTTCGCGCAGAACGACCAAATGCGCTTTGTCTGGCAGACCCTTGGTCATGCGTTCCCACGAGTCGCCTGCATCGTGACTGCGCCACACGGAAAATTTACCGTCCACGCTCATGCGGTATTCATCGCTTTCTTCGAGCGCAATATAGATCGTGCGCGGATCAGTGGGGTGCACCGCGATGGGGAAGCCAAAGCGTGCCGGAAGTTTGCCATCGCCGATATCGATCCAATCTTCACCCGCGTTGTCACTGCGATAGACGCCGCAGTGATTCTGTTGATACAAAACATTTGGGTTGGATGGATGCATCGTCATTTTATGCACACACTGACCGAACTCAGGAAATTTATTCGGCATAAAATCGGCGCGCACATTCTTGTTGTAAGGCGCCCAGGTCAAGCCGCCATCATCCGTGCGGTAACAACCCGCGGCAGAGACGGCGATATATATGCGATCTAAATTTGTGGGATCCAATAAAATTGTGTGCAGCGTCAACCCGCCCGCGCCAGGATTCCATTGACCGCGCTGTTCATGGTCGAACAGGCTCTCGTTCAATGTCCATGTTTCGCCGCGATCTTTGGAAACGAAGAAAGATGCCGGTTGTGCGCCCGCATATAACACGTTGGGTTCGTTCTCTCGCCCCGGTTTGATGTTCCAAACCTTGATCATCTTTTCAGGTTTGTCGGCAATACTCTCGCCGCCCTCGGAACGGAAGGCTTCATCCACGGTGCTGGCGGGTCTGCCAGATCTGGATGAGCGCGTGAGTAACGGCACTTGCTTGGCTTGAGTCCATGTCTTGCCGAGGTCGTCTGAATAGTGGGTGGTTGGACCGTAGACGAAATGACTCGTCGCCGCATGCAAACGCTGGTCGCGCGGATCCAGCTGCATGTGCATCACGTTCCAACTTTTAAAATGAATATCACCCGTGTGCCATTGTTTGCGATTCGCATCGCTCTCGAAAATAAAGCCGCCCTTGCTTGTCCCAACGAAGACCATTACCTTTTTAGTCATGATAAGCTCCTCTTGTCTAAAGCAGAATATGTGTTCTAATTATACCTCGAACAATAAACAATGGTTAAAATTGGAGTCGGCTTCAGGAAGCCGAAGCAGGTCAAAGGTCGGCACGAGCCGTTAGTCCAACATCCTATTGCGGTAAATCTTTCGAAGGATTATGATTCCAAATAGAAAAGGAGGAATGGATGAAATCCCGCTTTTGGTTTTTTCTTGCACTATGTGCCTTGATGGCGACTGCCTGTAATTTGCCCAACTCGACAGGCACGCCTCTCCCGACGCCGGTCACTGATACGCCTGCTCCAGTCTTTTCCACACCCACGCTGATCCCCATCGAGACCTTGCTCGCGCGTGCCACCGCCACCTTTGTGCCGACAGCTACGCCGCGCTTGGCGATTGCCGCGCCGATCAACCAACCGGTGAATTGTCGTTATGGTCCAAGCACTGCGTATGCAGTCGTGGGCGCGCTGAATTTGGGTGGGCAGGCGGAGATCGTTGGGAAGAATATTGATTTGACCTGGTGGAATGTGAAAAATCCCAGCGACCCTTCGACATATTGCTGGCTTGCCGCGAATGTCATCGAGGCTGTGGGGAATCTTGACGCGCTCCCGGTGGTGGATGTGCCTCCGGCAAAGGTATCCAATATCCGGGTCCGCATTGACCCGCCTTCGTTGAACGTCGCGTGTACGGCTTTCCCGCAGTATGTGACGGTGAATGCCGATATCACTGTGAACGGTCCAGCAACGGTGGCGTTCCGTTGGGAGACCAGTGAAGCCGAAGCGCTCGGCGCCGATCCGCTCTTATTCCTGGAGGCTGGCACGCAGAGCGCCTTCATTTACTATAAGGTCGTCTCTGCCAAAAATTACTGGATCGATGTGCATATCCTGACGCCCAACGATATATCCAGCCGGGCGCTTTTCAAAGCCATCTGTGTGCCGTAAAATTTATTTTAGACCTCTTGCAAAAGTCTTTTTGCCACGGATTGCACGAATTTCCACTGATTTTTTTAAAATAAATCCGTGAGAATCTGTGAAACCCGTGGCTGAAAAATTCACCACACAGATCAAGATACTACTTATGCAAGAGTTCTTTTGCAAAATCCGCCCTGCCTGTGCAGGGCGGATTGTTTCCATCTTTCAATATTTATTGAGGGGACTTGTTATATAATCATCGAATGCTCAGAAAAGGAGAGGCTGTCATGCTGAACCGCTTGTTTTCCTTGTTCATGTTATCTGTTGTACTGGTTTCATGCGGCAACAAACTACCAGCGATAAACCGTGAGCCATTAAAAGTAGAATTTGCTTTTTGGTGGGGGGACTTTACTTTGCTTGTTGCAAAGGAAAAAGGATTTTTTGAAAAATATGGGGT
>JAYUGV010000092.1:0-5162 GCA_043767565.1 Anaerolineales bacterium
ACCGACTCGGGCTGCCAGTCCGAAGGACTTCCACGAACTGAGCAGGTGGCTTCAGCCCCGCTCACTACGCGCGAAAAACGGAAGTTATTTTTACACAGCTCCTTACTGTAATAGTACCTATCAAAATATAAACTTCCATTGCATAAACATTGCACGAGGTTACAGCGTGCCAAAATATTAGCAAAGAAAAACGTGAAGCTGAGCGCTCAGCTTCACGTTTTTGCCTGGTATTTTCGATGATGGCTTTTATTCCACCGTCACACTTTTTGCCAGGTTCCGAGGCTGGTCCACATCCAACCCGCGTAGGGCGGCGATGTGATATGCCAGCAGTTGCAAGGGCAACACCGTAATGATTGGTGAGAGCAGCCAGGGTATTTCAGGGATCCAAATGACATGGTTGGACATACCTTCAACCAGACTATCTCCATCCGTAGCGACGGTGATCACAATTCCGCCGCGTGCCTTCGCTTGTTGGATCTGAGAGATCATCTTCTCGTGCCAGGGATCCTTTGGAGCGATGCACAGGACCGGCATGTGCTCATCGATCAATGCGATGGGGCCGTGTTTCATTTCACCCGCAGGATAGCCCTCTGCATGAATATAGGAGATCTCTTTCAACTTTAATGCGCCTTCGTAGGCGATCGGCATATTGATGCCGCGCCCCAGATACAGGCAGTCGCGTATATCCTTCAGTGCGTGGGCAACTTTCTCGACATCGTCTTCGCGTTCCAATGTACGCCCAACCAGATCAGGCACCAGGCGCAAGTCCGCGACCAATTCCTTGCGGGTCTTCTCGTCAATGACACCGCGTAGGTCTGCCAGCAAGATCGCCACCATGTACTGGTCAACCAAAGGGGCGGTGAAAGCTTTCGTGGAAGCCACACCAATTTCCGGTCCCGTTTGCATCGAGATAAATCCATCTGCCACACGAATGGCTTGGGAGCCGATCGCGTTCACGATGCTCCAAATGACCGCGCCTTTGCGGCGTCCCTCTTCCATGGCGGCGAGTGTATCTGCCGTTTCGCCGGATTGTGAAATGGCAAGCACCACAGTTCTATCGTTCAAGATCGGGTCGCTATAGCGGAACTCAGAGGCGATCACTACTTCAACCGGAATGCGCGCGATCTTCTCGATCAAATATTTTCCAACCATGCCGGCGTATGCGGCGGTGCCACAAGCGGTGATGTAGATCTTCTCGATCTTCCTGGCAAATTCTTCTGTCAAGTTCAGATCGGGCAAACGGATTCTGCCGTTCGCAAAATCCACACGGCCCGCGAGTGTGTCGGTCAGCGCGCGCACCTGCTCATGGATCTCTTTTTGCATGAAGTGACGATATTCGCCCTTTTCGGCGGCAATCGGGTCCCATGAAACGGTATGCACGACCGGTTTCACTTTTGCGCCATCCAGTGTTTCAATGGTCAGTGTATCCCGTGTCACCACTGCCATTTGGCGCGATTCTAAAAAGATGACTTTGCGCGTATGCTCCATAATGGCAGGTGTGTCACTGGCGATAAAGTTTTCGCCATCGCCCATGCCAAGCACCACGCCACCGGCATTGCCGATGCGCGCAGTCACGATCTTGTCCGGCTCATCAGCAGACATCAACACCACCACGTTCGCACCCTGAATTTGATTGAAGGTCTTGCGCGCGGCTTCCACCAGCCCAATGCCCGTTGCCAGATAATGTTCCACAAGATGCACAATGGTTTCAGTGTCGGTCTCCGATTGAAATTCTACGCCTTCAGCGATCAACTCATCTTTGAGTTCCAGAAAATTTTCCACGATGCCATTTTGTACAACGACCACACGCTTGGTCTGTCCGAGATGCGGATGGGCGTTGATGGCGTTGGGTGCGCCGTGGGTTGCCCAGCGCGTATGACCGATGCCCGGTGCGCCGTTGATCGGCGATTTGCTGACGAGGTCAATTAATTGGGATAACTTACCCGCGTCTTTCCGCACTTCAAGCTGGTCGCCATTAATAACAGCGATCCCAGCTGAATCATAGCCGCGGTATTCGAGCCGCTTCAAACCATTGATAATGATCGGTGTCGCATCCCGCGGACCGATATAGCCTACTATTCCACACATTTGGGGTTCCTCCGAAGTTAGATTATGTCATTGCGAGGAGCGCTCGTTGCGACGAAGCAATCTCCTGCAAAAGTGGAGATTGCTTTGCGCCTATTGGCGTTCGCAATGATGAGTTGTTATGCCATTCTTTGCAGTTTTATCCGCGTAATTACTCACGCGGTGTTATTGCAAAATTGATTTTCGGAGGGAAAGAGATAACGGGTGATGGCACACCCGAAGGGCTTCCGCTGAACTGCCGATTTTTTCTAACCATCACCCTGTCCTACGGACATCCCTCTCCCATCGGGAGAGGGGCAGGGCTGAGGGCAGATTAACTTCATCTTGCAATGAAGAACCCTTATCCTCGTCATCCTTCGATTCAACCACCCTGTGTGAAGGATCATGCGCTGTCTTTCCCATGCTGCGTTTTCGGTTTCACCTCCTTAGAATGACAAAATGTGGGTCGAGAGTTTAACCAGATCGTTTAGATCCTAGTTCTTATTTAGTAAGCCACCTTACGCAGAACATCCCGAAGGCTCTCTTGAAAAACCTGGTTGAGCTGCTCAAACCTTCGGGACGGTGCGTAACATCAGTCAATAAATAAACCGACCCTCAGAACTGGGTCGGTTTATTTATTGGACATCAATGGGGTCATCTCTCTTCGTATCTGCGACCGGCATTCATGAGCCTCCACAATCCCTGACGGGCGCATCCATAATTCCTCCACAATGAATTGATACAGTTGGGACAGTAGAACAAATCCAACCAAGGAGACTGAGCCATGGATCGCAAAGACATGTTAATTGAAGCAGATGAGTTACTGGAAAAAATAGATCACAAAAATATCCGAATCTACGATGCCACGATCGTTGATGATATGTACCTCCAAGGACATCTTCCCGGCGCGGCATATTTTGATCACGAAAAATTTTCAGTTCCTGATAGCCCGTACTCATGCACGGTCTTGCCCGCAGCGGACCTCGCCACACAGATCGGCAAGAGCGGCATATCTGAAGATTCAGAGGTTGTCTTTTACGCGTGCGGTATGCTCCCGTATGCGGCGCGTGCCTGGTGGCTGTTGCATTATGCGGGTCACAATAACGTGCGCGTGCTCAATGGCGGGCTTTCAGCGTGGAAAAAAGCTGGGGGGACCATCGAGCAGGTTGCCCGAACGTATGAACCGGCGACGTTTAAAGGTCAATTCAGACCGAACCTGTTCGCCAATAAAGAAGAGGTGTTGGCAGCCTTACAGGATGCGAATATCTCCGTTGTGAATGTACTGCCGCCGGAAAGTTATCAGGGATCACACATCACCGGTTCATCCAATCTTTCCTGCATGGACTTGATGCAAGCCATGGATTCTTTTTTACCGGACGCTGAACTCGCCTTGCGTCTAAAGGACAAAGCACAGGCGCAGCGCATCATCACCTACTGCGGCGGTGGTATCGCAGCAGCAGTAAACACCATGGCGCATTTAATGATCGGGCAGGAAAATGCCGCCGTATATGATGGTTCCATGGATGAATGGATCGGGGAAGGACTGCCTTTGACTGGATCGGGAAAATGGCAGATCTGGGAGCAGAAGTAGCGAGGACCTTAGCCGCTTCTTTCATTCTCACTGCTCTCTTTTCTCCATTCCCTTTCTCCCTTATACTACCCCCATGCCTGAATTGATCCTCGTTGTGGATGATGAGCCCAAGGTCGTGCGGCTGGCGCGCGATTATCTGGAGAAGCACGGTTTCCGCGTGGTCAGCGCAGCAGACGGTCAATCCGCGCTGGCAGTTGCCCGTCGCGATAAACCCGACCTCATCATCCTTGATCTGATGCTCCCCGGTATGGACGGGCGCGAGGTTTGCAAGGTCCTGCGGCGGAATAGTGACGTACCCATCATCATGCTCACTGCCCTATCGGAGGAAATAGATCAGGTGACGGGACTCGAACTCGGCGCGGACGATTACATCACCAAGCCTTTCTCGCCGCGGGCGCTGGTTGCGAGAGTGCGCGCTTTACTTCGGCGTTCGAAAGGCGGCATCAAGATACGGAGCGTCATCCGCGTGGGCGGATTGGAGATAGACTTGGAGAAACACAGCGTGATGTTCGACGGCACCCCGGTCAAACTCACGCCTAATGAATTCAAACTACTGGAGTTGCTTGCCGCCCGTCCCGGTCAGACGCTGACGAGGGAGCAACTGCTCGATGACTTACATGGCTCTGCCCTGAGCTTCGACCGCAGTATCGACTCGCACATCAAAAACCTCAGAAAGAAACTCGAAGCCGCCGCGGGTCAACCCATGATCGAGACGGTGTATGGAATTGGTTATCGGTTTATCGAGAGTTAAAATGCAAACGTCACTCGCTCAAGGCGGCGTCCTCGCCGCCGGGGACGGCGGCGAGAGCGTGTTTAGCCACACATCGTCCCGATGTTCTTCGGGAGAGAGCACAGATATCTTTGAGCAATCTTTATTAACCCAAGTTGCTACCATCCAATAGACTTTCGTGGTTTTCCGTCAAAAACCCTCACCCTGCCCTCTCCCGCTGGGAGAGGGCAGGGTGAGGGAAGACTTTCGAAGTCAAGGTAGCAACTTGAGTTTATTATCTTTTATCATACTAGACACTGAGGCACGGAGTTTATGAGATTTGGATGTCCCTCAGTAGGCTGTCATCCCGAAGGGATGACATCATCTCACGCAAACCCATGACATCCCTTCGGGATTGATAATACAACGTTACAAGATCTATTATTTCACTCTGAGGGAGCGTTCGTTGCGACCGAAGAGTCTCACATCTCCGGAGTAGAGACCCTTCGCTAACGCTCAGGGTGACATTTCAAATACCCATGTCCGAACAACTTCCCGACACATCCGCCCCTCCCAGATCACAGCGCAGCAGCATGCGCTATTTTCCGGTTGCGCTGTTCTTTATCGGCGTCAGCCTGTGTTTTATCGGGGGCACAGCTGCCTCGCTGTATGTGATCTTTTCAAAATACACCGGGGTCAAGAATTGGTGGCTGTTGTTTTGCGGCACGCCCATCCTGGCGGTCATGCTGGCGGTCTTCGTGCTCTTTAACTTGTATCGGCGCTACGGCAAACCGCTCG
>JAYUGV010000093.1:0-5154 GCA_043767565.1 Anaerolineales bacterium
CCAGGTTCGGTCATCAATCGTGTGGTGGCTGGGCAATCCGAATGGCTCGCGGAGCTGCGTAAGGTCACGATCATTTTTATCAATGTGCTGGAACCGGCACAGGTGCTGGCATTGGATGTGTCTCAGAATTTGATGCGCGTGATCCAGCGCGTGGTCTATCGCTTCGAGGGGAGCGTCAACAAGATCAGTCAGGATGATAAAGGTATCATGATCGATGCTGCGTTTGGATTGCCGCCGTTGGCGCATGAAGACGATGCGTTACGCGGCATTCAAGCGGGCATGGCGATCCGTGCTGAATTGAAAAAGCTCGGCATCCATAGTTCGATCGGCATCACAACTGGACGTGTATTTTGTGGTTTGGTCGGTAACGATGTACGGCGCGTGTATACCTTCCTGGGAAACTCTGTGAATCTGGCGGCGCGTTTGATGGCGCTCGGCATTTCGCAAAAAGATGTGATCGAGCGCGAGGGCATCGCGGTGCTGTGCGACCGCGCCACGTATGAGGCTTCAAAGGCTGAAGTTGAATTCGAGACGCTCGCACCGCAGAAGGTTAAGGGTCGGACTGAGGCGGTGGATATTTTCCACCCTCTGCACAGCAAACAGGCAGCGGTCCGCAAGCAGACCCAGTTGATCGGGCGGTTGGAAGAAAAAGCTGTGCTGGTGAATGCACTGCTGGAATTGCAACGCGGCTCACCTTTACAGACAGTGATCCTGCACGGCGAAGCGGGCATTGGTAAATCTCAATTAACTGAAGAGCTTGTGCGGCAGGCTGAAACCTCTCAGATCAAAATTCTGATGGGGGAGGGCGATGCGATCGAAAAGAATAATCCGTATCATGCCTGGCGTTCGACCTTTAATCGGGTCTTTGGTTTGGAAGAGATTTTGCGCCGACTGCAGCTTTCTGAGGAAGATCGCAGCTCCATCCGAGACACGGTTCTGGCAAAGTTAAGTTTGATCGACCCGGACCTGCTGCGGTATGCACCTTTACTAACAGCCTTGTTTCCTGTATCAATTCCCGAAAACGACTTTACCTCAGCCCTTACCGGTGAGACGCGCGGCGGCAATATCCGTGAATTGCTCCTGCGCATCTTGCAGTATGAAGCCAGTCAGTCGCCTTTGTTGATCGTTATCGAAGACTTGCACTGGATCGATTCGGCTTCATGGATCTTTTTAGCCGATGTGTACCAGAAGGTGCGCCCGTTGATGCTGGTGTTGACCACTCGTCCGCTTCAGCCGCCCATCCCAACGGAATTCAAAACCATCGCTGATAAATCGGATACGCATTTTGTCAAACTGGAGACCATGCAGTTGGATGATGTGGATGCATTGGTCTGTCAGCGGTTGGGAGTGGTATCGATCCCGCCATTGGTGAGTAAGTTGATCCGCGAGAAATCCGAGGGGCATCCGTTCTTTGCCGAAGAGCTGGCGTATGCGCTGCGCGATTCAGGTGTGTTGTTGATCGAAGGCCAGCAATCCCGCCTGGCTTCCGGTTTGAGCGATCTGGCAGAAGTGAGTTTGCCGGAAAACCTGCAAGCCGCGATCACCAGCCGCATCGACGGCTTGAGTCCATCCCAGCAGTTAACATTGAAAGTAGCAAGTGTTATTGGGCGCATCTTCACGTATCGTGTGCTCGAAGCGATTCATCCGATCGAGACCGATAAACCCGAAATGCGCGCCTACATGGACGCCATGACCCGCTTAAGCCTGACGCTGGTCGAATCGGAAACACCGGACCTGGCATATATCTTCAAACACGCGGTCACTCAGGAAGCCGCTTATAACCTGATGCTGTTCTCACAGAGACGGCAGTTGCACCGCGCGGTGGGCGAGTGGATCGAGACGCACCATCAAGAGGACATCGAGTCGTTCTACACCTTGCTGGCGTATCACTGGCAGCAAGCCGCGAGCACGCCGGGTGCTGAGTCTGATCAGGGCGTCATTAGTAAAGCGCGGGAGTTTTTGGAAAAAGCCGGTAACCTATCCCTGAATAACTTTGCGAACGCGGAGGCAATTGAATTCTTCAAGGAACTCCTGCAATTGACCGACCCGCACAAAGTGAGCAAACTGTATCTCGGCAAACTCTACCGAAAAATGGGCGATGCCTATCTTGGATTGGGAAAACTTGCCGAAGCGAAGGAATATATCGTAAAAGCGATGGCGACTTTGGGACTTCCGCTTCCCGCCTCCGACTTGGGGCTGGTCGGCGGTCTCCTGAAGCATGTCGCGCGTCAGACAGCTCATCGCCTGCGCCCGAGCCGTTACTTTGGACAGGAGCTTGATCCCGAAGAGTCCGAGACCCGCCTTGAGATCGTGATCCTCACCGAGAAACTTGCCGTGGTGCAGTTCCTGAATGGCGACCCAAACCCATTGCCGATGTTGTTCGGTGTTGTAGCGGGTTTAAACACTGGTGAAACCCTGAAGCCCACACCCGAAGTATGGGCATTGTATGCCACCATGAGTGCGGTGGCAGATTTTGTTCCGTGGCATTCACAAGCCAAACATTATAAGGAACGTTGGTTTGCGCTCGGCGAGACCATTGACGCCCCGAATGCATTTGTGGATGGCGCCATTGCTCTTTGTACTGTAGCAAGCGGAAATGGCGAATGGCAGGAAGTCAAAGACCTGGTTGAAAAAGCTTCTGCCATTTGCGAAGAGCTGGGTGACCATCGCCGGAACGCTGAGTCGGTGGCATATCTGAGTGCGAATACTTTAATGGAGGGTGGACCTAAGTTATCGGAGCCTTATCGAAAACGCGTCTGGGAAATTGCCATGCGGCGTGAAAATCCCATTCACATCGCATTTGCCTATCAGATCGATTGTTCAGCCCTGGTTTGGCAGGGCGAATATGATGAATGTATCGCCAGTGCCGATCAATGTCTGGCACTCTCAGAAAAAAGCTGGGTAGGTGAAATTCCTGAATATATTGTCCGCAGTTCAAGGTGGCTGGCATTATGGTCGAAAGGTGACCGTGATGGCGTATGGGAGGCTGTCAAAGCCGCGCTGGATAAATTCTCCAAAGCCTCTGTGGTTGATTTCTCAGCGCATTTGATCGATTCGCATCTGGCAGAGGTTGTCTTCCTGGCTTTGGAAGAAGGCAAGCGTAATGGTCTGCCGAAAGACCAAATGGCTGAGCTCGAAAAATACGCCCAGACCGCGATTAAGAATATAAAGAAATACTCCGGCATCTTTTCGATCGGCGGACCCGCATTGAACCGTTATATGGGCAGCCTGGAATGGCACCGCAGCAAATCTGAAAAAGCATATCAATATTGGCGGACCGCAGTAGAAAAAGCGCATGCCTATCCTATGAAGTATGAAGAAGCCCGTTCCTATCTTGAACTGGGACGTCATTTGGACAAAAACAATGCGGAACGTGCCGCTACTTTTGAAAAAGCCAGTACATTATTTGCTGAGTGCGGCTTGGAAAATTGGGTTGCCGTTGTGAAATCTGAGCAGTCAAGTTAACTGGATTGTTCAGCGTTTGTTTTTGGCAGGTCCGTTTTTTCGGTAGTTGAACTGCCGAAGGTGTAGGCGTCCAGCAGTATAACTGCTGGACGAACCTTGTTGATACTTTCAATAAAAACATAAAGGAGAGTATGGGAGCGACTTTTTCGTATCGTGTAACGCCGTCCTTGTCACGCGTGGGAGGAATTTCTGGGAATATTCTGCTTTTTTGGGCATCCCCAACTGAATACATGCAAAGCCTATATGACCACTTTGGGGATGTTGTGCCGCTTGGCTATAAACCCAGAAATGTGTTTGTTTTCGGTCCCGCCCGCAACCGCGAGATTCTGAGCAACCCGGAAGTGTTCGAGAATCACAGCTTTGAGGATATCTCCTATTTTCAGCAGTCAAAGGAATACGCGCGTGAACTGGCACTGGGACTTGGTTTCTTAAACGGACCCGCGCATCGCGAACGCCGCCGTTTGCTGCGTCCATCGTTTTTGAAGGAATCGGTCAGCCAATACACGCCCACATTTGTTGGCTTAACTGAACGCATGCTGTCATCCTGGGAGGGACGCGAGACTTTTGAGATCGTGCCGGAGTTCATGAACCTGGCTGTGAGTATGGGCTTGAAAACGCTGATGGGTTTGGATCCCAGCCCCACCGCGGATAAGGTGAAAGCCCTGTTCGAGGAAATGTTCGGATTGGTGTTTTCCCTGCCGTATGCCCTCTTCCCTGTGAATTTGCTCGGAACAACCTACCGGAAGGCTATTGTTGCTACGCAGAAACTTTCATCAGCGATTACTGAATTGATCGAACATAAGCATCAAGCTGGTTTGGGTGAAGATGATATTCTTTCGCAGTTGATCCGCTTGCAGGCTGAGAACCCCGAATTCACCGAACCAGATTTGATCGGCACAGTGACCGGGTTATTCAGGGGCATGTACCCGAATATCGCTTCAGCTTTGGTGTGCATTACTCTTTTGCTGGCATTGCATCCCAAAGTGACCGAAGAAGTACTTCAGGAAATCAATGATCGCTTACAGGGACGTACAATTACTGCCGAAGATCTTGACCATCTGCCGTTGTTGGAGGGGGTGGTCATGGAGACCTTGCGTCTCCTGCCGCCGCAGTATTGGCTGATCCGTATTTCACGCGTGCCTTATGTGATGAATGGGTATGAATATCCGACCGGCACGAATGTTTTGTTGAGTCCGTACGTGACCCAACGGATGCCGGAGTTTTACCCTGAGCCTGACCGTTTCATTCCGCGTCGCTGGATCGGTGTGCAGCACCAGCCGTTCACGTTTATTCCCTTTGCAGCGGGTGTGCGTCACTGTTTGGGCTCGGTCTATAGTGTGCATCTTTGTATGACCGTGATCGCGACTATGCTTCAACGTTACTCGGTCTCTTTATTGCCGCACACGAAACTAGATCTGGTTGGCTTGCGCCGTGCCTTCCCCAAGGCTGGGACGCATGTGAAACTGGGTCCCCCGGGTGTTCCAGTCTTGCCCACAGATCTGACTGGCAACTATACGCGGTTTGTCAATGTGAGCTGAAATATCCAGACTGAAATAAAAAGTTTCCAGAATAATCATCTGGAAACTTTTTTCGGCTCTACCGTTTTTAACGGGAATCTCTTTCTCAACCACAAAGGAGACAAAGGGTCACGAAGGAAAAAGCAAAAAACATCCTTTGTGTACCATTGTG
>JAYUGV010000094.1:0-5152 GCA_043767565.1 Anaerolineales bacterium
GCCTGAGGCAACCATGTAGCTATCGCCGATCGTTCGGATCTTTTCGACGCCATATTTATCCAACAGTGAGTCAAAAAAGGAGAAGACCTCATTGAGTAGTTCGACCATTTCCACGGGCTGTAACTGTGCCGAAAGCGGGGTGAATCCAACCATGTCCGCAAACAGCACGCTGGCATCCTCGTAATGATCGGCGATCGTGCGACTTTCATTTTTGAGGATGGCGGCGATCTCTTTCGGCAGGATGTTCAGTAATAACGTCTCAGATTTCTGTTGAAATATATTCTTCTGACTGACGAAATAAAAAACCATCATAAAAATAAGGGAGCCAACCGCGATCAGGTTCATGGCAAAGAAAAAAAACATCAACATTGGCGACAAATTGTTAGCAAGGCGCACATACGGCTGTAAAAAACCACTGAGAGCAACGATGATCGTAAAAGCCAGAAACCAGCGTGGAGCATGACGGGGCTCGTCGAAAAGCAATGCGCCAAGAGGACAGATCAGCGACCACAAAACGACCGCACTGCCGTTGACGAATCCACCCAACGCCACCATTAGAAAAAATGGGAGCAGTAGGATCAGTGTGAGTTGGCTGAAGCGAAAAAATTGGTAGCGGCGCGTCACCCCAAACTGGATGATGCTCAGCAGGGATATAAAGGAATACGAGAGTGGGATCGCCCCCGCCAGCGGTTCATTGAAGAAGATGTACATCAAACCCCATGCGACCCCTGCGACCATAAAAGGAAAAGCACATACCACCAGCAGCGATTTTTGCAGGCGAATATCATCGTCGTCGTTTGGGTCAGACCCAATGCGGGCTATTGATGTAAGAGTTCGATCAATAAAATTCCAGCTCAAAGCATAGCCTCTTCTAATAGACACGACAATAACAATACATGAATCTCTGCTCTGTTCCAAAGGGCGTATGGTGCGTCTCGCGTGAGCTATCCACTACTTCAAAGCCTTCGCCAAATTCATTATGCAAGCCAACCTCGCTGTAACGCACAACATCAAGTCCACTACACTGACTTGGACCATCAGGAGCGAAGGTTGCAACAATGACGTGCCCGCCCGGTTTCACCGAATGACGTACTGTCTCAATATATTGTTGACGGTCTTCAGCTTGTATAAGGAAATGGAACACAGCGCGGTCATGCCAGACATCGTAGAACTGGTACGGCAATTGCGCTTGAGTCACATCCGACTCTATCCAGGTAACTTTTTTCGCTTGTGAACCGAGCCGCTGTTGGGTAGTCTGTAGCGATATGGCAGAAATATCCAGGACACTGACGTTTTTATAACCATCGGTCAACAAGTCGTCTGCAAGTGTGGATATTCCGCCTCCAACGTCAATGATCGGACCTGCTTTATCAATACCAGTGTGGGCTATAAACTGTAAGGATAAGAGCGAGTGCTCTTGATACCAACTGACTTGGGTCGGCGCTTTGGTTTGATGAATATTTTCCCAATGGGTTTTAGCATTCATACTAAAATTATAACTTGAAATAATAACTTTAATTCCTCGACCCCACCAGCGCGGTTGTGATCCCCAAACCAATATACACAAGACCTGCGAAATAACGCTGTCCCTTTTGGAAGCGTTTGTTACCTGCTAATTTCCCGGCGAGAGAACTGGCTAACAGCGCGTACATACTATCCGTGATGATCGCCAAGCCGACGAAGATCGCGCCCAGTAACAGGTTTTGTCCCATTACATTTCCTTTGGCGGGGTCAATGAATTGCGGCAGAAAAGCGAAGAAGAACAGCGCGGTCTTGGGGTTGAGGATGTTGACAGCAAAGCCCTGCCAGTAAATGCCTGCGAGGCTCTCTTGTTTGACTTCTTCGTTTTCTGTCCCGTTATCACCAGTGAGCAACTTGCGGATGCCAAGATAAATCAAATATGCCGCGCCGAGATACTTCACCACATTGAATGCCAATGCGGACGATAATAGGATCGCTGAAAGTCCCAGTGCCGCGGCGCCTGCCTGAACAAAGTTCGCGGTCTCGATTGCCAGCACGGATACAAGTCCCGCCACACGTCCCTGACTGGCACTGCGCGCAGTGATATACAACACTGCGGGACCAGGGAGCAGAAGCAACGCGAGCGCCGCACTCATGAATAAAATAAGTTGTGAGGTTGCGATCATGGTTTGTCCTTATTTATTTACCGTCCCGAAGGTTTAATTAAAGGCAAGCTTGATTTAAGAGAACCTTCGGGACGTTCTGCTTGAAATGAGTTACCTATCCAAAAACAACTGGCACATCTCCTCAGAAAATCCTGCCGTCGTTTTCTCGTATTCGATTACAGTCCGTTTGATGGCAGCTTGCATGGCGTAGTCGAATTTGAAGCCTTGCTCTGGGGAGTCGAGATTCATCCAGGCATGTGAGTCTTTGGGCAAATAGCGCAATGAGAATGCTTTGGTCTTGCGCATGAAATATAACAATTCAAACGGATAATACACTTTGCCTGAGCGCAGGTCTGGGCTGTTGATCAAGGTCAGGTCAACGGGATCAACTTCGGACGAAGGCGGAGGCGTTTGCCCTGCCGAAGGTGTCGAGGGGTCGAAGCGATTCAGCCATAAGGTGATGTAATTCGAATGGGCGTAAAAATCCTGGAGCGAGTGGGTCATTCTACCGAAAGCGTACCAGGCCGAGAGGGCATCATTTTTTTGCAGCGCTGAAACTGTGAGCGCGCGCTGTTCTTCGATGTACGCATATGTTTTTTCAAACGCATTGTTATCGAAGTGATATTCGTCGTGACCGAACTGCCCGCTCATGCGGTCTTGATTGGCGTTGGCATAGATGAGCGTAGACATTGCGAGTGAGCTAAAACGTGTGCCCAACGACTCGAGCATAATTTCGACATGATATTGGGTAAGCATTTGCCGATTATACCCAGTGGGCACGCTGTAAGCGTTATAATGCGCGCATGAGTTTTTATACATCCAAAGGCGATGACGGCACGACGAATTTATTGGGCGAGGGACGTGTGGCAAAGTACGCAGCACGCATTGAAGCGGTGGGGACATTGGACGAATCAACCGCCGCACTGGGGCTGGCGCGAGCTCAATGTCTTGATCCACGCTCGGGCGGGATCCTGCTCGAAGCCCAACGTGACTTATACAAATTGATGGCAGAAGTGGCGGCAACGCCTGAGAATGCCGAACGATTCCATTTCATTGATGATGCGCGTGTGAAATGGCTCGAGGAACAAACAGATTTTTTGAGCACGCTGGTTGAGATGCCCAAGCAGTTTATTCTGCCCGGTGATTCGCTGGCAGGCGCGGCACTTTCGCTGGCGCGGGCGGTTGTGCGGAGAGCCGAGCGCCGTGTGGTGGAGTTGTTTGATACCGAGGAAGTAATCAACCCCGATCTGCAGAGGTATTTAAATCGTTTATCGTCGTTGTGTTTTGTGCTGGAGTTATTGGAAAATAAAGCCGCAGGGCATGAGACATCGTTAGCAAAGGAATAGATTCGCCCTGAGCGGAAGACTAAGCGTTCGTTGCGAAGTCTGTAGACGAAGGGTGAGTTTGCCGGTAAAACAAAATTTGCATCCAACCTGCGCTTCGACTTCATTCCTCGCTATCGCTCGTCACTCCGCTACCCTGAAGGGTACGATGTCAGCGCGAAAGATTGGATCAAATGACAGGTACATTCCTCAACATTGCAACAGTCATCATTGGCGGTATTATCGGTTTGGTCTTCGGCGCGCGCATCCCTGATAAATTGAAGGCGACCGTCATCGCAGGCATGGGACTCTTCACCGCCGCGATGGGCTTGCAGATGTTTATGAAAACGGAGAATCCGCTGATCGTGCTGGGTTCTCTTTTAATTGGAACATTACTTGGCGAATGGCTGCGGATCGAAGACGGACTCCATACGCTCGGGGAATTTTTGGAACAACGCTTCTCAAAAGAAGGCGATGACGGCTCGAACAAATTCGTGCGCGGATTCCTGACCGCGTCGTTGTTGTTTTGTGTTGGACCAATGACGATCCTGGGTTCGATCCAAGATGGGCTCACAGGCGATTACAACTTACTGGCTGTGAAATCTGTGTTGGATGGGTTCGCATCCATTGCCTTTACTTCCACGCTGGGTGTCGGCGTAATGTTCTCGACTATTGTGATCTTCGTTTTTCAGGGTGGGATCAGTTTATTCGCGGCACAGTTGAATGCGATCGTTACGCCTGTGATGATGAACGAGTTGACGGCAACCGGCGGTGTTATTTTATTGGGATTGGCGATGAGCAGTTTGCTTGAGATAAAGAAGATCAGAGTGGGGAATATGCTGCCGGGATTGTTGATCGCGCCGGTGATCGTATGGATTATGAGTTTGTTCTAGTTTTCATCCAAATACGGCGATGACCACGATCCCCGCAAAGATGACGACCGCGCCCAGCAGGCGAATACCGCCCATTTTTTCCTTCAAGAACCACCAGCCAGCCAGCGCACCGAAGACCACGCTCACTTCCCTGATCGAACCGGCATAACTGAGCGGCGCGATGGAAAAGGAAAAGACCGCCATGAGATAAGCTAATACGCCCAGTACTCCGGCAAGCGGCACACGGATGGGCTGATTGGTCAGAACATTTTTTATTTTTTCCCACTTGTATTCACGAAAAATAAAAGGCGTAATAAGGAGGGGTACGAGCGCAAACATGGACATAACATAAGGCAGGGCGAATCCATTGTGAACGGCAGTGCCATCTATGAAACTGTAAATTGAAATGAGCAGGGCAATGAAAACAGCCACGGCTGTGCCTTTGAAGTGGAGGCTCGTGACATGCGCCTGCGTGAGTGTGTTGATACCGATGATCAATAACCCGCCGATGATCATGCCCAAGCCGAGTAAGCCACCATGAGTTAGCTCTTCATGTAGGAATAGAAATGACCACAACGCCAGGAACGCCGGTGCTGATCCGCGGGCGACGGGATAGATCAACGAGAAGTCGTTATCGTGATAGGCGTAAGACAGCGTGACGAAGTAGGTCGCTTCAACGAAGACGCTGATGATGGCGAAGATCCACATGGAGCGCGGCGGCAGACCTGTGAAGAACAATGCGACAATAGCAAAGAGTCCGCCAATCGTCACCATCCACCAGGTGACAATGTATTTATCTTCAGATTGTTTAATGAGCAGGTTCCAGGAGGTA
>JAYUGV010000095.1:0-5144 GCA_043767565.1 Anaerolineales bacterium
TGGACGGATGTTGACTTGACCGATCTGGGTCGTGAGGAAGCGCATGAGGCGGGTAAGCTCTTGCGCGAGGGCGGATATGATTTCGATATCGCCTACACTTCGGTGTTGAAGCGCGCCATCAAAACGCTTGGCATTGTGCAAGAGGAAATGAATCTCGAATGGCTGCCGGTGATCCGCGCGTGGCAGTTGAATGAACGTCATTATGGCGCATTGCAAGGTCTCAATAAGGCTGAGACCGCTGAGAAATTTGGCGAAGCGCAAGTGAAAATTTGGCGACGTTCCTATGACGTCCCGCCTCCACCCTTGGAATTGACGGATGAACGTCACCCGAAATTTGACCGACGTTACGCTTCATTGACTCCCGAACAACTGCCCGCCACCGAGTCGCTGAAGATCACGCTTGATCGCGTTCTGCCGTATTGGCAATCTACGCTCGTGCCTGAGATCAAATCGGGTAAGCGTGTGCTAATCGTCGCGCATGGCAACTCGATCCGTGCCCTCGTCAAATATCTCGATAATATTTCAGAGGAAGATATTACCGAATTAAATATTCCAACTGGCTTGCCGCTGGTTTATGAATTGGATATTGATTTGAAGTCGATCAGTCATTATTATCTCGGTGACCCCGAAGAAGCCGCAAAGAAAGCCGCGGCTGTTGCGAATCAAGCGAAAGCGAAATAAAACAGAACTCCGAGTTTTTGAAAAACTCGGAGTTCTTCATTTCAATTTACTTGCGTTCAGCAGAAATTGCAGCCTTGATCTGTTGCGTATGCCTGGTCAGGTGGAAGTTAGGTTGGAGTAACGCAAAGCCGAAGCGATAGTAACTGCCTTTGTTGGCAATAAACTCGTCGGGGAGCAGGGAAACATAAACGAGAGTCTCTTCCACGGTTCGGCGCAGGGCGCTGAGCATCAGGGCAACCGATGGATTGGCTTTCACAGTTGCGGCAACTTGGGCATCTATATTACTTCCAAAGCCATCAGTGGTGATCTCGTAGCCATCCACTAAGCTGGTGAGAAACGCTTGATTGAATCTTTCGCCTTGAATCAAATGGGCGATAACCTCCAGCGCGCTCCATTCTTGTGGTTCGGGTTTCGCCATCGCTTGGTCATCCGTGACATTATCAAAACATTGTTCCACTTCAGCTAAACCAGCTTTGTATAGCATCCGCGCTCGTTTTGCGAGTTCTTTGGCGTCGAAGGGAACTTCGGGCAGGGGGCGTTTACTTAACTCAAGATCGATGGTTTTCTTTTCGGGTCCACGATAGATGATGACTTCAATGTGGTCACCGCCTTTTTTGCCAGCGATCGCGGTGGGCAGGCTGTTCGCGTCACTGCGAATCGGATGACCGCCCATCTCAACGAGCACATCATCTTTTTGCAAACCTGATCGTTGTGCGCCCATGCCATCCACAACGCCATCGAGGCGCAAGCCATCTCGCACCGGGACTCCCAAGGCTTTAGCTTGTTCTTCTGTAAAATCACCAGGGAGAATTCCCAGCATGGGACGTTCTGCAATGCGCAGGTCAACGCCGGTTTCAAGAACTGACTTTAGATTGCGGAGGCTGTCTGCCCAATTCTCGCGGAATGATTCTGCCTTTTGTGACCATGCGGGGTCATCGGGAACTTCGTGTTCAAGTTGAATCAGCGTACCATCCGCTTTTTCGGAAACCGAAACAGTTACCTCGGTCGGAGCTGAATCGCTATTCCCGAACCAGAGAAAGCGGGCACTTTTGTTTTCATCCAGTTCGAGGTAATGTCCACTTGAGTAGAAATCTCCGCGCCACCACAAATAGATGCGCCCGTTTGAGTGCGGTTCCACAGTGGCGACATCGCACAGCCACTCGCGCAGGGCGGTGGAGTTGGTGAAGGCGCGATACGCCAGCTTGACCGGGACAAGAACGAATACTGCTTCCGTAACTTTTGCCATGGGATACTCCTTGATCGGCGAATGATGATTGGATTTTATCCAACCATGTGCAGATACGCACCCCACTGGAGTATTGAAAATTACAAAGTGGCGGGGAGCGTTTTGAGAATGCGCTCAAAGATCTTCCCGTAGTTGGCAGTAGCGCCCACCAGAAAGTCAGTGAATGAGACGACGGCGGAGTGATCGGCTTTATCGGACATGGCGCGGATGCACAGGAATGGAACTTGGTTGATTTCACAGGTGTGCGCGATGGCGGCGGCTTCCATATCGGTGCAGAGACCGTGGTGCGTGTTCCAGAGTTCGCGGGCTTTTTCGAGCTTGCCGATGAATTGGTCGCCGCTCAAAATGCGACCGGTGTAGGCTATGGGGGCGTGATCGCCGAGAGATGTCAATTCGGTGCTTTGGGCGATCTCCATTGCCAATTGCGTGAGATGTGGGTTTGCTTTGAAGATTTGCTGTGAGCGGAATTGCATCTGCCCGGTCTCATTGGACATGAGGATATCGAACATCAATTCACCGGGTTTCAAGCCCCAATCCGTAATATCAAAATCGTGTTGGATGAATTCAGAAGCAACAACCAGATCGCCGACTTCAAGTTCCGGGGCGAGCGCGCCAGAACTGCCCATGTTGAAGATGGCATCTACCGAAAAGAAGTCAATCATTTGCTGCGTGGCAATCACAGCATTGACCTTGCCTGGGTCACAGCGGGTGATGAAGATCTGGTTGCCATAATCTTCACCATGCCAGAAGATGCGATTACCCCTTTCAATTTTTTCGAGATTGCTGAGAATGGCGCGGATGGGAATCAGTTCCTCGTCCATGGCGCCGATGATGCCGATTTTCATGAGTCGAATCCTTTGGTGAGTTGGTTTCGCGATTATAACATTGGAACTTTGGAATGGGTTCAAAGGTTGGTGAGTTGTGGGTTGTAAATTGAGATTCTTGGTAATGAAGCACGGTCCCTATAAGAATTCAGTTGTATAACTTGACCATCATCACGTAGTTGGGGGAAACCAGCATGACCGATCGCAAACCCCGTGTCTTTTTCTGCCATTCTTCGCAAGATAAACCTATCGTCCGCGAGCTATACCAGCGCACTCCTCGCCGAAGGTTGGATTGACCCTTGGTTGGATGAATGAAATTCGAGGCACAAAAACATCCTGTTCTCCCCCGATGGACGAAACTGTTTTGCAAAGAGCCATCCGCTCAGCCGCCAGACAATTGTAAATGGAAAAACAAGTAACAGCACATACATTCAGGCATAGCTTCGCCACACAACTATTACAAAACGGCTACGACATCCTCACCATTCAGGAACTCCTTGGCCACAAAGATGTCAAAACCAACATGTTCTACACCCACGTCACTGGGCGCGGCGCATCCGGCGTCAAATCCCCCGCTGGATGAATGAAAAATATCCATTGATCTCATCCGCTCCTCCGTTTTGCGAAGCCATTCGTTGACCGCATCCGCTCCTCTGTTTTGCAAAGCCGTCCGTTGACCGCATCCGCTCCTACGTTTTGCGAAGCCATCCGTTGACCACATCCGCTTTGGCACCTAATATGATTTTTATTAGAGTGGGGTGGTGCAGCATGGGGAGTTCATCCCCTTTGCAGTACAATCCCCATCGAATTGGAGAAATATTCTATGAAACTCGTAACCGTCTCACAAATGCAAGCCATCGAAAAGGAAGCCATTGCCAGCGGCTTGACCGTTGACCAACTCATAGACAATGCCGGGCACGCCCTCGCCGACCTCATCCTCGATCTATTTATGGATGAAGTCGAACCCGAAGCGCTCGGCTTGATCGGTCCCGGTAACAACGGCGGCGACGCCCTCATCGCCCTCACCGCGTTGGCGCAGGCTGGTTGGAAAGTTCAAGCCTATCTCGTCAAGCGCAAAAAGGACGACCTCGTTAAACGCTTCACGGAGGCGGGCGGTGAACTGATCGCTGCGCCAAAAGACGATGCCTTCTTCCATCTTTCTGCCTCCATCGAAAATGCCGATGTTCTCATCGACGGCATTCTCGGCACCGGCATCAAATTGCCTTTGAAGAAAGACCTCGCCGATCTGCTCGCCGAACTCACTGACATCCTCGACAGCCTGGACGAGTCCCCGCTTGTCATTGCCGTCGATTGTCCCTCCGGTGTGGACTGCGATTCAGGCGAAGCCGCCGATGAAACCATTCCCGCCGATATCACCGTCACCATGGCGGCTGTCAAGCAGGGCTTGTTGAAACTGCCCGCCTTCGAATACGTGGGCGATCTGCAGGTTGTCGATATCGGTCTGCCCGATGATCTCGCTTCCCTCAAAGATATTCACACCAACGTTGCCGAAGACGGTTTGATTTATGCCCTCCTGCCTGACCGCGCACTCGATGCCCACAAGGGTACGTTCGGCACTGCGCTCATCGTCGCCGGGTCCGCCAGTTATACAGGAGCAGCCGTCCTTGCGGGCGAAGCGGCATATCGTTCCGGCGTGGGGCTCGTGACTCTCGCCGTCCCCGCCAATTTACACACCGCCCTCGCCGGTCAGATCCCCGAAGCCACCTGGGCTTTGTTGCCGCATGACATGGGCGCCATCTCAGCCAACGCCGCTGAAACCCTAGCGAAAAAATTTGAGCGTGCCACCGCGCTATTGATCGGTCCCGGCATCGGCACCGAAGAGACCACCAAACAATTCGTTGAAAATGTGATCACC
Organism: Anaerolineales bacterium; assembly: GCA_043767565.1. GTDB lineage: Bacteria > Chloroflexota > Anaerolineae > Anaerolineales > Villigracilaceae > Defluviilinea. The sequence continues at coordinate 4,628 of JAYUGV010000095.1, forward strand.
GGTAAACTTGCCCAAAAGAGATCCACCGCCCGCATCGGGTTCGTCCATGAAGCGGATAAAGCTGCAGAAAAAAACGGGACTTTGCCTCCGCTCGTGATCGATGCCGATGGTTTGACGCTCCTCGCCAAAATAAAGGATTGGCACACGGCGCTTCCGACTCACTCGATCCTGACTCCTCACCCCGGAGAATTCTCCACGCTGACAGGTTTATCGAAAGACGAGATCCAAGAGGATCGGCAAACTCTCGCCAGCAAGTACGCGCAAGAGTGGGGACATGTTGTCGTCTTGAAAGGCGCGTTCACTGTCATTGCCTCCCCCGATGGACGCGTGACGGTCATCCCCGTTGCTTCACCTGCCCTCGCCCGCGCTGGCTCAGGTGACGTCCTCGCCGGACTTATCGTTGGCTTGCGTGCTCAAGGACTCGACGCCTTCGACGCCGCCGTCGCCGGAGCCTGGATCCACGCCCAAGCCGGTCTCTACGCCGCCGACGATATGGGCACCACCACCTCCGTCATGG
>JAYUGV010000096.1:0-34699 GCA_043767565.1 Anaerolineales bacterium
TTGATCGTACCTGTGGCTTTGGAGCAGGGTTCGAAATTCGCCATCCGTGAAGGTGGTTTGACCGTCGGTGCCGGTGTCGTCACCAAAATTATCGAATAAGGTGTAGGCATGACGAAACAAAAAATCCGTATCCGTTTAAAGGCGTATGATCATAGAGTACTTGATCAATCTGCCAAGCGTATTGTTGAAACCGCTGAACGAAGTGGTGCACATGTTGTTGGTCCCGTACCCTTGCCAACACGCATTGAAAGGTTTACAATACGGCGCTCGACATTCATTGATAAAGACTCGCACGAACATTACGAAATTCGTACGCATAATCGATTGATTGATGTTCTTGATCCGGATTCGAAAACGATTGATATGTTGATGCGATTGAACTTGCCCGCGGGTGTGGATATTGAAATAAAGATTTAGTTGGTCGTTAGCCGAGAGTGGAGACCGCAAGACCGATCTCTACTCTCGAATTTCGACAGCGCAAGAACGATACTTGTACGGGACTAAAAAACAAACTGTGTCCCGAAAGATTGTTTGACTGCGTTGCCTGGAGATGATGCAGCCTAGCCCGGCTGACAGTCTCAATAAATTTCTTTGAAGGAGAAAATAGAGTATGTTGAAAGGGCTTATTGGAAAGAAGATCGGCATGACCCAGATCTTCGATGAGCAAGGCGTTGCATATCCTGTGACGATCATCGAAGCTGGGCCATGTTACGTTACTCAGGTGCGTAGCCCTGAAAAAGAAGGCTACGCCGCAATCCAACTAGGGTTTAGTGAAATACACCCCAAAAAGTTGACCTCAGGCGAAAAGGGTCACCTTACCGCTAATGGGTTACCCCCGATGAAATTCCTACGAGAATTTCGTTCAAAAGAATCTGTGAACGTAGGCGACAAATTGACCGTAGAAGTTTTTACGGTTGGGGAGCGCATCGACGTAGTTGGCACCAGTAAGGGTAAAGGTTTTGCTGGCGGAGTTAAGCGTCATCATTTTGCTGGCGGCAAGAAAACACATGGTCAGTCTGATCGCCACCGTGCACCTGGGTCTCGTGGATCTGGGACTACGCCAGGTCGTGTACTCAAGGGCGCGCGCAGCGCAGGACATATGGGGACGGATCGCGTGACCACTCAGGCGTTAAAGATTGTTATGGTGGATGTCGAGCGCAATTTGCTTGGCGTGCATGGTGCAGTGCCCGGTGGAAAAGGTGGCTTGGTCCTGATTAAGGAAGCGCGCAAGCAATAAGCGCCTAGGAAACGGAGCAACGGAATCATGAAAGTAAATGTATTAAGTATGGAAGGCAAGAAACTTCGCGAAATGGATCTTCCATCAGCGATTTTTGAAGCCCCAATAAATATAGATTTGATGCATCAGGCATATGTTCGCCAGATGGCAAATGCGCGCCTCGGTACTCATGAAACTAAAGTTCGTGGCGAAGTTGCTGGTGGTGGCGCAAAGCCATTCAAGCAAAAGGGTACTGGTCGCGCTCGTCAAGGTTCCCGCCGCGCAGCACAATGGGTTGGTGGTGGACGTATTCATACTCCTCATCCTCGCAGTTATGAACAGCGTATGCCTAAAAAGATGCGTCAGGCTGCATTGCGCTCTGCGCTTTCTGTCAAGGCAGCTGAGTCGGAGCTTGTGGTCGTAGATGATCTGAAATTAGATGACCACAAGACTCGGTTGATGGTAAATGCACTTGCAGGTCTCGTTGGCGCCTCATCTGCTCTTGTTGTCATGCCTGAAAAAGATCAAGCTTATGAGATGGTCATGCGTTCTGCAGATAATCTTGAAGATGCTAAAGTTTTACTGGCTGGCTACTTGAATATTCGTGATCTATTCACCTATGACAAGTTGGTCTTGCCAGTCAAGACAATCGATGCTTTGATAGCGAACCTGGGATAGAGACATGAACTCGATATACGAAATCCTCCGCCGTCCTCTTGTTACAGAGAAATCCAGCTCGCAATCTGGCAAAATGAACCAGTACTCGTTCATTGTTGCTGATTCGGCCACACGCACACAGGTAAAGGATGCAATTGAAACCCTTTACGATGTCAAAGTTGTGCGCGTAAATACTATCAATGTCCCAGCCAAACGTGGTCGTAGACTTCGGAGCCGCCGCTTGCTAATTCGTAAAGGCGCTTTTAAGAAAGCTATTATTACGTTGGCTGATGGACAAACACTTCCAATATTTGAAGGGGTGCAATAATGCCCGTAAAAAAATATAAACCAGTAACACCCGGTACTCGCGGGATGACTGGTTACACCTTTGATGAAATCACAAAGTCAACGCCTGAGCGTGCCTTGCTCATGCCTCTCCGCAAGAGCGGCGGTCGCAATGCGCAAGGACGTGTTACAGTTCGCCATCGCGGTGGTGGACATCGACGCTCTATTCGTATCGTAGATTTTAAACGTGAGAAGCACAACATTCCTGCCAAAGTTGCGGCTATTGAATATGATCCGAATCGCACAGCACGCCTTGCGCTCCTCTTTTATGCTGATGGCGAGAAGCGCTACATTATTGCACCACTAGACATCAAAGTCGGCGATACAATCATGACTGGTCCGGGAGCTGAAATTCGTTCCGGCAACTCACTCCCAATTTCGAATATTCCAGTCGGTACCCTCATCCATAACATTGAGATAAAAGCGGGTCGTGGTGCTCAGATGGTACGCTCCGCAGGCGGAGCGGCACAACTGCTGGCGAAAGAGGGCGATTTTGCCCAAATTCGTATGCCGTCTGGTGAAGTTCGCTTAATACATCAAACTTGCTATGCTACCATTGGTCAAGTTGGTAATCTTGACCATGGCAACATCAAACTTGGTAAAGCTGGTCGCAATCGACATAAGGGCATTCGTCCGACTGTTCGTGGTTCAGCGATGTCCCCACGCGACCATCCACATGGTGGTGGTGAAGGGCGTCAGCCGATCGGCTTGGCTGGTCCGAAGAGCCCGTGGGGTAAACCCACTTTGGGTTATAAAACCCGTCGCAACAAAAAGACCGATCAATATATTGTTCGCCGTCGCAGTAAGAAGAGTCGCTAAAAGGTAAAGGTACGATATGTCACGATCATTGAAAAAGGGTCCTTTTATAGAACCCAAACTGTTAAAAAGAGTTGAAGCAATGAACCAAAAAGGTGAAAAGAAAGTGTTGCGGACTTGGAGTCGCGCAAGCGTGATTTTCCCTCAAATGGTTGGACACACGATTGCTGTTCATGACGGACGTCGACACGTCCCGATCTATATTACCGAGAACATGGTCGGCCACCGATTGGGCGAATTCGCCCCGACGCGTACTTTCCGCGGACATATGGCTGGCGAAAAAGCCGCCGCGTAGGCAAAGGAGATATGAAGCATGCATGATATACAAGCGCATTTGCGCTCTCTCTCAATGTCTGCCCAGAAAGTACGTCTTGTGGTTGATTTGGTGCGCGGTAAGAATGCTAATGATGCCCTCGAAATGCTCCGCTTTGTGAACAAAGCTGCTGCACTACCTGTGAGTAAGTTAATCGCTTCGGCAGTAGCAAATGCGGAGCAAAACTATGGCGTAAGCCGCGATGATTTATATGTGGCGCAGATTTTTGCAAATGAAGCAACAACTCGTAAATGGCGTCGGTTTGGTGCACGTGGACGATTCAAGCCAGTATTGCGACGAAATTCGCACATCACCGTTGTTTTGCGTGAGCGCGCGGCATAACCGGAAGAGACAGGAGAAATCATGGGTCGTAAAGTTCATCCGATCGGAATGCGGCTTGGTATTAATCAAGGCTGGCAGGGACGCTGGTTTGCAGAAGGTACACAGTATCGTCAGCAGCTTCACCAGGATTTTGCCATTCGTAGTTTATTGATGGGTATTGCATCTAAAGGTGGCGCGGCAAAGAGTGTCGATGTGCGCAAACTTCGCAAGGATTTGCCCGATACAATTAAAAATCGCAAGGCTGGTATCTCCCGTGTAGAAGTTGAACGCTATCCTGGCAAGATACGTATTTCAATATTTACTGCCAAGCCAGGTATTTTGATTGGACGTAAGGGCGAAGGCGTAAAAAAAATCCGGCAGGCGCTTGAGACTTTGGTTGGCAAGAAAGTGGATCTTGATATCAAGGAAATTACTTCTCCCGATACTGATGCGATGCTGGTGGCTTATAACGTAGCTGATCAATTAGAACGTCGTATTGCTTACCGCCGTGCGATGAAGCGCGCGATTCAGCAGGCGATGAAGCAAGGTGCTTTAGGTATCAAGATCACGGCGGGTGGCCGTTTAGGTGGCGCCGAAATGTCACGCGATGTAACGTTGCGTGATGGACGTGTCCCTTTGCAGACCTTGCGTGCAAACGTGGATTTTGCCCTGGCTGAAGCCGGTACTACATATGGCCAGATCGGTGTAAAAGTATGGATCTACAAGGGCGAAATAGCTCCCGAAGTGGAAGAAAAGGTGGAGGCGACTGAAGGCGTGTATGTGAGCGAATAGCCACAGCGCAAAAGTTGCTTTCAAGAGGTACTGATTATGTTGATGCCAAAACGTGTAAAGTGGCGCAAGCAAATGCGCGGCCGTATGAAGGGCAAAGCTCTGCGCGGCGCAGAAGTGAGTTTCGGTGAGTTTGGTTTGCAGGCATTGGAACCCGGCTGGGTGACAGCGCGCCAAATCGAGGCCGCACGCAGAACGATCGTCCGTGAAATGAAGCGTCGCGGTAAGGTATGGATTCGGATTTTCCCTGCGAAACCGTTCACGCATAAACCACCAGAGACCCGCATGGGTTCTGGTAAAGGAAATGTTGAGTATTATGTGGCTGTGGTTAAGCCTGGTCGAATTATGTTCGAGGTGGGTGGCTTGGATGCCGCAACCGCGGTGCAGGCGCTTAAGAATGCACAGTATAAATTTTCGATCAAGACCAAAGTCATAGCCCGCCATGAAGCAGGAGAGCAGGCATGAAGTCGTTGAAACCTAGTGAAGTAAGAAACTTGAAATCAGGCGAAATTGAGACAAAACTGGCTGATGCGCGGGAAGAAATGATGAAGTTGCGTTTTCAGCAAGTAACAGGCCAGTTAAGTGATAGCAGCCGCCTGCGTACATTGAGGCGTGATGTCGCCTGTATGCAGACCATTTTGAGTGAGCAGGCAACGGCTGAAGTTGTAAAAGGTGAAGCATGAACAATCGTCGTCGCATAGTTGGTGTGGTCACCAGTAATAAAATGACCAAGACTGTTGTAGTTGAGATCACACGCGTCTTCCGTCATCCGCTTTATCGGAAGGTTGTTCATACGAGCAAGCGTGTGAAGGCGCATGATGAAATTGGCTGTCAGATCGGTGATAAAGTGCAGATCGTTGAATCTCGTCCGTTATCGCGTGATAAGCGCTGGGTGGTAGAGAGTGTTGTAAAACACGAGATTCGAACTGCTGATAGTGGTGTTCCTGACCTGAAGGTGGAGGAATAATCCATGATTCAGCATGAATCTAGAATGAAAGTTGCTGATAATTCCGGCGCACGTGAGTTGCTGGTTATCCATGTTTTGGGTGGCTCTACCCGTAGATATGGCAGTATCGGTGATGTAGTGGTTGCGTCTGTTAAATCTGCTGCCCCGCAAGGTGGTGTGAAAAAGAGTGAGGTAGTTCGTGCGGTTATTGTTCGTGTTTCGAAGGAATATCGTCGCGAAGATGGTTCTTATATTCGCTTTGATGATAACGCGGCAGTTATTCTTGATGCTGATGGCGTGAATCCCAAGGGCACCCGTATTTTTGGACCTGTTGCCAGAGAACTTCGTGAAAAAGGTTTCATGAAGATCGTTTCCCTGGCGCCAGAAGTGCTTTAGGGTCTAGGAGTTAGATATGAACGTAAAGATTCGCAAAGGTGATACCGTAGAAATTATCAGCGGACGCTTGGAAGATAAAGGTAAGCGTGGTGAGGTGATCAATGTTTTTCTGGATGACCGCCGCGTGGTTGTGCAGGGTGTGAATATTCGCACCAAGCACCAGAAACAAGTGCAAACCCAGGCAGGTCGTAATATGAATCCGGGTCGTATTCAATTTGAAGCCCCGATCGATATCTCGAATGTAATGCTGGTTTGCCCGAAGTGCAGTGAACCCACCCGTGTGGGTGTGCAGCGCAATGACGATGGCGCTCATCGCGTGTGCAAGAACTGTCAGACACTGGTCGATTAGCCGCGGAGTGATGATTAATGAATAGAATGCAAGAAACATATAACAATGAAGTTGTTCCGGCTTTGCGTAAAGCGTTTGATTTCAAGAACATTATGCAAGTGCCCCGTATCGAGAAAGTTGTAATTAATATTGGTGTGGGCGAGGCAATGGATAACCCAAAGACCCTCGAAGCTGCTGTTTCTGACCTGTCCATTATTACAGGCCAAAAGCCCATTATGAATAAGGCTCGGAAGAGTATTGCCAATTTCAAATTACGTGAAGGCCGTTTGATTGGTACGAAGGTGACTCTGCGCGGCGATCGAATGTGGGCTTTCCTGGACCGTTTATTGAACACCGCGCTTCCGCGTGTGCGCGACTTCCGTGGTGTGTCTGCCAATGCTTTTGATGGACGTGGTAATTACACTCTGGGTCTTCATGATCAATTGATTTTCCCCGAGATCGAGTACGATAAAATTGACAAACTGCGCGGTATGGAAGTTACGATCGTAACGACTGCAAAAGATGATGATCAAGCACGCGTGATGTTGAAATTGCTTGGCATGCCGTTCAGTAAGAAGGAAGCGTAAATTATGGCGAAGAAATGCATGCAATACCGTGAAGCCCGCCGTCAATATGCGAGCCAGGTTCGAAATCGTTGTGTTCGTTGCGGACGCCCGCGCGGATATATCCGCCGTTTTGGGTTATGCCGCATCTGCTTCCGCGAAATGGCTCTGCAGGGCAAAATTCCCGGCGTTGTTAAGTCTTCATGGTAAACGGATAGAGGTAATCGCATGACTATAAATGATCCAATCTCTGATATGCTGACCCGCATCCGCAATGGCGTGATGGCTGGTCATACGCTGGTCGCAATGCCCAGTTCAAAATTGAAGGTCGAAATTGCCAAGATCATGAAAGATGAAGGCTATCTCGAAGGCTTTGAAATTGTTGACGGTGAGCAGGTTATTCAAAAAACATTGCGCCTGAAGATTAAATATGTTGGTGATCGGCGTGCCCGCCGCCCTGTAATTTCGGGGATCGAGCGTGTAAGTACACCCGGCCGTCGTATTTATACAAAGAAACAAAATATCCCCTGGGTTCTTTCTGGTATTGGTGTCGCTATCATCTCTACTCCCAAGGGTGTCATGACCGGTGCTCGTGCCCGACAGTTGGGCGTGGGCGGCGAGATCCTTTGCAAGGTTTGGTAGAAAGGCAGGAGGTAAAAGTGTCTCGCATAGGACGATTACCCGTATTGGTACCGAGCGGCGTACAAGTTAATGTACAAGGCCCGAATGTTCATATCAAAGGACCCAAAGGTGAAATGAAGCGGACCTTCTCTTCACGGATTGGGATAGCCTTGGAAAATAGTCAAGTTGTTGTCACGCGTAATTCTGACAATGCTGAAGAACGGGCTTTACATGGCACCACCCGTGCTGTTATTGCTAATATGATCCACGGAGTGAGCTCCGGGTTCATAGTTACCCTGGAGACGGAAGGTGTGGGATATCGTGCTGAGATGGAAGGCAAAACTCTTGTCTTGCATGTTGGTTACTCTCATCCAGTCAAAGTAGAACCGCCTACTGGTATTGTATTTGAAACGGATGCCAAAACCCGCCAAATTAAAGTGAGTGGGTTTGATCGTGAAGCAATTGGGCAGGTCGCGGCTGAAATTCGCGGCGTTCGCCCGCCCGAGCCTTATCATGGTAAGGGCATTCGATATGTTGGCGAGAAAATTCGTCGCAAAGCCGGTAAGGCTGGAAAGGGAGCCAAGTAAAACATGGCTAATAAGTCTCGTTCCGATGCACGCGCGCGTCGTCACGCCCGAGTGCGTAAAAATTTATCAGGATCAACCCAACGTCCGCGTTTGAACGTTTTCCGCAGTCTCTCTGGGATTTATGCCCAGGTAATTGATGACCAGGCAGGTCATACTCTGGTATCTGCGTCCACAGTGGATGCAGAATTGCGTGAGAAGATTAAGGGCATGAAGAAAGCTGAACAAGCCAAATTGGTTGGCGAAACAGTTGCCAAGCGCGCCAAAAGCAAAGGGATCGAATCTGTTGTTTTTGACCGTGGTGGTTATCGGTATAGTGGACGTGTGAAGGCTCTTGCAGACGGCGCTCGTGAAGGCGGCTTGCAATTCTAGGCTTGAGTGGAGAAAGAAATGGCAGAATACAAAAAAACTGAACAGCAGAATTTCGAAGCACAAGATCAATTCGAAGAGCGCGTCATTGAGATTGCCCGTGTTGCAAAGGTAGTGAAAGGTGGTCGCCGCTTTCAATTCCGCGTAACCGTCGTGATCGGTGATAAAAAAGGTACGATCTCAATGGGTGTTGGCAAGGCTAATGCGGTACCTGATGCAATGCGAAAAGCATCTGAACGTGCCCGTAAGAATATGCAGGTTGTGAATCTTATAGGCACGACTATTCCTCATGAAGTTTTGGGAAAAGTTGCAGGCGCACGCATCATGCTCAAGCCCGCGTCCCCCGGTACCGGCGTTATTGCTGGCGGCGGTGTACGTGCAGTTCTTGAAGTCGCTGGCATTCGTGATATTTTAACTAAATCTCAGGGCAGCGCTAACGTTCTCAATGTTGTGCAAGCGACTTTCCATGCGCTCGGACAATTAAAATCCGCCCAAGAAGAAGCGGCTCGCCGCGGCAAAAATATTAGTGACGTGTTGCCTTTCTGGGAACGGAGGAAGAAAAATGTCTAAAGGACAGATTAGCGGTAAGATCATCCGTGTTACGCTTGTTAAAAGTCCGATTGGTTATACCTATGACCAGCGGGCTACTGCGCGGGCGCTTGGTTTGCGCCGTATGCATCAGACAGTGGAGCATAATGACAACCCAGCATTACGTGGGATGATCCAAAAAATTATCCACTTAGTTCAAATTGAAGAGTAGGAGAGAACGATGAAACTACATGATCTCGTGCCTAATCCGGGCACTAAAAAAAATCGAAAACGCGTTGGTCGTGGTATTTCTGCTGGACAGGGTAAAACTGCTGGTCGCGGTACCAAGGGTGAAGGCTCGCGCTCTGGCTCAGGTGGTAAAGCCTATCGCCAGGGTGGTAACCTGCCTTTCTATAGACGTTTGCCCTTCATGCGTGGACAGGGATTTACTCCATTGAATCGAGTTGATTTTAATGAAGTTAATTTGGATCAACTGACCACGTCTTTCAAAGCCGATGCTGAAGTGACCCCCGAAGCTCTTGCAGACGCCCATTTACTGCGTGACTCTCGAAATCCTGTTGTGATTCTTGGGCGTGGTGAACTAAATGTTGCCTTGAAAATCCATGCTCACCGTGTCACTGCCGGAGCCAAAGCCAAAATTGAAAAAGCTGGCGGCAGCGTGGAATTAATCGCTTAATTTTCTGATGTAGAGGAATCTCAACATGCCTGAAAAGAAACAATCAGCCTGGCGTTTTTTGTGGCGCTCCCAGGATATTCGGAAGAAGTTGCTCTTTACTCTGGGCATTTTGATTCTTTTCCGCATAGCCGCGAATGTGCCTGCGCCTGGCGTTAATCGCACTGCTTTGGCGGCTTTTTTCCAAGGCGGTGGAAGCGGTGGTTTCTTGGATTTTCTAAATCTGCTTTCGGGTGGAACGATATCCAAGTTTTCTGTACTATCAATGGGTGTGTATCCTTATATTACTGCCCAAATCATTTTACAATTGCTCATCCCAATTATCCCTTCCTTGCAGAAGCGAATGCAGGATGATCAACGGGAGGGGCGCCGTTGGATGGAAAAGTGGACGTATTATCTTGCTGTTCCCATGGCAATGCTCTCAGCGATTGGGCAAATAAACACCTTCAATTATTTCGCGCAACAACAGATCGGGCAAGTAGTTATTCCTTTTGGGTTTACTTCTGCGCTTTGGTTATCTTCAGTAACAACTTTGTTAGTTATGACTGCTGGTACCATGTTTGCCATATGGCTTGGCGAGTTGATTTCAGAGTTCGGAATTCGCGGACAGGGATTATCCTTGGTGATTTTTGCAGGTATTGTTTCACAGATTCCCGCTAACTTTGTCTCTCTTTGGAACGACGAGTTGAACCGCGCAACATTGATCCCTGCGATGGTAATTATTATTGTTTTGACAATCGTTGCAGTGGTCTATGTTCAGCAAGGTCGTCGAAACGTGCCGGTAATGTATGCTCAAAAAAGCGCGATTTTTTATACGATGCAACGCGGAAAATCAGTCCGTATGCCCCAACCAACTTTGCCGCTGATGGTGAACTTGTCTGGCATGATCCCATTGATTTTTGCGAGTGCGTTGTTACAGTTCCCTGCAATTGTGGCTGGATTTTTCGTTTCGTCACAGACGAAATGGGTGAGCGATTTTTCTGTGAGTGTACAGAATTTCTTTAATGCTTCAGGCACAAGCTCATGGGGTTATTGGGTTCTGTATTTCATCATGGTTGTTTCTTTTACGTACTTTTATACGACCGTGCTTTTTGAACAACAAAACTACGGCGATAATTTAAAACGATCTGGTGCCCAAATCCCTGGCGTGCATAGCGGTGCTGCCACTCAAAAGTATTTGAGCAGAATTCAAAGCCGTATTACCTTGCCCGGAGCTTTATTATTGGGATTTGTGGCGATCATGCCATTTTTACTAAAGTTGATTTTACCTGGTGCTGCCAATAGCGTAGGTTTATTCCTTGTTTCATCATCAGGTTTGCTCATTGTAGTAGGTGTGGTTCGCGACACTTTTATGAATATTGAGGCAGAACTCAAATTGCACGGTTATCAGGAAAAGTTACTCATAAACTAGGGCTCTTACGCATGACTACATTCATTGTCATTTTAGGTCCTCCTGGTGTTGGAAAAGGAACACAGGCAATAATTTTATCCGAGCGAACGGGATTGGCGCATATTTCATCCGGTGAGCTGTTTCGTGAGAACATTAAAAATCAAACCGAACTTGGGAAACTAGCCCAAACCTTTATGAGTAGAGGCGAGTTGGTGCCTGATGATGTAACAATTGGGATGATACGTGAACGCCTCAGTCGCCCAGATTGTAAAATTGGAGCCATTTTAGATGGTTTTCCTAGAACCCCTGCTCAGGCAGATGCGCTTGATGTTATGCTTGCAGAATTTGACGGCCAAGTGGATGTAGTCCCATTTATCATGGGTAATGATGACGTGCTTGTAGATCGATTGGGTAGCAGATGGACATGTCGGGCAAATGGGCATATCTTTAATCAAAAATTCAGCCCACCTAAAGAATCAGGTATATGTGATTTTGATGGTTCAGAGTTATATCAGCGGGATGATGACAAGCCTGAAACTGTAAAGCGCCGGATTCAGGTTTACTTGGAGCAGACCGCCCAATTGTTATCTTATTATCGCGATAATGGCAAGCTAGTAGAAATTGATGGAATGCACACCATAGAACAAGTGACGCAAATTATGGTCGTTGCGTTGAAAAAGTAGATGTCATGAGTTGGTCGCGTCAAATTCATTTAAAAAGTCCTGCTGAATTGGATGTTATGCGAGAAGCTGGGCGCATTAATGCAAGTGTACATGCAGCAGTAAAAGAACTTTTAAAACCGGGTGTTTCGACAGCTGACCTCAACGCGGCTGCTGAGGAAGTGCTGAAGAAACACGGATGCATATCGCCGTTTAAAGGTTATGGCCGTCCGCCGTTTCCCTCGTCCATAACTGTCAGTATCAATCAGGAATTGGTTCACGGTATACCGAGTAAACAGCGCAAGCTTAAGCTTGGTGACATTGTTTCGATCGATTGTGGAACAATTTTGGATGGCTTTGTGGCAGATTCGGCGTTTACTGCCGGGGTGGATAATATATTCCCGGAAGCGCAGGAATTACTCGATGTTACGAATGCGGCGCTGCATGCAGGTATCGATAAAATGCGCGCAGGCAATCGTACTGGTGACATCTCTGCGGCAATACAGAATTATGTCGAAAGCCGTGGCTTTTATGTGACGCGCGAATACACTGGTCATGGTGTTGGGCGTCAGATGCATGAAGGACCGCAGGTTCCAAACTATGGCAAGGCAGGCACGGGCATGCTTCTCAAAGCTGGCATGACGATCGCCATTGAGCCCATGGTTTTGGTAGGAACGGCTGAGACAAAGGTATTATCCGACCAGTGGACCGTAGTATCTGCGGATGGGTCTTTGACAGCGCATTTTGAACATACGATCGCTGTCACCGAAGGAGAACCTCGAATCCTGACTGTCCCTTGACCTAACGCAATTTCCGCGTATTCTGGACGAAAATTTGATGAACGTGTATAATTAAACCCTTGGCTATTCGTAATGAAGATAGCCGTTGGCAAGGAGAATTGTTGAATGAAAGTTTCACCGTCAATACGAAAGCGCTGCGCCAAGTGCAAAATTGTCAGGCGCAAAGGCAGAGTGTTTATTATCTGCGAAAATCCAAAGCATAAACAGCGACAGGGATAGTGTGAACTATGGCGAGAATTGAAGGTGTCGATTTACCCCGCAATAAGCGGGTGGAAGTTGGTTTGACCTATTTGTATGGTGTAGGTCCTACGCGCGCGCGCGCGATTTTAGCTTATACGAAGGTCAGTCCTGATACAAGGATCAAGGATCTTTCAGAAGCTGAAGTTGCTGCGATCCGCGAATATATATCTAAAAGTTACACAGTGGAAGGTGATTTGCGCCGTGAAGTTCAATTAAGCATTAAACGCTTGATTGAAATTGGTTCTTATCGCGGTATGCGTCACCGTCGTAATTTGCCTGCACGTGGTCAGCGAACAAAAACGAATTCGCGCACTCGTAAAGGCTCCAAGAAAACCGTTGCCGGTCGCGGTCGCCGACGTGGCGCTAAGAAATAAAGGTTGGAGAGAATATGGCTCAAAGTGTACGCTCTACGCGCCGAACTACAGGTGCAAAAAAAGGAAAACGTGCATTGTCTTCTGGACAAGTGCATATCTTTGCTTCCTTCAATAATACAATTGTTACCGTAACCGACACGGAAGGTAATACCGTTGCCTGGGGGAGCGCGGGGTCGGCTGGTTTCAAAGGCTCTCGTAAGAGTACGCCGTTTGCCGCCCGCCTTGCCGCTGAACAGGCTATTAAAGCTGCTCAACAACTCGGTATTCAGGAAGTCGAGTTATACATCAAAGGACCTGGCCCTGGACGTGAAAATGCCATTCGTGCCGTTCAGGCTATGGGCTTGAAAGTTCGTTTAATTTCTGATATCACACCGATTCCGCACAACGGCTGTCGTCCGCCGAAAAAGCGTCGCGTGTAATCTGATATAGAGGAAAGAATTTATGTCAAAGCATATTGGCCCGGTTTGTAAACTTTGCCGGCGTGAAGGTGAAAAACTCTATCTCAAAGGTGAACGATGTTTCACTCCGAAATGCGCCTTTGAAAAACGACCCTTCGCTCCTGGTCAGCATGGACGTACTGGTAGCCGTGGCGGTGGAAGCCGCACAGGCGAATCTGATTATTTGCGCCAGTTACGCGCCAAGCAGCGCGCCCGCCGTGTATATGGTGTTTTGGAGCGCCAGTTCCGTCGTTACTATGAAGTTGCAAATCAACGACGTGGTCTTACAGGTTTGAATCTCTTGCAGATTCTCGAATCCAGGTTGGATAATGTTGTATTCCGGCTCGGGTATGCATCCAGCCGTGCGCAAGCTCGCTTGATGGTTACTCATGGCCATTTTATTGTCAACGATCGCCGCACAGATGTCCCGTCGATGTTATTGAATGACGGTGACTCTATTGCTGTTCGTGAAGGGTCGCGCTCCCTGGAATACTTCAAAGGACTGGGCGATGTGGCGGATGTGCGTACATCACCAAGTTGGCTGAATCGTAACACCAAGGAATTGTCCGGTGTTATTCAGCGTCTTCCTGAGCGCACTGAAATTGATGGCAGCTTGAACGAACAGCTTATCGTTGAGTACTACTCGCGCTAATTGTTCAATTGTGCTTTGGCTGAGATGTGGACCTCACTATCAGCCAAAGCTCCACTGTATAACAGGGAGAGGTGAACCGTGACGGGTATCACAAACATGGTTATGCCGAAAATCGAGCGTGAAGCCGAAGCTCGAAACTACGGCAAATTTGTTATTAGTCCATTAGAACGTGGGTATGGTGTGACGCTTGGAAATGCGTTGCGCCGTGTTCTGCTCTCTTCGCTCGAAGGCGCTTCTGTAACATCCATTCGAATTGCGGATGTTTTACACGAGTTTAGTGAGATTCCCGGTGTCCGTGAAGATGTTATTCAAGTGACACTGCAGGTCAAGCAATTACGCCTTAAGTTGGACGGCGTAGATAGTACCCGAATGCACCTGGAAGTGCGTGGCGAGGGCACAGTTACTGCGGCGGACATCATAACGCCTGCTGAAGTGGAAGTGGTCAATCCTGAATTGTATCTCTTTACGGTTGATAACCCCAAGACCAAACTAGACCTTGAATTTACGGTCGAGCGTGGACGCGGGTATTCACCGGCGAATGAGCGCAGCGGACATTTACCGATTGGCGAATTGCCAATTGATGCCATCTACAGCCCCGTTAAACGTGTGAACTGGGAAGTGACATCTGCCCGCGTTGGTCAAAGCACGAACTATGACAAACTTATCCTTGAGATATGGACCGACGGAACCGTTTCACCCGAACGCTCGCTCAGCACGGCAGCCAAGATCGTGATCGATCACTTGCGTTATATTGCTGGCGTCAGTGAAGAAACTCTTACCATTTCGGTGGAAAAGGAATTGGGCGGTAGCCGCCTTACGAGTGAATTGGCTGACACCCCGGTGGAGGCTTTGGATCTTTCCGTTCGCGTGTTCAATTCTCTCAAGCGAACGGGCATCACCACGGTGGGTGACGTGCTAGACCTCCTTGAAAAAGGTGAAACAGCGGTAATGTCCATCCGCAACTTTGGCGAGAAGAGTCTCGATGAGCTTCGCCAGAAGATGCAGGAAAAGGGCTATATGAAAGAAGAATCGAGTTCTGCGGAGTAATTTGAAATGCGACATCAAATAGCTGGTTATAGACTTGGACGTAGCACAGGCGCAAGACTTGCGCTCCGTCGCAATCTCATCAAACAATTTTTCACACATGAGCGTATCACAACGACACGCGCCAAAGCTGCCGCGATTCGCGGTGATGCCGAGCGCCTTATCACGATCGCGCGTAATTCTGCACAAGGTAGTGATGTGGAAAAATTAAATGCGCGCCGACTTGTCATCTCAAAATTGGGCGACAACAAGATCCTCAATCGCCTTTTTAATGAGATCGCGCCGCGCTATGCAAATCGCCCGGGTGGTTATACCCGCGTGATGAAGCTTGGTCCCCGCATGGGCGACTCTGCTGAGATGGTGATTTTGGAATTGGTTGAAGAATAGGTATTTCGGCTTTCAGCCAAAACTATTTATAGGCTGAAACTGTATGGCACGTTACAAATTGGCTCTTGCCTACGACGGCTCTGGTTTTGTTGGCAGCCAGCGACAGGTTTCGGCGACTACCAGGACAGTGCAGGGTGAGCTTGAAAAAGCCCTGCAAAGGCTGGGATGGTCCGGGCGTTCAGTCATGATGTCTGGACGGACGGATACTGGCGTTCACGCTACCGGGCAGGTTGCTTCAGTTGACCTTGATTGGTCACGCACTGACGATCAGCTTATGCGGGCGTTGAACTCCATTCTTCCAGCGGATATTGTAGTAAGGTCTGTTGATGTGGTGGATGCGAAGTTTCATTCGCGTTTTGATGCGATCGCCCGGCTTTATCGTTACAGGCTGTTTTATCACCCATTGCGTGACCCAATGCGTGAACGGTTTGAGTGGCGGGTCTGGCCTGCGATCAATGCGAATGCTCTTGCAAATGCAGCGAAGCTTTTTTTAGGAACGCACGATTTTTCAGCCTTCGGTTCCCCGACCACTCCCAAAGGCACAACCAAGCGGACCGTCATGAAAGTTGAGTGGCAGCAAGTCGGTGAAAATGGATGGCATTTTGAAGTGCAAGCGGATGCCTTTCTCTATCGAATGGTGCGCAGGCTGGTTTTCGTTCAAGTGGCAGTTGCGCAGGGAAATGGTTCAGTGGAAGCGATTGCTAGGTCTTTAGCGAAACCGCCTCCGGTTGGGTCCCGCAGCGGACTTCCGTCCGGTTTGGCTCCCGCACATGGGTTGATGTTGGTCGAAGTCAAATACAAAGAGTAAGAGTTGATCGGTTAATTAAGAAAAGAAACGGAGAAGCAGAAAGTGTACAAATCGTACTATCCGAAAGCAAGCGAAATTGAACGTAAGTGGGTGTTGGTGGATGCCACTGGACAAAACCTTGGCCGCCTTGCCACCCGTGTTGCGCATGTATTGCTCGGGAAACACAAACCGACCTTTACGCCAGGTGTTGAGATGGGTGACAATGTCATCGTGATCAACACCGAGCGTGTAACTGTGACTGGCACCAAGACCAGTTCCAAAATGGATACCAAGATCTATTACAGCCATTCGAATTATCCGGGTGGTTTGAAATCCATTTCATTGCGTGACCAGTTGAAACAGCATCCCGACCGCGCCCTGCGTATCGCTGTGTGGGGCATGTTGCCGCACAACCGCATGGGGCGTTCCGTGCTCAAGCGTTTGAAGATCTATGCCGGGCCGGATCACCCGCACGGCACAAATAACCCTGAGCCGTTGTCCACTTCAAAAGAGTGAAGTGAAGAAAAAGGAAAGAAAATATGTCTCAATATTATGAAGCTGTTGGCCGCCGCAAGGAAAGCACCGCGCGTGTGCGCCTTACCGATGGTTCTGGCAAATTCGTTGTGAACGAGAAGGATGCCGCCGCCTATTTTACCCGCATGGGTGACTTGAACGATATTCTGCGCGCTTTTGTCACAGTCGGTCAGGACGCGACCAAGTATGATGTCAGTGTCAAAGTGTTGGGTGGTGGTCCTACCGGTCAGACCGAAGCCGTGCGTTTGGGCGTTGCCCGCGCACTGGTCTTGATCAACGTTGATTGGATCTCTGCGCTCCGTAAACAGGGCTTGCTCACCCGCGATGCCCGCGTCAAGGAACGCAAGAAGCCCGGTCTCAAGAAAGCCCGCAAGGCTCCTACCTACACCAAGCGTTAGGATTTCAATTCAACTGATTGCCCGATGCGTAATTCGTATATAAAATACGGATTACGCATTTTGCCTTTAATCGGAGATATTCATGGATTTCTCACTTGTTACCCAATGCTTTGACGTACTTCGCATCGTTCCGCCTGCAAAATTGATCCTGCTCGAAGCGCAGACTCTATCATCCGCGCATGTTCCGCCATACCCGCCCGATATGCCAGTGCTGCTTGTGGATGTGGCTTCTGCCGAGTTGGCGTTGCAATTGCAGAAAGTTTTGCAGACCACATATCCGGCCGAGCATATCGTTTATGTTGTGAACGCGGGAAAGCGCCGCCCTGAGGCTCTCGAAGGGATGAAAGAAAAGCGCTTAGGCGAGATAGACGGTAGTGAATTGGGTGTAGGGACCTGTTGGTATGTTCCTGCACTTGGTGAGGGAACATCCTTCGAGGCGTTCGCCGAAATCGTCGCCCACCTGCGCGCGCCGGAGGACGGCTGTCCCTGGGACAAGGAGCAGACTCACGAATCCTTGCGCAAGCATTTGCTGGAGGAATCGTATGAGGCTATCTCGGCCATTGACTCAGGTGACTTCGCATCCATGCGCGAAGAATTCGGTGACATGCTGCTGCAAGTTGTACTGCAGTCGCAGATCGCGAATGACGAAGATCAGTTCAATGTTAATCAGGTCATTCATGGGATCTACTCGAAGATCGTGCGCCGACATCCGCATGTGTTTGGCGACGTGCAGTTGGACGGTGTTGACGGCGTGCTGGCAAATTGGGAAAAACTAAAGGAGCAGGAACGCAAGGATAACGGTCAAAATGAAAAGGGACTGTTGGACGGTGTGCCGCTGGCATTGCCTGCCTTGTCTCAAGCACAGGAGTGTCAAGATCGTGCCGCACGTGTTGGATTTGACTGGCCCGAGATCGAAGGCGTGCTCGATAAGATCAAGGAAGAAATTGAAGAGATCAAAACTGCCGAAACCGATTTTGAACTGGCTTCTGAGATCGGTGACCTGTTCTTCGTGCTGGTCAATCTCGCGCGCTGGAAAAAAGTGGATGCTGAATCCGCCTTGCGGGGAACAAATATGAAATTCAAGAAACGCTTTGCGCATGTTGAACAGGGCGCGAAGAAGCAGGGGCGGAATTTATCCGACCTGACTCTCGAAGAGATGGATGCGCTTTGGAATGAGGCAAAGAAACGCGGGCTGTAATTTCTACTTGATAAACTGCTCTGCCTTATCGATTTCATCCTTGGCTTCAGCGAGACCTGCACCAGTCAATTCGCGATAGATCTTTATGGCTTCGATTTTGTTGCCATGCCGCAATGCATCCTGGATCTTGGGCGACATGATCGGGTCTGGATTTTCAGGATATTCAACTTCCAATTTACTGTAGATAAATTTCAGGCGGTCTTCCAGTTCATTGATGCGGGCTCTGAGTGCAAGGATATCGGATTCTTAAACCATGTTTTCTCCTATTGTGCTTCTATAATTCGAGACATCAAATATTCATCGTAATAAATGCCTTCGTAAAAGATACAGCTCGGCTCAGTTCCGTACGTGGTAAAGCCGCAGCGTTCATAACAGCGGATAGCGGAAGTGTTGTTCGAAACGACACCCAGTTTTACGATATTGATCTCGCGTGCCTTTGCCCAGGCGATGTTGCTCTCGAGCAATGCTTCGGCGATATGCAATCCCCGCCATTCCGAGCGGACAAATACACCCCAAATATAGCCGCCATGTTTTGTCTTTGGCGATTCGCCTTTACGGATGCCTGCCATCCCGATCAGTTTTTGATCGTGTTCTGCAAAAAAGATTATCCCCAGTTCATCGGTCTTCAATCTACCTTCCCAAAAGCTTATGGGGTAATCCACATTCATTTGATAATCAGCGCTGAACGCAGTGGGACTATCCTGTAGCGCATTGAGTCGCAACTCGCGAAACTGCGTGACATCGGATGGCAACGCCTCTCTGATAATGATTGAGCCGCGGATTGTTTCGAAAACGCGATTTATTGGCTGCATCGGAATCTTTCCAGTGCCGCATCGAATAAGCCTTGTGCGCTTTCGGCCTGTGGGCTATAAACCTTCCATGCGAAGGTGCGGTCGCCGCAGACCCAGGCACCAGCTGCGCCAAAAGGCAGGACTGGTGTTGCGCTGGTAGTGATCGAAGTGTAGACCAGGTTCATATTGCGGATCAGCTTCACGTCCATATTGCCGACGCGTGTGTCCACATCATCCAAAATAAGATCGAGCATGGATTGCGGGTCCGAAGTCCCCGGCGCGAGTTGCCACATTAATTGAATGAAAAGATTGCCGTTGAAAGCCGCAGTCAGACCCTGTGAATACGTGCTGGGCGAAGCCGGGTTATTCTGCGCACTGACATCGAAGAACGCCATATCGATCGGGTGCCCAATACAGAACTGGTATTCGCAAAATAAACCCTTTAGGTCAAAAGGCGTGGGCAGTGGGTACGGGGTTGGGATGGGATTGGACGTGGCAATTGGCATCGCCGCCACGGTAGCCGCAACCGCCTGCCGGACCTGCGTGTTCGGGTCAGTCTTTGGCGCGCAGGCTGCTACAATTAAAATATATAGGATCAAGGTTTTGTATCGCATAGGTCGATTATACAGTTTTTCGGAACAAACCTTAGAATGTCTTCGTCATGTGATAAAGGAGTATGAATGAAAAAATATTTGTGGATTGTTATATTGTTAATTTGGATACTCGTTGCTTGTGCGCCAAAGCCACAACCCACTGATCAATCCCTGCTACCGAACGACGATTCATATCCGAATAGTTCCTATCCGAATGATTCTTATCCAAATGAGAACTCTTCATCAACGGATTCGCCTGTGAATTGGACTCCCGCCCAACAAGCCGCGATTACGGCTCTTTCTGGGACCCTCAACCTGCCACCCGGACAAATTACCATGATCTCCACTGAAGCCGTGGAATGGCCCGATGGTTGTCTGGGTATCCAAAAGATGGGCGTGATGTGTACCCAGGCAATTGTGCCGGGATATAAGATCCTTTTACAGGTGAACGGCACACTGTATGAGCTGCATACCAACGAGACCGGTTCGCAAGTAGCGCAGGTGGGCGAAGTTGCGCCGACAGGTGCTGTGGAGAATATAGTGACCACGCAACTTGCCTCCAACCTTGGCTTAAACAAAAAAGATATTTCCGTTGTTAGCAGTTCTGAAATCGAATTTTCCGATGCTTGTCTCGGTGTCGCCATGTCAGAAGTGACCTGCGCACAGATGGTAGTACCCGGCAAAATCATCGTATTGGAAGCAAATGGTGTGCAGTATGAATATCACACCAACAACGATGGCTCGCAAATTCAACCAGCCACGCTCACATTGACGTGGAAGCGCGAAGGCGGGATCGCTGGGTTCTGCGATAGTTTGACCGTCTTCCTTTCAGGGGAAGTGTATGGGAATCAATGTAAGTCAGAACCTAATGGAACCATGGGGATATTTGCAAAGTTGCTTTCAAAAAATGATCGTGAACAGTTCGATACTTGGTTCAAGGAACTCGGGCAGGTTGACCTGGATGCCTCTGACCCTAAAGGTGTTTCTGATCGCATGGAAGTCACGTTGACGTTCCATGGAAGCGGCAAAGGTGCGCTGACAAAGCTAGATGAACAGGAACTCTTGCTCTGGGTGCAAAACCTGTTTCAAAAACTTTACTCATGAACAAAAAAGCCTGCGAATATCGCAGGCTTTTTTGTTGGATTTATACTTTGAGTTTTAGTGTCCACTGCCGGGCATGGGCGTGCCGTTGAATATTTCGGGGTTTTCAGGTCCTTCGACAATCAGGAATCCGGCAAGCCCGCGTTGTAATCTTGAAAGGGCATGGTCAACCAGAATGTAGCGACCGGGTACTTCAAGCTTGAACTCGACCATGGTTGCACCGCCCGGCGGCACAATGGTGGTTTGAACATCGGTAAGCGGCGCACTGGTGAGCGACGCTTGATTGAACACACGATCAAAGATCTCACCGATCACATGGAATGAGGATGTGAGGTTGGGTCCACCCACGCCGAAGAAGATGCGTACGGTCTCGCCTACATTTGCTTTGAGGGGTTTCTGAGCGGTCAGCGCGCCGACTGCGCCGTTGAAGACAATATATTCTGGATCTTCGTTGAGCAGTTTTGTCACATCGGTGGTCTGCTTACCTTGATCGCCATAAGCGCCGGTGGTGTAAATGTCGCCTTGCATCACGTAGAACTCGCGGTCAACCGGGGGCAATCCGCCTTCGGGTTCGACCAGGATCATTCCATACATGCCGTTGGATATATGGTTGGCAACCATCGGGGTCGCACAATGGTAGACGAAGAGTCCGGGCGCGATGGCTTTCGCTGTGAACATGGTCTCTTTGCCGGGTTCGGTCTGGGTCATAACCGCGCCGCCACCTGGACCGGTGACTGCGTGAAAGTCAACCGAGTGGTTCATCGTGCTGGAGGTGCTGTTCTTCATGTGGACTTCAAGCGTATCGCCCACGCGCACGCGGATGAATGGACCAGGGACTGCGCCGTTGAATGTCCAATAGGTGAAGGTGGTCCCATCAGCTAGTTGACCTTCCACTTCGACCGCTTCCAGATCTATACGCACAGTTTGAGGTTCGCGTGCTGCAAGCGGAGCCGGGAGGTCGGTGGGGTCGCGCACGATATCTACGCCAGTAGTGGGAGCCTGTGTTGCTGCAATTGCAACGTCTGAGTCGCTAAAAGCGCCAACCGGCAAACTACCCAGATATTTGACAATGGAGTTGATCTCATCCGCGTTTAACGTGGTGGATAAATTGGCGGGCATAACATTCGGTAGACATGCTCCAGTGGGGCAGGTGGGCGCAACGAATAAATTCGGGTCAAGAATGGATTCGTGGATATATTCTTCCGCAGTGGTTGCCTTGCCGGTATAACTTCCGCTTTTGAAGTGCTCTTCAGCAGCCATGCTTAAATCGGAGAGGTCAGGTGCGATCACACCTGCGGCATTGGGAATGCCTGCAATGGTGTGACAGCTTCCGCATGCGCCTTTTTGGAATGCGGCGAGCACTTGCGGATCACCATTGCCCTGTAAGGCAGAAGCCGATGATTGTTCTGTTGTGCTTACAACCAGAACGCCCTTCATGCCCAATGCGGCGTGATTACTCACGCCATCGAAATATTCCATTTTCACTTCCTTGTTCGGGGCAGTGAATGTGATCGAGGTCTCCTGACCTTTTTCCTTTACCATCTCAGTGCTGGCTTTGAGCGCTGGGATGGTGATGTTATGCTCGCCCATCCCGCCGTTGATCAGTGTGATGGTAACGGTCTCACCCGGCTTGGCGCTTAAGGTGGGGTTTGAAATTCCATTGATCTCATCGCTGACACCTAGAAAGATCAGATTTCCATCTTTCAGATCTGTGGTCAGCACATATTCCTTGTCGCTGCTCTGGGAATACGCACCGGCACAGGCTGTGATCAAGACAGCCAGAACAATGGCGATCCCGAAAAGATTTAAGAACTTTTTCATTTCATGCTCCTTATAAAATTATTGTTTATGAACATTCAGTTTGGCGAGTTCCTGGATAAACCCAGCTTCATCAAGATCGTAGGAAAGAATGACATCCTTCAGCGTGCAAAAGCGGGCGAGCGCACAACCCGCGCAGGTGGTGCCCTGATCAATGAAAAACCGGACTGCCTCGGGCGTGGCTTTCAACAAGTCTGTCACGCTGGTTTCTGAAATCGCCAAAATATCGTTCATGTTGGACATAGCATAACACTTCCCCCCGGGTTGTCTTTGCGCTGGCGCAAATAAGGATTACAAAGTTTACTTTTCTAAACCATCTGCAATTCGTACCAGATCGTGAGGTTTCAGGATCTTGATCCGCTCCCGACCCGTTTCAAGGATACCCTGCCGCTCCCATTCGCTAAGCAGACGGCTGACCGTGTAGAGTGTGGACCCGGTCATTTCGGCGACATCCTGCCGCGAAAAGAATAATTCAATGCCCGCCTCTTTACTGGACTTTGTGCCTGATTGCTCAGCCAGGCGGATCAGTGCGTTGGCGACTCGCTGCTCAACCCGCTCCGTTGCGAGTTCGCGGTAACGCGCCTGCATTTCCTGAATATAAGATGTCATCAGATTCATCAAATCAAGTGACATATCGGGGCGGGTCTTGAGCATCTCATGCAAAAATTCGCTTTTGATGGCTAGCGCTGTGCTGTCTTCCAGAGCCTGTGCGCTGGCGGGATAAGTCGCCTCCGCGCGGACAGCGCCCAGCGCGCCGAACATCTGCCACGGATAGAGCATTCGTAAACTAACTGATTGCCCGGCGGATGAGGTCTGTATGAGTTTGGCTTGTCCGCTGGTGAGCACATAAAGGAAATGTGCTGCATCGCCTTGAAAAAAGAAAAATCCCCCGTCTTCGATGGAGCGGGTAATGCTATTTTGAAGGATGAGTTGCAGATCATCATCCGTTGCGTTTTGGAACACTATAACTTGTTTCAAATCCTTCGGTGAAATATCCATATCGTCATTTTACACCCTAAGCTGGTGACATTTGTCGCTTGACGTGTAATAGGGGAATGTCTTATATTTAGTCTATCCCTACCCCCCTGGGGGGGGTAAGAGAAGAGCGCAGAACTGCATCTGGATACCAGAGGTAAATATGGAAAACGATAACACATTGCGAAGATTGAAAACTGTCGAAGGTCACCTGCGCGGCGTCATCCGTATGGTGGAAGATGACGCCTATTGCATTGATGTGATCCGTCAGATCCAGGCTGTCGAAGCCGCGTTGAACAAGGTCAGCTCGCTGATCCTTGAAGATCACTTGAATTCCTGCGTGATCACTGCGATCCAAGGAAATGACAAGAAGGAACGCGAACGCGTGTTAAAAGAAATTACCGAAGTTTTTGAGATGTCTACCAAGGTGTAGATCAAACAAATTTTAGAGTTGGAGATTGATCAATGCGTGTAAAAAGCTTATTCGGACTTTTGTTGTTTTTATTATTGGTTGGCTGTTCAACCAATTCCCAGCCAGGAGCTGCTATTACTGTTAATGTTGGAGAGTTTGCATATGACCCAGCTACGATTACAGTTTCTGCGGGGCAGGCTGTAATACTGACAATAAAAAATAACGGCGCTGTTGAACATGACTTTGTTGTTGAAAAGATAAACGCTTCTGATATTCAAGGAAATATGGAATCTCATGACGGTCATATGGCAAATGATATGGGACAAATGAATTACGACCTGCATGTTTCCATTGCTCCTGGCGAGTCTGCAGTGTTGAAATTCACCCCGACCGAAGCTGGGACGTACGAGTTTTTTTGTACTGTTGCGGGTCATAAGGAAGCAGGTATGACTGGCGCTCTGACTGTGAAAGCACCCTAGCATTTTCAATGCTGGTCTTTTTAAAACCAACCATAAAAAGGAGAACTAAACTATGACCACCGTAACCTATACCGTTCCCGCAATTTCCTGTTCCCACTGCACCCACACCATCGAGACCGAAGTGGGCGAACTGCAAGGCGTGCAATCTGTGAAAGCAGATGAAGCCACCAAGAAAGTTGTTATCAGCTTCGATACTCCGGCAGACGAAACCAAAATCAAGGCCCTGCTTTCCGAGATCAATTACCCGGTCGAGGGGTTGATCACCCTGTAAATGATTAAAAAGATTTGTAAACAAATACTATCCCGCCAGTGAATTTACTGGCAAAAGAGGCAGATATGGACCAGCATAAAGACCATCACCAGACATTACCTCCAAAAGCCCCCGAACATGACGCTCATTCCGTGCATGCTGTACATACTCATACTGACCATTCGAAAATGAAGGATGCAAAGATGAGTATGCCTGCATCCGCAATGAACCATCCAACTGGGCATGCTGGTCACACGCAGGCAGGCACCGGTCACGAAGGACAGTCTGCGGATCATTCCGGGCATGAAACAATGTTCCGTACGCGCTTCTGGGTTTCTCTGTTGCTCACGATTCCAGTGCTGTTTTATACGCCCATGCTCCAAATGTGGTTTGGGTTTCGTGCGCCTTCTTTCCCTGCCAGTCCGTGGATTGCGCCCATCTTTGCCGTCGCTGTGTTTTTATATGGTGGAATTCCATTCATCAAAATGGCTGTGCCTGAAGTCCGCAACCGACAGCCAGGCATGATGTTACTGATCTCACTTGCCATCAGTGTCTCTTTTATCTACAGCCTCGCCGCCGCTGTGCTGAATTTTGGTGAAGGCTTCTTCTGGGAACTGGTTACACTGATTGACATCATGCTGCTCGGTCATTGGATCGAGATGCGCAGTGTACGACAAGCCTCAGGCGCGTTGGATGCGTTGGCAAAATTGATGCCCGATACCGCCGAACATATCATGCCTGATGGAAGTACCAACACCATGCCTGCATCATCTTTGAAAACAGGTGACCTTGTGCTGGTTCGCCCGGGCGCAAGTGTTCCTGCGGATGGAGAAGTGGTTGAAGGCGAATCAGATGTCAATGAAGCGATGATCACGGGCGAGTCAGTATCTGTTAAGAAAATAGCTGGTGTCAAAGTTATCGCCGGAACGATCAATGGCGAAGGTAGTTTACGCGTGCGCGTATCTGCGATTGGCGAACAAACCGCTCTGGCAGGTATTATGCGGCTGGTGACTGAAGCGCAGAAGAGTAAATCCCGCACACAAATTCTGGCAGACAAAGCCGCAGGTTGGTTGTTTTATCTGGCATTGGCTATTGCCGCGCTCACAGCAGTTGGCTGGACCATTGCCATTGGTTTCAATTTATTTACACTGGAAAGAATCGTCACTGTTTTGGTGATTGCCTGTCCACACGCGCTGGGTTTGGCAGTCCCTCTGGTTGTTGCGATCAGCACTACCTCGGCAGCACGCAATGGAATTCTGGTCCGCGATCGTCTTGCACTGGAATCTGCGCGCGAGATTAATATAGTCGTCTTTGATAAAACTGGCACATTGACCAAGGGCGAGCAGGGTGTGGTGGGAATGAAAACTTCCAAAGAGGTTGATGAAAATCTCGCTCTCTCACTAACCGCTGCGCTTGAAGGTGATTCTGAACATCCCGTCGCTCGCGCAATTCGTAATGCGGCGCAAGAGAAATCCCTGAAATTGCCCTCGGTTTTAGATTTTGAAGCAATTAAAGGGCGCGGCGTGCACGGAAAAGTTGATGGAAAAGATGTTTGGGCTGGTGGTCCGCGTTTGTTGGAACAGCTCAAAGTCACAGCAGATGCGGAGATTACATCATTTGCTGACGATGCCGGTAAAAAAGGTCAAACGGCTGTCTATCTTGTGCAAGCAGGAAAAGTTCTTGCGGCTTTTGCTTTGGCAGATGCCATTCGACCAGAGAGCGCGAAGGCTGTTCAACGCCTGCAAGAGATGGGTATTCAGGTTGCCATGTTGACGGGTGATAGCAAGGAAGTTGCAAAAGCCGTGGCAGACGAATTAAAAATTGACCTGGTTTTCGCCGAAGTTTTGCCAGAACATAAAGATCAAAAAATAGCTGAACTGCAAAAGCAAGGCAAACGCGTGGCAATGGTTGGCGATGGTGTGAATGACGCGCCTGCCTTGGCGCGTGCGGATGTGGGTATTGCAATTGGCAGCGGCACAGATGTTGCCATTGAATCAGCAGGAATTATCCTGGTTAAAAGCAATCCTTTGGATGTGGTGAAGATCTTTAAACTCAGCCGCGCCAGCTATAACAAGATGATCCAGAACCTGATCTGGGCTTCTGGTTATAACATCATCGCTTTGCCGCTCGCGGCTGGAGTATTGTTTTCCTTTGGCATTCTGCTTTCGCCTGCGGTTGGAGCAGTATTAATGTCTTTGAGCACGATCATTGTGGCGATTAACGCGCAAACTCTGCGCCGTGTAAATCTGTCAGATTAAGAACAGAAACAATGTTTCAAGAAAATGAATGGATAAGTTTATGAATTCTACAAAACAACTCACTCTTCCCATCACCGGCATGACCTGCGCAAACTGTGTCGCGACCGTTGAACGAAATCTCAAGAAACTCGATGGCGTCAATACAGCGGTTGTCAATTTGTCATCCGAGCGCGCTACCGTAGATTTTGATTCTGCTAAGCTCGGTCTTACCCAAGTGATCGCGCGCATACAACGCGCAGGCTATGGTGTCGCTTCCGGTGAAGCCGAGCTTATCATCAAGCGCCTATCCGATGATAACGATGCGCGCAGATTGGAAAAGGCGCTTGCCAAACTTGAAGGTGTGCTCGAAGCGCAAGTGACTTTCACCACCGAAAAAGCGCGTGTCAAATATGTCCCGACGGTCATCACGCAGGCTGAGTTGCGACGCGCAGTTTCGTTTGCTGGATTTGAGGCAATGGAACTTGGCGGCGATGCCGAGGATGCAGAAGCCAATGCGCGTGAGCATGAGATCAATGAACAACGCCGACTTCTTATCATCGGTTTGATCTGTAGCGTGCCACTTTTCATCTTCTCGATGCTACGCGATTTTGATCTCGTAGGTATGTGGGCGCACGCCAGTTGGGTGTATTATGTCATGTGGGCGGTGGCAACTCCTGTGCAATTCTATGTGGGCTGGCAGTATTATGTAGGCGCGTTCAAGTCGTTGCGAAACGGCTCTGCCAACATGGATGTGTTGATCGCCATGGGTTCCTCCGCGGCGTATTTTTATTCCATCCCCGTTGTGCTTGGATTTTTGCATGGACACGTTTACTTTGAAACAGCGGCGGTCATCATCACATTGATTCGACTTGGTAAATTTTTAGAAGCGCGTGCAAAAGGACGTACCTCCGAAGCCATCAAAAAGCTGATGGGACTCCGCGCCAAGACCGCCCGCATCATCCGCGACGGAGTGGAGGCTGAGGTCTCGATCGACTCTGTCCTCGTCGGAGACGTGGTCCTCGTCAGACCCGGCGAAAAAATCCCCGTGGATGGTGTCGTTGTTGAAGGCCGCAGTGCCGTGGACGAATCCATGCTGACGGGCGAATCACTGCCTGTAGAAAAGAAGCCCGGCGATGGCGTCATCGGTGCGACCTTGAATAAACTGGGTCTGTTGAAATTTGAAGCGACCAAAGTTGGCAAAGAGACTGCGCTGGCGCAGATCATTAAGTTGGTCGAAGATGCGCAAGGCAGTAAAGCACCTATTCAAAAAATTGTGGATCAGGTCTCGGCTGTGTTCGTACCTGCCGTGATTACACTTGCGGCGCTTACTTTCGCAGGCTGGTATTTCTTTGGTCCTGCACTGCCAGTGAATGCTGATACCGATAATTTCACTCGCGCCTTAATCAATATGGTCGCGGTGTTGGTGATCGCCTGTCCGTGTGCGATGGGACTCGCCACGCCGACTGCCGTGATGGTGGGAACCGGCAAAGGTGCCGAGTTGGGTGTGTTGTTCAAGAGCAGTGAAGCGCTGGAACGCGCTGGAAAAGTTTCGATCGTTGTTCTCGATAAAACTGGGACGATCACGAAGGGACAGCCTGCGGTGACAGATATAGTGATCAGTGAACAGTCATCAGTGACCAGTACTGATGACTTGCTCCGCCTTGCCGCAAGTGTTGAACGCGGTTCAGAACACCCTCTCGGCGAAGCCATCTGGGCAGAAGCGACGACTCGCGGTTTGACTTTAGTGGAACCGGCTGGGTTTAGAGCAGAGGCTGGGCATGGTGTGCAGGCTGAGGTCGAAGGTCGAAGCGTTGCCGTAGGCAATATCCGCATGATGAACGCGAACAACTATTCCATGAACGGACTCGAATCCGAAGTGTCACGTTTGCAATCTGAAGCGAAGACCGCCATGCTGGTTGCAATTGATGGGAAAGTTGCTGGTATCATCGCGGTTGCGGATACGGTGAAAGATGGCTCGAAAGAAGCGATTGCGGAGTTGCATCGCATGGGCATCAAGGTTGCGATGATCACTGGCGATAACCAAAAAACTGCCGAAGCCATTGCGAAACAAGTTGGGATTGATACTGTCCTTGCTGAGGTTTTACCTGAAGGCAAATCAAGTGAAGTCAAGAAACTTCAGGGCGCAATCGAAAATCGAAAATCGAAAATCGTAAATATTGTGGCGATGGTTGGCGATGGCGTCAACGATGCGCCTGCGTTGGCACAGGCTGATGTTGGTATCGCGATTGGAACAGGTACTGATGTGGCGATGGCTGCCGCACCCGTGACCTTGATGAGCGGCGACCTGCGCGGCGTGGCGCGTGCGATCAACCTTTCGCGCAAAACGCTTGGCACGATCAAACAAAATCTTTTCTGGGCGTTCTTCTACAATGTGGTTTTAATTCCTGCCGCGGCGTTTGGGTATCTTGTGCCGATGCTCGCTGCGTTAGCGATGGCGTTTAGCAGTGTCTTTGTGGTGACGAATAGTTTGCGATTACGAAAAACTAGAATCTAGATGATGAGAACACGAGGAATAAAACTGAGAAGAGATAGTTAGAAGTTTATGAGAGACTTCTTGAGAATTATGATTCGACAGTTATAATGTTGATTAGTCATGTCAGTTAAAATTTTTACGGCAAAACTGTTAATCATCGTGCTGGGATTTGCATATTTGATTGGATTGTTTCCAACGTCCAATCAAATGTTATCCATGCAGACAACGCGCATGGACGCAACGGCGACCTTCCAGATTGCGGCTTCTCAAAGTAATCTAGCTCAAGGAAACGCAGGCGGTAATTCCACTGGATCATGCTGTGATGCAATGGGCTCTGTTTCGCCCGCATGTGATTTGATGGTTTCCCAGTCCGCCTGTGTTCCTGTTTATGGGGGTAGTGAACGAGTTGTAAACTCAGCTCCTGTAATTCAATCCATTCACATCAAAGCTGTAACCCCGCCTCCCAAAGCCTAAGACACCTTATTATCGTATTGCCGATCATGAATCTGATCGGTAGTTTTCGATTGCCTGATATGCCAATTGCATCTCAGGTGTGAAGTGTCTTTTGATTTTATTTAAACTGCATCAGGTGCAGTTAGGAGATTTAGGATGGCGGTATCGGTAAAATTGTCGAATAAAGAGATGCGTCGGCGCGAGAATCGACGGCGGCAACTCGTTTTACGGCTTTTCTGGGGTGTGATTGCGGTCGTTGTAGTGGCGGCGTTGGGTTACATGGGATTGCAAGCCTTGAAGCCGCGGCCCGGAGTTAGCGTGCCAGTCATGGCCGTCCGACATATAGAGATTGACGAGCAGCACGAACCGTACAATAGCGACCCGCCGACCTCGGGTCCACACTACGCACAACCGGCTCAAGCTGGATTTTATGATGAGGTCTTGCCCGATGAACAATTGGTGCATAACCTCGAGCATGGCTATGTCGTCATTTGGTACAACTGTACGGGTTTGGAAGGGACGGCTTGTGAGGCTTTCAAAGAGCAGATTCGCACTGTCATGGGTCAGGCTGGATCGGTGGGCTTTTCGAGTTCGACAAAATTGATCGCAGTACCGCGTTTGTCTCTGCCCGGTCCGATTGCCGCGACCTCGTGGGGACGACTTTATCAACCCAAAGCTTTCAACCCGGATGAGCTCCTTATCTTTATCAAGGAGTTTCGAAATAAGGCACCGGAACCAGGCGCGCCGTAAGCGGGTATGAAAGGTAATGATATGAATTCTCCTGTCTTCCGAATTCGGTTGCAGAAACGGACTATATTTGTCATACTGACCGCAATAGCCCTGACAATAGGTGTGATCGTTACGCGGACAATCTTCCCGGGGGAGCGAAGCCAGCAACAGAGCGCCACGGGATCGTCTCGCCTCGTTGGCAAGCAAGCCCCAGACTTCACGCTGACCACACTCGATGGCGCGAAAGTGAGCCTCTCGCAATATCGCGGCCAGCCAGTGTTAATCAATTTTTGGGCGAGTTGGTGTATTCCCTGCCGGGAGGAAATGCCCGAACTGATTCGGTCATATGAGTCTCATAAGGCTGAGGGTCTTATGATTCTTGGATTGAACCTTACCTATTCAGATTCCTTGCCGGATGTTCAGGCGTTTGCGAGTGAATTCAATATAACCTTCCCTATTCTCTTGGACAAGGATGGAGCAGTAGCTGAGAGGTCCTATCAAATCATCGGTTTACCAACGAGCATCTTCATTAACCGGGATGGAACTATCGAGCGAATCCAGGTTGGCAAGATGACAGGTAAACAGATTGATCAATATGTGGGAGAAATCCTTAAGTGAATAAGTCTAACCTGATGTTGTGTTGAAAGGAGTATAGTGGAATGAACGCTACACCCTCTTCTAATAATCGCTTTATGATTATCTGGATTGCCGTACAGCTTTTGCTTGTACCCGCTATCATTGTAGTGACATGAGTATTGCACAAGAATCGCCTACAGGCTCAGAACGACTGCGCGTGTTTCTGCATGCTCTGCTATTCGTACTGGGCTTTTCAATTGTCTTCGTAATTGGCTGGGGAGGCTCGGTAACCGTTTTGGGTCAAATCTTCAGTGCATATAAATATGCGCTGGGACGCATCGGCGGCGTGATTGTTATCCTATTTGGATTGGCGACGCTGGATGTCATTCGCGTCCCCTGGTTCTACGCGGACACGCGCATCCAATATCAGGGCAAAGCAGGGACATTTGCCAACTCCGCGCTGATGGGTCTTGTGTTTGCGGCGGGCTGGAGTCCGTGCATTGGCGCGACGCTCGGTGCGATTCTGACGATGGGTTTGAGCCAGGACACAGTTGGGCGGGCGATGTGGCTGGCCTCGGGCTATTCACTAGGGCTGGGCATTCCCTTCCTAATCCTGGCTCTGGGATTGGAACGCGCTACAGGCTTGATTAAAAGAATGCAACGATACCAGCGTGCCTTCCAAATCATCAGTGGCATTTTCATCATCGCCATTGGGCTATTGTTGTTGACAAACGCCATGTCGCGTATTGCGATCTGGGCGTTTCAAAACAACTTTTATCTTGACTTTGCGCTGAACTATTCCGCCGCACCGACCTATCTCACAGCTATCATCGCGGGATTATTGTCGTTCCTTTCACCGTGTGTGCTTCCGCTCGTGCCCGCCTACCTGGGATATTTGAGCGGGCATACGTTACGAAAAGTGTAGGGGTAAAAAATGACGAAGTTAACTTTGATATTTGTGTTTGCCATGATCCTGGACGCCTGTCAATCAAAAGCAGTAAGGAGAAGATATGGCCACTACAAAACGTAAGGCTGAGCAGGAAGAAACGGAGCCAGAGAAACCAAAGGCGATTAGAAGCATGGTGACTACGAGACGAAAGTCCAAACAAGAAGAAACAGAATCAGAAGAGCCGCAGGAGATCGTACGCAAGGATCAACCAGCCGTGACAATCACCATTCAGTCATGGGCGACGCCGATTGTTGGATTGATCATGCTGATCATTGGCTTACTGGGTGGTTATTACGCGCGTCCAGTGACTTTGGGACAATTGCCTGCAAGCGTAGAACTTCTCACGCCAGCCGCGAAGGATCAGATCGCCGCGCAGAAAAGCCTGACGGATTCCGTTATCGCCAAGACACGCCATTTCAAAGGCGATGTAAACGCGCCTGTGACGATGATCGAGTTCGGCGATTTTCAGTGCCCATTCTGCGGGCGATACGCTACAGGCGCAGGTTTACAGGTAGAAGAACAATACATCAAAACTGGCAAAGTTCGTTTCGGATTCTTTAACTTTGCTTTTCTCGGTTCCGAATCGCAATGGGCGGCGGAGGCTGCGGAATGCGCGTCCGATCAGAATAAGTATTGGGAATACCACGACAAACTGTATAACAGCCAGTCGGGTGAAAACCAGGGCGCGTTCAATAAGGACAATCTCAAAAAGTTTGCGGAGGAACTCGGACTCGACAAACAGGCTTTCAATGAATGCCTGGATTCTGGAAAGTACACGTCTCTGGTACAAGATGACACCCAGGTGTCCAGTTCGATAGGGGTGCAAAGTACGCCAACGTTCTTGATCAATGGCAAGCCTGTGGTTGGCGCTCAACCCATCGAGGCGTTCAAGCAGGTGATTGACAAAGAGCTGGCTGGAGAGATTCCGAAGTAGTGGAGTTTCCATGCTGTGGATTTTTGGTAAAAAACGATGGTGAAGATAAGGAGATGAATTAAATGAACACCAAGGAAATAGTTATTTCTAAGAAGACAGTTTACATAATCGCACTCGCGCTTGTAATTCTGGCTTCCCTTCTATTGTTCGGAGGAAAACTCTCAATACCTGGCTTTAGGAAATCTAACAACGTTTCAAGTACTAATCTGGTTGCTGGCTCACAGGAAAAATTCGCTTTCCTCTCAGGTCAAGGTAGTCAGCGCAGTGTTGGCAGTACCTGAGGCTTGCTGACTGCCTCAGTTGAGGCGATGTCTGATAATGAGCGCATTCAGGGTTCATGCTGTTCCCCGATGGACTTTCACCGTTATCAAGAACAAGTTGAAGGACTGAAGAAATACGCTGATGTCCTTCAAATCCCTAGTGACCCTTATGATGTTCCCGTGTCTCTGGCAAAACAACTCTTGGAATATCAAAAAACAATTCAGCTGACGCCCGACCAGCAGGCTGTCTACGATCAGGCAACTCAATTGGCAGAAGAGGGCGGACCCTGTTGTTGCAAATGCTGGCGATGGTTCGCCTTCGAGGGCCAGGCGAAATATCTTATTATCGAAATGGACTGGTCGGCCCAGCAGGTCGCTGAACTTTGGGACGTCGAAGATGGTTGTGGAGGCTCAAGACATGAGCATGGTTGAACAGGAAAAAGGAATTCGCTTTGACAATTGATAAAGAAAAGGAGCGTGTGCTATGAAAATAAATTTCCGAAAATGGATACCTATCGCGCTTTGTTGCCTGCCGGGAATTGCAGTCGCCGCTATCGTGGGAGTCGGCATCGCGGCTGGAGGGGCGGCAGTTGGCACATGGCTGGGTGGACCATTGGGTCTTGGCCTGCTCGTACTTGCAGTG
This sequence comes from Anaerolineales bacterium, assembly GCA_043767565.1. GTDB lineage: Bacteria > Chloroflexota > Anaerolineae > Anaerolineales > Villigracilaceae > Defluviilinea. The sequence continues at coordinate 34,081 of JAYUGV010000096.1, forward strand.
TTGGCTTGCCCGGTCAGCATGTTCCTGATGATGCGGCAACGCAGCTCTGGGCAACAATCCATGCCAGGCGACTCAGTCAACCTGATGGATTGCTGTCTGCCAGCGCAGGATGAAGAAGCTTCAACCCACCAGCTTGAGGGCCTGCGTGCGAAACGCGAGGCGCTGGAGCGGGAGTTGGCTGAATTGCAGGCGAAGTGAAAGGCAAGCCATGGACGCCGCCCGTCCTCAGTATCGCGGGGATGATCCTTCTGGCCCGCTGGATCGAAGTCGCGCAGTTTTTCCTGTTCAGACACCATCTCTTCTGGATGGTCGGGGCGATCCTGCTGATCAACCCCATATCCGAGACATTTTGGCCAAGTGAACCGAAAACGGGAAGGAAAGGTCGAATATTCCCACAACCTTCCGCCAAAACTCGGGCGCGACAGGAGGCACGCAAAAGTATGGCGAAACAAAAACACGCGCCCGAATCGGAAACAATGATAGAGCGTCTGGCGCGATTGCATAAACAAAAGGAGGCAGTGGACAGCAATTCTCAATATGGCAAAGAGGGGAGATGCGAGGGACAGGAAGAAGAAACCTGAGTTGGTTGAAATGCAAACGAAGTACGCAGGGAACTAAT